>NZ_JBBYXL010000026.1 GCF_039655865.1 Prosthecobacter sp. SYSU 5D2 | reverse complement strand
AAGACGCTTTCGACGAACTCTTTGCTTCCTAGCACCAAGCCGTCACTGAAGTAGCGCACGCGCAGGCGGATCAGTTCGGCGGGGCTCAGCTTGCCTTTTTCCTCGAGGACTTCTCGGGCTTTTTCAATGCTGATTCCGGGGCGGGCGATGTTCTCGTTTTGGGCGTCGCGGACTTCGGTTCCGCTGGCGAAAAGGAGGCAACGGTAGGCCTCTGCCGCATCGTGGGTCTTCCAGCCGTCCACGGGTTTGGCGAGGGCTTTGCACAGGCCGCGCTGGGCACGACGGCTGCCGCTGAGGGCTTCGGCGTAGCCGCACCAGCGGTAGTCTTTGGGATCCTCTACCAGCTTGGCGCGGACGGGATTGAGATCAATGTAGGCGGCCATGGTTCGCAGGGCTTCGCCGCCGCTTTCCACCATGACGCTTTTGAAGCGGTCCATCCACAGGGTGCCCCGGCGTTCGCGGCGTTTGTTGAACCAGCGGCTGTAGCGTTCTTTGACTTCTTTGACGTAGATGGACAGGTCGCAGAAGCGTTTTTTGATGGCGGCGAGCTTCTCCTGCGCGCG
>NZ_JBBYXL010000025.1 GCF_039655865.1 Prosthecobacter sp. SYSU 5D2 | reverse complement strand
TTTTTCCAGCGCCACCTGCCTGCTGAAACCGCTGCCCTCGTGGACTGGCCCTCCCTGGTCCTGCTGCCCGGCTCCTTTGTCAAAGGCAGCCTCCAGCAGGCGCACTCGGACCTGGTTTTCTCTGTCAAAGCAGGCCAGCGGGAGCTGCGGCTGTATCTGCTCTTTGAGCACCAGACCACGGTGGATCCCGCCATGCCGCTGCGCCTGCTGGGCTACATCACCGAGCTGCTGATCACCCACGAAAAACTCCACGGCCTGCCGCTGCCGCCCGTGCTCCCTTTTGTCCTGCATCAAGGACCCGATCCGTGGACCGTCTCCACCGATTTCAGCGCGCTTTTTGACCTGCCCGAAGACATGACCGAGGCCCTGCGGCCCTTTTTACCCGTCTTCCGCCACGGCCTGCTGGATCTCACCCAGTTCGACCCAGCCAGTGAAGAGGACCAGGCACCTTTGCGCATCGTTTTACAGTTGATGAAACTGGCGCGGCAGAAGCGCCTGCTGGATTTCTTCGACTGGCTGGCCAAGGAATTCGCCAGCCAGATCTCGGATTCGCTTTTGAGGACCAGCCTGGTGTACGCCTTCAACGTGGACAGCAGCCTTGACCTGGAGCAGATCGCCCGTAGAATGGAAGACAACCGCACGTTGCGGAATCAGACCATGTCCATCGC
>NZ_JBBYXL010000024.1 GCF_039655865.1 Prosthecobacter sp. SYSU 5D2 | reverse complement strand
ATGCGGCGTGAGCCCAGGTCGATGACCACCGCGAGGTAAAGCCAGCGGGAGGCAGTGGGGATGAAGGTGATGTCACCGGCCCAGGCCTCATTGGGCTTGGTGGGCAAAGGTTTCTGGGCCAGCAGATTGGCCGAAGGCCGGTCAGCCCTGCCATCGCTGGTCTTGGGCAGGTAGTTTTTGGGCTGGATGGCACGCAGGCCGCGCTGCCGCATGAGACGGCGCAGCCTGGCAGGGGCGCAGACGATGTCCTGGTCCTGGAGCTCCTGCGCGATGCGACGGTAGCCGTAGCGGCGGCGGTTGCGCGTGAAGATCTCCGCAATGAGCCCGCCAAGGCGGAGGTCTTCGTTCCCGGTGGCCGTGGCAAGGGCGGCGTGATAGAAGCTGCTGCGCGGCAGTTCCAAAGCCTGGCAGATCTGGCGGATGCTGCCGCCTGTCTGGGAGTGGAGCAGCAGGATCATCGCACGGGTTTGCTCTGGGTTTGAGTGCCGAGGATGACAGCGGCCTTTTTTAAAATGTCATTCTCCAAAAGCAGGTGGGCGTTCTCCTTGCGCAGGCGGCGCAGTTCGGCGGCTTCGTCCCCCTCGCCTCCGGCTCGTTGGACTGCGCCGCCGAACTGCGTGTGCGAGGACTGCCCAGACAGGCGCTGGGGCTGAGTCCAACGGTAGAGCACACTGGTGCCGATGCCCAGCTCCTGGGCTACCTCAGGCACCGGCCTGCCAAGGTTGACCAGGGCCACTGCCTGCTCTCTGAAATCATTGCTGTATCGTTTGCGGATCACGGTTCTCATAGTGCTTGTCCCTTATTTTGTGGTCCAGGATTTTAGCGCACCTCA
>NZ_JBBYXL010000023.1 GCF_039655865.1 Prosthecobacter sp. SYSU 5D2 | reverse complement strand
ACGAGGTGCTGGAGCAGTCCATGCCATCGCAACACCTCACCCTGGCCAATCCCTTCAAGACCCGCATCATCGCCGAGGCGCAGGTGAAGACCGACAAGATCGACGCCCGCATCCTGGCCCTGCTGCTGCGTGCCGGTTTGATCAGCGCGGTTCACATCCCCTGCAAAGAGACACGCCAGCGCAAAGAGGTCCTGCGGCAGCGCTGCTTCTTCGTGCGCCAGCGGACCATGCTGCGCAACCGCATCCACCGGCTGCTGGGCGCCCAGCACGACCTGAAGCTGCCCCAATGCAGCGACCTTTTCGGCAGGAAGGGCATGGGCTTCCTGGAGAAGCTGGAGCTTCCCGCCCCGGCCGGGCTGCTGCTCAAGCAGCAGCTCGACATGCTCAAAAACGTGCAGACCCGCATCAAAGAAGACGAGGCCGCTTTGGAGCAGATGATGGGCAGCACCGTTTCCCAGAAGCGCGTGCTGAGCCTCCCCGGCATGGGGCCCATCCTGGCCTCGGTGGTTGTCAGTGAGATTGACGACATCAGCCGCTTCAACAGCGCCCAAAAGCTCTGCGGCTACATCGGCCTGTGCCCGAGCACCAGCAGCAGCGGCGGCAAGACCTATAACGGCAAGCTCATGAAGCACTGCAACAAATGGCTGCGCTGGGCCTTCGTGGAGGCCGCATGGGTGGCGATGGGCTGCGACTCTTATTTTGGCGATCTCTACAAAAGGAAACGCGCGGCAGGCAAGAAGGCCAATACCGCCATCCTGTGTGTGGCCCGGCGCATGGCGCGCATCACCTGGCAGCTCTTGACGCAGGAGCGATGCTATGAGAAAATTCCACCGTCAAGCCCTATCCCAGGCAAGCCTGCCCGCAACGAGACAGCTGCGACAGGTTGCGCCAAAGAAGGCGAAAACAGCACCAGCAGCGCCCGTGCCGCAAAGGGCAAGCGCAGCAAGACGAAACAGACTTTCCCCAGCCGCTCCAATCGCAGACTGGCTGGCTGCTGAGCTTAGGCTCAGACAGCGCACCTTGGGTCAGGATGGAGGGCTGGGGATCTAATTTCGTCGCAATGGAAGGGGGCCACAACGTGCCCGCCCCGCAGAGAAGTGTGATCAAAGCATCGCCAGACCAGGTTGGAACATGACCGGCAACGCCGCGTGCCAGCAGCACGGACGGCGCGGAAAATACGTGTCCAGCAACAGCCATGAGAGCCTTC
>NZ_JBBYXL010000022.1 GCF_039655865.1 Prosthecobacter sp. SYSU 5D2 | reverse complement strand
CCTTCTCTGAAAAAAAGGCGTCAAGCGGAAAATGGCTGGATCCTTGATTTTATGCGGCTTCGAGCGTCGTGAACCGTGCGCGTCGTGAATACTCTCCATGCTGTTGCTTGGCATGCATTACCCGCGCCGTCCGTGCTGCTGGCACGCGGCGTTGCCGGTCATGCTCCAACCAGGTGTGGCGATGCTGTGATCACACTTCTCTGCGGGGCGGGCACTTTGAGGCCCCCTTCCATTGCGACGAAATCAGATCCCCAGCCCTCCATCCTGACCCAAGGTGCGCTGTCTGAGCTTCACGCTCAGCAGCCAGCCAGTCTGCGATTGGAGCGGCTGGGGAAAGTCTGTTTCGTCTTGCTGCGCTTGCCCTTCACGGCACGGGCGCTGCTGGCGTTGTCTTCGCCTTCTTTGGCGCAACCTGTCGCGGCTGTCTCGTTGCGGGCAGGCTTGCCTTGGATGGGGCTCGACGGTGGAATTTTCTCATAGCTTCGCTCCTGCGTCAAGAGCTGCCAGGTGATGCGCGCCATGCGCCGGGCCACACACAGGATGGCGGTATTGGCCTTCTTGCCCGCCGCGCGTTTCTTTTTGTAGAGATCGCCAAAGTAAGAGTCGCAGCCCATTGCCACCCACGCGGCCTCCACAAAGGCCCATCGCAGCCATTTGTTGCAGTGCTTCATGAGCTTGCCGTTGTATGTCTTGCCGCCGCTGCTGCTGGTGCTCGGGCACAGGCCGATGTAGCCGCAGAGCTTCTGGGCGCTGTTGAAGCGGCTGATGTCATCGATCTCACTGACAACGACCGAGGCCAGGATGGGCCCCATGCCGGGGAGGCTCAGCACGCGCTTCTGGGCATCGGTGGTGCCCATCATCTGCTCCAAAGCGGCCTCGTCTTCTTTGATGCGGGTCTGCACGTTTTTGAGCATCTCCAGCTGCTGCTTGAGCAGCAGCCCGGCCGGGGCGGGAAGCTCCAGCTTCTCCAGAAAACCCATGCCCTTCCTGCCGAAAAGGTCGCTGCATTGGGGCAGCTTCAGGTCGTGCTGGGCGCCCAGCAGCCGGTGGATGCGGTTGCGCAGCATGGTGCGCTGGCGCACGAAGAAACAGCGCTGCCGCAGCACCTCTTTGCGCTGGCGTGTCTCTTTGCAGGGGATGTGAACCGAGCTGATCAAGCCGGCACGCAGCAGCAGGGCCAGGATGCGGGCGTCGATCCTGTCGGTCTTCACCTGCGCTTCGGCGATGATGCGGGTCTTGAAGGGGTTGGCCAGCATGAGGTGTTGCGATGGCATGGACTGCTCCAGCACCTCGTAGAGCCAGTGCCAGTTCATGGATGCCTCAAAGACAATGCGCGGATTGGGCCAGCGCTTCATTAGCGTGGCGAAGTCGTGGGGTGAATGATGTTCGATGCGGCCTTTGCCGAGGTCGGTTCCGGCAGCATCAACGGCGTGCCAGACGCTGTATCTTTTATGGTAGTCGATGCCGATGAAGGTGGCGACATCGGTGCTGATGGAGGGTGGCGATGTGTGGATTGGAGTGCTCATGACACCGCCACTATAACAAACGCGCTTTTACCCAGGAAATACCGCTGGAACCCTTGATTTATCAGGCTTCATGTCGCCTGACCCCGTTTC
>NZ_JBBYXL010000021.1 GCF_039655865.1 Prosthecobacter sp. SYSU 5D2 | reverse complement strand
GTCTGGGACTGGCCATACTGCCAATCCGCCACCGAAACAGGAGCGGCTGACAAAAACGAAGCGAGCAACGAAGTTGTTCACTAAGTTGGAAATCAGAAAGTGATCTTTCAGAAAACAACATCTTCAGATTGGCGAGAATGAGCGAGGCGAAAGCTGAGTGAGTTTGAGCGGTTTGGAGAGACAAAAACGAAAGCTAAATTGTGCGCTGCGCGTTATGGAATGCGCAGCTTGATTGAAAGAATATCAAGGTCAATTTAGCTGACTTAAGGAAACTAAAGTCAGCACCAATTTTTGGAGAGTTTGATTCTGGCTCAGAACGAACGCTGGCGGCGTGGATAAGACATGCAAGTCGAACGGGGCATTGAGAGTAGCAATATGATCAATGTTCAGTGGCGAACGGGTGCGTAACACGTGGATACATTCCGGGAAGCGGGGGATAGCCCAGGGAAACTTGGATTAATACCGCATGTGGTCGAAAGACTAAAGACGGGGACCGCAAGGCCTGTCACTTCCCGATTGGTCCGCGGCCTATCAGCTAGTTGGCGGGGTAAAGGCCCACCAAGGCTACGACGGGTAGCTGGTCTTAGAGGACGACCAGCCACACTGGAACTGAGACACGGTCCAGACACCTACGGGTGGCAGCAGTCGAGAATCTTTCACAATGGGGGCAACCCTGATGGAGCGACGCCGCGTGGAGGATAAGGTCTTCGGATTGTAAACTCCTGTCATGCGTGAACAAGGCTGCGAGGTTAATAACTTTGCAGATTGATGGTAGCGCAAGAGGAAGAGACGGCTAACTCTGTGCCAGCAGCCGCGGTAATACAGAGGTCTCAAGCGTTGTTCGGAATCACTGGGCGTAAAGGGTGCGTAGGTGGCGTGGTAAGTCAGATGTGAAAGCCTGGGGCTCAACCTCAGAATTGCATCCGATACTGCTGTGCTAGAGTACTGGAGGGGTGACTAGAATTCTCGGTGTAGCAGTGAAATGCGTAGATATCGAGAGGAATACCAAAGGCGTAGGCAGGTCACTGGACAGTTACTGACACTGAGGCACGAAGGCCAGGGGAGCGAACGGGATTAGATACCCCGGTAGTCCTGGCAGTAAACGGTGCATACTTGGTGTGGGAAGATTCGACCCTTCCTGTGCCGGAGCTAACGCGTTAAGTATGCCGCCTGGGAAGTACGGTCGCAAGATTAAAACTCAAAGAAATTGACGGGGACCCGCACAAGCGGTGGAGTATGTGGCTTAATTCGATGCAACGCGAAGAACCTTACCTGGTCTTGACATGCACTGTGTCTCCGATGAAAGTCGGATAGGATAGCAATATCCGCTTTGCACAGGTGCTGCATGGCTGTCGTCAGCTCGTGTCGTGAGATGTTGGGTTAAGTCCCGCAACGAGCGCAACCCCTGTGATTTGTTGCCACCCGGTTTACCGGAGCACTCGAATCAGACTGCCTCGATCAACGAGGAGGAAGGTGGGGATGACGTCAAGTCCGTATGGCCCTTACGACCAGGGCTGCACACGTACTACAATGCCCAGCACAATGTGAACCGAAACCGCGAGGTGGAGGAAATCAGTAAAACTGGGCTCAGTTCAGATTGTAGTCTGCAACTCGACTACATGAAGTTGGAATCGCTAGTAATGGTACATCAGCTACGGTACCGTGAATACGTTCCCGGGTCTTGTACACACCGCCCGTCACATCATGGAAGCTGGTTTCGCCCGAAGTGCGTGAGTCAACCGCAAGGAGACAGCGCCCTAAGGCAAGACTGGTAACTGGGATGAAGTCGTAACAAGGTAGCCGTAGGGGAACCTGCGGCTGGATCACCTCCTTTCTATGGAGTATGTTCATGAGTGTCTCACACTCGCTATATGAACAAGGTCGACACTTCCGATGAGCAGCAATGCGAATCAAAGTGTGTGAACCGCGAAAGCGCTCACAAATGTTATCTGTGCAGGAAATGACTGCAGCGCACAATTTAGTTTTCGTTTTTGAGATCAGAGCATCTTGAGCAGGGGGTTTAGCTCAGTTGGTAGAGCGCTAGCTTTGCAAGCTTGATGTCAGGAGTTCGAGTCTCCTAACCTCCACCACAAGCTGGAAGAGGTTAGGCAATTGAACTTGTGACGCAAGCACAACTCCAAAAGGGCATGTAGCTCAGTTGGTTAGAGCACCGCCTTGATAAGGCGGGGGTCACTGGTTCGAGTCCAGTCCTGCCCACCATTATTGTCAGAGATGCGAAGAGACTGTTTTTTGTGGAACTTGATGTTCCTTGACAACTGCATACAGGGTAAAGAAACAATTTTATTAGAGCCAGACGTTGGGACCTGAAAAGGTTTCAAGTAATGAATGAAAGTAAGTGTGTTCTAAACCCAATTTCGGTCATGTCCGCAAGGGCAAGGCCAATGAAATGGTTTAGGGCAATGCAAGATTTAAAGGGTATGTAGTGGATGCCTTGGCACCAGCAGGCGATGAAGGACGTGGTAAGCTGCGATAAGCCTCGGAGAGCCGCAAACAGGCATTGATCCGGGGATTTCCGAATGGGATAACCTGATACGGTTCATACCGTATCGTTCTGCTCTGAATACATAGGAGCAGAGACGCTAAACCGCCTGAAGTGAAACATCTCAGTAGGGCGAGGAAAAGAAAGCGAAAGCGATTCCGTCAGTAGTGGCGAACGAAAGCGGAACAGCCCAAACCAGGAGGTTTCCTCCTGGGGTTGTAGGGCCTCGACGTGGCAGTTGAAGAGTTAGGTGAAGCGGATGGAAAGTCGCTCCACAGAGGGTGAAAGGCCCGTAACCGAAAACTTGACAGCGCCTAGAGGTACCCTGAGTAATGCGATACACGTGAAACTTCGCATGAATCTGTGCCGACCACGGCATAAGGCTAAATACTCGCTGGTGACCGACAGTGAACAAGTACCGCGAGGGAAAGGTGAAAAGATCCGCCGTGAGCGAAGTGAAATAGTACCTGAAACCACATACCTACAAGGTGTCAGAGCCGGCTTGTCCGGTGATGGCGTGCCTTTTGCAAAATGAGTCTGCGAGTCAGTCTGTGTGGCAAGCCTAAGTCCTTATGGGATGGAGGCGGAGCGAAAGCAAGTCCGAACAGGGCGACAAGTTGCACGGGCTGAACCCGAAGCGGTGGTGATCTACCTATGGCCAGGTTGAAGCGTCTTTAATCGGACGTGGAGGACCGAACAGGTGAACCTTGAGACGTTCTCTGATGAGCTGTGGGTAGGGGTGAAAGGCTAATCAAACCCCGTAATAGCTGGTTCTCCCCGAAATGTATTTAGGTGCAGCGTCATGCGCTGATCGAGGGGGGTAGAGCACTGAATGAGCTAGGGGGCATACCCGCCTACCAAACTCAATCAAACTCCGAATACCCTCGAGTGAAGCATGGCAGTAAGACAGTGGGGGATAAGCTTCATTGTCGAAAGGGAAACAGCCCAGCTCAGCAGCTAAGGTGCCTAAATAACGCTCAGTGGAAAGGAAGTGAGATCTCATTGACAGTGAGGATGTTGGCTTAGAAGCAGCCACCATTTAAACAGTGCGTAATAGCTGACTCATCGAGAGGTCTCGCGCCGAAAATGATTGGCGATAAGCGTTATACCGAAGCTCTGGACTACATTGTCCAAGGGCAATGTTTTGGTAGGGGAGCGTTCTGTAAGCCTTGAAGCGTGAAGGTGACTGACCGTGGAGTTTACAGAAGTGAGGATGCAGACATAAGTAACGATAAGACGGGTGAAATCCCCGTCCGCCGTAAACCCAAGGTTTCCTGGGCAATGATTTTCATCCCAGGGTTAGTCGGGAGCTAAGTCCAGGCCGTTTGGCGTAGGCGATGCACAGCAGGTCAATATTCCTGCACCGGTGATGGTTAAAGCACAGGTTCGCGTCAAGGGAGAGAGCATGCCGATTGAAAGTGGCAGAAGGGTGCGGAGCGATCCAATCCCGGTCTTTTGAACTGAGCGCCTAGAAAAGCCTGTGCCCCTTTCCATGGCCGCCCGTACCGCAAACCGACACAGGTGGGTGGGTAGAGTATACCAAGGCGTAAGAGTGAAACCTCGTTAAGGAACTCTGCAATCTAGTCCCGTAACTTCGGAAGAAGGGATGCCCAAGCTTGCTTGGGTCGCAGTGAAAGGGGACAACCGACTGTTTATCAAAAACACAGCATTGTGCCAAGACGAAAGTCCAAGTATACGATGTGACACGTGACCAATGCGGAAAGATTAAGGCAAGGGGTTAGCAGCAATGCGAAGCTCTGAACCCAAGTCCCCGTGAATGTCGGCCGTAACTATAACGGTCCTAAGGTAGCGAAATTCCTTGTCGGGTAAGTTCCGACCTGCACGAATCGTGTAACGAGTTGTCCGCTGTCTCAACGAGGGGCTCAGTGAAATTGTAATAGCAGTGAAGATGCTGCTTACCCGCAGAAGGACGGAAAGACCCTATGCACCTTAACTGTAAGCTGTCACTGGTCGTTTGGTTTTCATGCTTAGCGTAAGTGGGAGGCTTTGAAGTGTTACTTTCGGGTAACATGGAGCCATCAATGAAACACCACCCTTGGGTATTGAACGATCTAACCGCGGCCCGTCATCCGGGCGTGGGACCATGTCAGCCGGTCAGTTTTACTGGGGCGGTATCCTCCCAAAGAGTAACGGAGGAGCGCGAAGGTTGGCTCAGCGTGGTTGGCAATCACGTGTTGAGTGCATTGGCATAAGCCAGCCTAACTGTGAGACTTACAGGTCGAACAGACACGAAAGTGGGCCAAAGTGATCCGGCGGTTTAATGTGGAATTGCCGTCGCTTAACGGACAAAAGGTACGCTAGGGATAACAGGCTGATCTTGCCCAAGAGTTCATATCGACGGCAAGGTTTGGCACCTCGATGTCGGCTCATCGCATCCTGGGGCTGGAGAAGGTCCCAAGGGTCCGGCTGTTCGCCGGTTAAAGCGGTACGCGAGCTGGGTTCAGAACGTCGCGAGACAGTTCGGTCCTCTATCCTCTGTGGGCGCAGGAAAATTGAAGGGTTTAATTCCTAGTACGAGAGGACCGGAATTAACGCACCTCTGGTGTTCCAGTTGTTCTGTCAAGAGCATCGCTGGGCAGCTATGTGCGGAAGGGATAAGCGCTGAAAGCATCTAAGCGCCAAGCCCATCCTAAGATTAATTTTCCCTGAAGGATCGTGGAAGACTACCACGTTGATAGGTCTTGGGTGCAAGCGCAGTAATGCGTTCAGCTTAAAGATACTAATCATCCGTTTGTCTTACATTGCTTCCATTTCAACTCAGACACACCGTCTGCCTTGACCGAAATTGTTTTTACCCCTGTATGCAGCTGTCAGGGAACTTCCAAAGTTCCTTGTCTGCCCTCAGACACACTGACCAGTTCAGTGAAGTTAAGCCAAAAGCTTGTCTTCATGACCTCTGATCAGAAGTCTGGTGGTCATGGCACAGTGGCACCACCCGTTCCCATTCCGAACACGGAAGTGAAACGCTGTTGCGCCGATGATAGTTGGGCGATAGGCCCTGCGAAAGTAGGTCGCTGCCAGTTTATACCCCCTCCTTCAGCAATGAAGCGAGGGGGTTTTTTATG
>NZ_JBBYXL010000020.1 GCF_039655865.1 Prosthecobacter sp. SYSU 5D2 | reverse complement strand
GCGTTTTTTGATGGCGGCGAGCTTCTCCTGCGCGCGGTTTTCCAGGCCCTGGCGGCGGAGTTCGGCGAGGTCCTGCCGCAGCAGTCCGACGTAGGTTTTACTGTAGAGGATGGCGAGATGCTCCATGAGTTTTTCTTCGCCCTGCGGCCCGGAGAACCGCTCCAGCCAGAGGTCTCTTTTCGGCACCTCGACCAGCAGGTGGAAGTGATTGCCCATGATGCAATACGTCACGAGCTTCACCCCGCAAAAGTCTGCCAGCCGCCACATCAGCCGCTTGAGCGCCTCCTTTTCCACGTCATCGAAGAAGACCTCGCCGCCGCAGGTCCGTGACATGACGTGGTAACAATAGCTCTCATAAGGGCCTTTGCCGACGATCCGTTTGCGTCCGCCTGACCAGGAGCGCGCGGCAGGATAGGGAGCCGTCTTGGCATTCACGCCCACGAGCTGCGCCTCCAGCGCATCGTGTTGCGGATCAGTGGTTTGAGTCGCCTTCATACCCCGATGCATAGCATCAAAGCCGTCATCGTCAACAATTGTATGCCTGGCATAAAGTAAATGTGTGTGCCACTTGCAATTGGATGGTTTTGGCCCAAACGTAAATGTTCATGCCTACGACCATCCTGCCGACCGATCAGCCACCGCTCTTGCATCATGCCGTGGAGGAAGCGGTGCGCCTGCTGCAGGCGGGGGAGGTGGTGGCATTGCCCACAGAAACGGTTTACGGCCTGGCCGCCGATGCCCTGAATCCTGCCGCCGTGGCCAAGGTCTTCGAGGCGAAAGAGCGCCCGTCTTTTGACCCTCTCATCGTCCACCTGCCCGACCGCAAGATGCTGGAGACCGTCGCGGACATCCCGGAGGACGTGCATAAAACCATCATGCGCCTCATCGAGCGCTACTGGCCCGGCCCCCTCACACTCCTGCTGCCGAAGAAAGCCTGCGTACCTGACATCGTCACCGCCGGCCTGCCCACCGTGGCCGTCCGTATCAGCAGCCATCCCATCTTTAAAAGGGTGGCCACCGCGCTGAACAAACCCATCGCCGCACCGAGCGCCAACCGCTTCGGAGCCATCAGCCCCACTTCGGCCAATGCCGTCCTGGCGGAACTGGACGGCCGCATCCCCCTCATCCTGGATGGCGGGGCCTGCCTGCACGGCCTGGAGTCCACCATTATCAAAGTGGAACCCGGCAGCCCGAAAAACATGATCACCATCGTGCGGCCCGGCCCCATCACCCCGGAGGAGCTGAAGCTCTATGGCCGCCTCCAGCGCATGACCCGCAACGTCGTGGACGATGCCACCGCTAGCGAGGCCCCCGGCCAGCTCGCCTCCCACTACGCCCCCCGCACCCCCTTGCGCCTGCTCAGCAAGCCGTCCGACTTCATCCCCGTGGAGGGCAAAACCTACGCCCTCATGAGCTATCGCGGCGAGGAAAAAGACGGCTACCTGGACCTTACCGACTGGAAGGAAATCATGATCCTCAGCCCCGGCAACGGCAAACTGCCCGAGGCCGCCGTGCGCTTCTTCTACGTCATGCGCGAGCTCGACAAACTCGGTGTGGATGAAATCATCGCCGAGCCCATGCTCGAGCACGGCATGGGCGTCGCCATGATGGACAAATTGCGCCGCGCCTCCACACGCACCGCCTAACGGCCTTTCCTCCAGGCAGCTTAACGACCGCATTCTCCTTTCCCGCTCGCTCCGCCCAGCCCTGTCCAGCCTCCCATGCACATCCTCGCCATCGAGTCCTCCTGTGATGAGACCGCAGCGGCCATCTGCACGCCTGACGGCAGCCTGCTCGCCTCCCGCATCGCTTCCCAGGCGGACATCCACCGGCTCTACGGCGGTGTGGTACCGGAGGTCGCCTCCCGCAACCACATCCTCCACGTCCGTCCCCTGGTCGAAACCGTCCTGGCTGAAGCCCGGCTCACCCTGCCAGACATCTCCGCCTTCGCCGCTACCAGCGGCCCAGGCCTCGTCAGCTCGCTATTGATCGGCACCAGCATGGCCAAAGCGCTGGCCGTTGCCGAAAAAAAGCCCTTCCTCGCCGTCAACCACATGGAAGGCCACCTGCTGTCCCCTTTCATGGGCGGCCAGGGTCCCGTGCGCCCCTGCGTGGCCCTCATCGTCAGCGGCGGCCACACCATGCTCGTCCAGGTGCGCAGTGTGGGCGATTATACTTTGTTAGGCCGCACCCGCGACGATGCCGCTGGCGAGGCCTTTGACAAAGTCGCCAAAATGATCGGCCTGCCCTACCCCGGCGGCCCGGAAATTGACAAACAGGCCCGCCAGGGAAATCCGCACGCTTACACCTTCCCTCGCAGTTTCATGGATGGCCAAAGCCTGGAATTCAGTTTCAGCGGCCTCAAGACCGCCGTGCTTTACGAGCTGCCCAAACTTGACCTCGAAAACCCCGCCGTCCTCGCCGATGTCTGCGCCAGCGTGCAGGAGGCCATCATCAGCGTTCTGGTGGAAAAGCTCGTCCTCGCCGCCCGCCTGACGGGCGAGACCCTTGTCACCGTCAGCGGCGGCGTCAGTTGCAACCGCGGCTTGCGGGAAAAGCTCACCGCCCGCTGCGAAAAAGAAAACCTCACTCTACTCCTCGCCCGGCCAGACCTCTGTACCGACAACGCCGGCATGATCGCCTACGCCGCCGCCCAACGTTTCCAGTTAGGCCATACTTCCGCACTTGAGGCCGACGTGGACCCAAATTTGCCTCTGGTTTAGCTGCCCCCACCAAACTCAGAAAGCCCGTCGAGCCGCACACCAGGCGGAAAAAACCCGCCGCATGGATGCTCGAACACAAACCATCTCTCCTGCCGGTGAGAGGAATTCATTTGTGGATTGGAGAGAGGCCGTCCACCGGAAATGCCGCCTCTCAGGCCATGCCATAGCAAGGAAGACCCTTAAATCACCCGGTCATTCCCGCCATCCACAGGGATCTGGGCACCGGTGACTTTGGCGAACAACGGCGAGGCCATGGCGGAGACCATGTTGCCGATGTCCTTGCTCTTGATCTCCACCTTCATGAGGTTCTTGGTTTTGTACTCATCCACGGTCATGCCATAGCGCTCGGCGCTGCGCTGGAGGGCTTCGGGGGTCCAGAGCTTGGTATCGAACACGGCATCCGGGTGGACGATGTTGACACGCACTCGGTAAGGCGCAAGCTCCAGGGCGGCGACGCGGCAGAGCTGGGTGAGGGCCGCCTTGCTGCATGAATAAGCGGAGGCACCGGGGCCGGGGGCTTTAAAGTTGCGGCTGCCGACGAAGATGATGCTGGCATCCAGGCCGAGTTTAACAAAAGGGATGACCTTGTTCATCAGCTTTTGATGGCTGGTGAGGTTGATGGAAATGGTGCGGTCCCAATCGTTCTGCTGCATCGTATCCAGCGGCTCGTTCTTGGGGAAAATGCCCGCGTTGGAGACGACGATGTCAATGCCGCCGTATTCGCGCACAACGAACTCGATGGCTTCCTGCACGGGCTTGTCCTCGGTCAGGTTCACGACGATGCCCACGCCGCCGATCTTCTTCATGATCTCCGGGATGTCCTTGTCAATGTCCAGACCCACCACCTGCGCGCCCTGCTCGGCCAGGCTTTCAGCGATGGCGAAGCCAATGCCAGCGGCACAGCCGGTGACGAGGGCGACCTTGCCCTGATGGACTTTGCGGGCGGGGCCTTTGCGAAGCTTGGCCTGCTCCAGTTCCCAGTATTCGATTTCAAAAATGTCCTTCTCCGGAAGCGGCTCCCAGCCACCCACGGCCTCCGCGAGCTGCACAGTGGCCAGGGTGGATTCGGCGATGTCGGCGACGATTTTGGCATCCTTTAACGTATCGCCAAAACTCACCACCCCCTGGTCTGGCCAGATAGCGAAACGAGGCGCGGCATCCAGCATGGTGTGGCCGCTGGCGTTGCGGTCAAAGTAAGCTTGGTAGTCATCCGCAAACTTCTGCACAGAAGCGGCGATGTCCTGGCCAATGAAGGCGGGGGCGCGTTTGGTGCGGATGCTGTGATCTGGGGTCAAAGGTCCGCGTGTGCCAAAGGTGGCGACGTTTTCCAGGCCGGCATAACCCACGGCTTCAGCACTGGCATTGAGCCGGGCGATCTGGGGAACGCCGCGAACTTTGGAGACGGCCTGGCGCAGGCTGGCCAGGGCCAGGAGGTCTTCGCTGGCGGGCTTGCTGGCATGGGCTGAGCCGCCGCTTTTTTTGGCGAGGTATTCTTCGGCCATCGTCACCATCTCGATGTGCAGCTCGTAGCTTTTGCGGGCATCGTCATCGAAGGTGAAAAGGCCGTGCTTCAGCAGGACCATGCCCTGGATCCCTTCGGCGCGCAGGTCGCGCCCGGCGATGAGATCGGCGATGGTTTTGGCCAGGATGAAACCGGGCATGACATAGGGAACGATGATCACACGGTCACCGAAGACTTCCTTTACGCGGGCTTCACCTTCGGCATTGCAGGTGAGCGCGGAGATGGCGTTGGCGTGGCTGTGATCCACAAACCGGAACGGCAGGATGGCATGCAGGATGGCCTCGATGCTGGCCGCCGGGGCATTTGGATTGGTCATGGCGGCACGCTGCTGCAGCACCATGTCCGCATCGCTCATCGTCGGCAGTTTGGACATCTTGACCAGCGCGTCCTGGCGGACCGGAGAAAAACCTTCGCGCTCAATGGTAGCCAGGTCCCAGCCGCTGCCCTTCACATAGCAAAGGTCCACGTCATCGCCGAAGAAATCCTTCTCCGTGACTTTCACCGAGGTATTGCCACCGCCATGCAGCACCAGGGCCGGATTGCGCCCCAGCAGGCGGCTGGTATAGACGCGCTGGCCCAGCAAGTCGGTTCCAAAGGTGGCGGCTTCTGTTTCGTTCCAAAGGCTTTGCATGATTGGGAAAAGGAAAGCTCAGACTTCCGGTGGATGCGGCGGGGGTGCAAGGGGATTTTGCCCTCCGTCTTGCCACTTGCATGATTCGAGCTGCTATCCCATGAGGGCGACGGCGATGGAATCCACAAGGGGTTTGCCGTGGCGGGTGAGGATGATGTGGCCGTCGCGGAGGGTGAGGAGGCCTTCGCTTTCCAGGGTCGTGAGCATGCGCTGCT
The DNA here is from genome assembly GCF_039655865.1 of Prosthecobacter sp. SYSU 5D2. Classification (NCBI taxonomy): domain Bacteria; kingdom Pseudomonadati; phylum Verrucomicrobiota; class Verrucomicrobiia; order Verrucomicrobiales; family Verrucomicrobiaceae; genus Prosthecobacter; species Prosthecobacter sp. SYSU 5D2. The sequence goes on along the minus strand of NZ_JBBYXL010000020.1, from coordinate 22,336 downwards.
GGTCGGGCTGGATGAGGGAAGCGGGGAGACCGCGGACGGTGCGCAGTTCCAGGCCGAAACGTTCGGTGCGGCGGCGGTCCTCGGTGAGTTCCTCGCCAGGCTGCGCGGTGGGCTGGCCGGTCTGGATGAGCTGCATGTAGGCGGCGGTATCCGGAATGTTCTGCCAGCGCTGAACACCGATGGTGGAATAGGCACTGGGGCCGAGACCGAGGTATTCTTCGCCTAACCAATAGCTCTCATTGTGCGCGGAGCGGAAGCCGGGCCGGGCGTAGTTGCTGATCTCATAATGCTGGTAGCCGGCGGCCTCCAGCAGATCGAGGGCGAGGTAAAAGAACTCGGCATCGCGGCCTTCATCCTCACGATACTGGCCTTTGCGCAGGCGCTGGAAGAACTCGGTGTCCTCTTCATAGTTGAGATTATAAGCGGAGATGTGGTCCGGCTGGAGGGCGATGGTGCGCTCCAGGGTGCCGCGCCACGCATCCAGGCTCTGTCCGGGGATGGAGAACATGAGGTCCAGGCTGACGCTGGAAAATCCGGCATTGCGCAGCAGGCGGTAGGTCTCCTCCGCATCCGCCGGGGCGTGGTCACGGCCCAGCGTTTTGAGAGTCGCCTCATCCCAGGCCTGGATGCCAAGGCTGATGCGGGTTAGCCCCTGGGAGAGCATCATGGCGGCCTTGGAGGCCGTGATGGTACGGGGGTTTACCTCACTGGTGTATTCGGTGACCTGGGAGAGATCAAAGATCTCGCGGAGGCCGGACAGGAGACGTTCCATGTGTTTTTCACTGAGCGCGGTGGGCGTACCGCCGCCGAGGTAAACGGAGCGCAGGTCCAGGCGGTCCGCGCGGGCGGCCTGCTCGCGCTGTGCTTCTGCCAGCACGGCTTCCACAAATCCGGCCATGTCAGTGCTGCCATGCTGATGCTTGTAAAAGGAGCAGTAGGGGCAGATGCGATGGCAGAAGGGGATGTGAACGTAGAGGTGCTGAATCACGGCCGGCAAGATGGCACAGATCTGCCTGGGAGTGGAGGGTTTTGAGAGGAAAACAAACGGTGAGAAATCGGGTGACGGAACGAACAATCTGTTCCTTTTGAGAGATGCCCACGAATGTACTTGGTGACGAACTGGAATGCTGCTGCCGCCAGCCGATGACGGGTTTTTATCGCGACGGCTACTGTCGCACCGGCCCGGGCGATGTGGGGCTGCACACGGTGTGTGTGCAGGTGACGGCAGAGTTTTTGGCGTTTTCCAAAGCCCAGGGCAATGACCTGACCACGCCGGTGCTGCAATGGGACTTCCCCGGCCTTGAGCCTGGAGACCGCTGGTGCCTGTGTGTAACGAGATGGAAGGAGGCCCTGGACGCCGGAGTGGCCCCGCCTGTGTGCCTGGAGGCAACGCATTCCTCTGTCGTAGAATGGGTGAACCTGGAAGATCTTCAGGCGCACGCCGTGAGCGATGACGCCGGATAAACGCCGGTCACTTTTGCCGGCCAAATTTACTGGTTGGCGCTTTTTTTCAGGCCTTCTTCAATGCGTTTGAGGATGCCCGCATCGGTCGGCTGGAGTTCCAGGGCGCGTTTGAACTGGGCCCGGGCGTTTTCCCGGTCGTTCATCTTGAGGTACACCCGGCCCAGGTGCTCGATGATTTCGGCATCCTCCGCCTGCAAGGTGGGAATGAGGCTGATGGCGCGCTGGAGCTCTTTGACGGCTTTGGCATATTCGCCTTTTTTGAAATGCCACCAGCCCAGGCTGTCCACAAAGGCGGCATTGTCAGGATGGAGCTCGTTGGCTTTCAAAATCAGCTCGCCCGCTTTGTCCAGGTGGCGCTCCAGTTCCAGCCACATGTAACCGAGGTAGTTCATGGTGTTGGCAGCCGCCTGCGCATCCTCAGCAGGGGTGAGGTTGATGGATTTTTCGAAGATGCGCCCGGCTTCATCGTGCTTGCCGCCGCGCTCCAGGGTGACGCCATACTGGAAATAAAAGCGATAGTTGCTCAGCTCCCCGCTGCCGATCTCGGCCAGCCGGTCCGCCTGCGCAAAGGATTCGATGGATTCGTCCCACCTCTCGAGGGAGCGATAGGCCAGGGCGGCATGGACGTAAAAGGTGGCCTGGTCCGGGAAGAGCTTGATGCAGCGCCGGCAGAGCTGGATGAGCTTTTCATATTGCCCGGCACGGAGCATGAGCTCTCCCAGGTAAAGATAGTCATCCCCCTCCCCGCCGCCGATCTGGATAGCAGCCTCCAGGTGGGTGATGGCACCGGCATGATTTTCCCGCGCTTCATAGGCGGCAGCCAGCATGCGATGCTGTTCGACATCGCCAGGATCAGCTTTGACGATGGCGATGAGCTGCTCCAGAGCCTTGTCTTTATCGTCAAAAGCATCATAGAGGCGGTGGAGAAGCTTGCGGGCCTGGATGTTGCCGCTTTGGGCGACGATCCTCGCGCAGAGATCACGGGCAAGCTCGAGCTGGTTGCTGAGCAGATAGTATTGGGCCACCTCCAGCTGGACAGGCTCGTTTTTGACTCCGGGGGCCAGACTCAGGGCCTTGGTGTAGAAGGCATTCACCCGGGGGACGTGTTCCTCCCTCATCTCCGTCTGGGCCAAGGGCCAGACCTGCTGGGCAGCACGGCCCAGAGTGAGCCAGAAGGAGGACTGGGAAACCTGCTGCCGGAGGGCTTTGTCCATGACGGCAATGGCCTCTTTGCGGGCTCCCTGGCTGAGGTAGGTGACAGCGGCAAAGCCGTAAACCTCAGCCTTTTTCGGGAACTTTTGCAGAGCGGTGTCCAGCGTCTGCCGGGCGCGGTCGTTTTCAAATGGGTCGTCCGGCGCATAGGTGGCGCAAAAACGGGCGAGGTTTAGATAGGCCGCGGGGTCATTGGGACTGGCGGCGACGGCTTTCTGCAAAATGTCCACAGCCACTGGCCGGCCACGGAAGCTGTAGGCCAGCTCGGCCGTATGCATGGCCAGGTCAGGATTGGCAGGGTCCACCTCCAGGGCGGCGAGATAATGGTCCAGCGCCTCGCGGAGCTTGCCGGAGTTTTCAAACTGGAGGGCGCTGGTATAATGGGCCAGGGCCTGGGCCACGAGAGCACCGTCACTCTGCAGGTGCAGGGCGGGCGGGCTGGTGAGCGGGGGGAAAGACAAATCTGCCTGCTCAGGGGGCTGGGTGCCCGCTCCGTGGAGCGGGACGATCAGTCCGAGCAGGCAGAATTGAAGCCGGCGGCAGCGTGCAGACATGGTGCTTCCGTGAGCGAATCGAGCTTTTCTCTTCGCGGAACGGAGGCACATCATGTGACCTAGGCTAGCGCTTAGGACTTATAGCGCAAACGCTTCTTGTGACGGTTCGCGCGCATGCGCTTCTTGCGCTTGTGCTTGTTGATCTTCGTCTTTCTGCGCTTTTTCAGCGATCCCATGTCTGTATTCTCCTGTGTTCTTGCGTCATCCTAGGGGATGACTTTGTTTAGCGGATATTCCACGATGCCCTCGGCACCGAGAGATTTGAGCCGCGGGATGATTTCCCGCACGACGGATTCCGCAATCACCGTCTCGACGGCAACCCAGTCCGCATTGGCGAGCTGGGAAATGGTGGGTGAGCGCTCGGAGGGGAGGCAGGCGACAACCTCCTCCAGAGCGGACGATGGCACGTTCATCTTGAGGCCGACCTTGTCACGGGCCTCCAGAGCGCCCCGCAGCAGCAGGACGAGCGTTTCCATCTTCTGGCGCTTCCAGGCGTCCTGGAAGGCCGCTTTGCTGGACACGAACTGAGGGAAACTCTCCATCAGCGTATCCACAATGCGAAGTTTGTTGGCGCGCAGCGAGCTGCCGGTCTCCGTGATGTCCACGATGGCATCCACGAGCTCAGGCACCTTCACCTCGGTGGCGCCCCAGCTGAATTCGACCTCGGCATTGACGCCGTTCTTTTCCAGGTAGGTCTGGGTCAGGCCGACGGCTTCCGTGGCGATGCGCTTGCCTTCCAGGTCCTTGACGGACTGGATGGGGGAATCTTCAGGCACCACAAGCACCCAGCGGGTGGCGCGGGCAGTGGCGCGGCTGTAATTGAACTGGGCCAGGACCTCGATGTCCGCTTTGTTCTCAGCGATCCAGTCCCTGCCGGTGATGCCGCAATCCAGGAAACCATGATCCACATAACGACCGATTTCCTGGGCGCGCAGCAGGCGCAGCTCCAGGTCTTCATCGTTGACGGTGGGCCGGTAGGAACGGGAAGAAACCACGACATGGAAGCCCGCACGCTTTAAAAGTTCAAGCGTCGGCTCCTGGAGACTGCCGTTCGGCAGACCCAGTCGGAGGATGTTCTTGGCGGGTTCCATTTGGTCGGGGAAAAGGGCGCGCAAAGTAGCGGAGTTTGGCGGGGTGCAAAGGATTATTTAACCTGGATTTTAGTTCACCCAGGGAATGAGGGCATGAAGCCCCGGTAAACAGGGGCATGGAGCATCCCCCTGGTAGCCATTTTTTTGATGCTGCAAGGCATCGCGCAGGGCTTCCGAGGCTTGTTTGAAGGCCTTTTTATCGGAGGCGGCGGCGGGTGATGAGACTGAGAAGGCCTAGGGCGACGAAGGCCAGGCGGGAGGGCTCGGGCACCAGGGAGATGAAAATGACGCCACTGCTGGTGAACAGGGAGGTGTCCCAGGCCCAGTTGGCATCGAAACCCGTGGTCGGCAAATTCAACAGGCTGGTGCTGAGGCCAGTAACGCCGGGGCCTGTGAGGGCGGACCAGTCCAGGAGATCAAACCGGTGATCCAAATCTGGCGTGTACCCGCCGGTGAAAGCGACGCTGAGGCTGCCAGGGGCGAGGGCGGAGAAATCCATGAGGCCTGCGCCTGTGCTGGTGAAAGAGAGCTGGTCGTTATCTCCATCCGCACGCAGTTCAAAGGCGATGCTGCTGCCGGTCTGGAAAGTTACCTGGCCGTTTTCACTGCCTATGGTGAGTGTGCCGACGCCGTCGTTGACGCCAGTCAGACCAGGGGCGACCTGGCCGGAAAGCGTGGCGCTGTTTGCATCTGCCAGAATGATGCGCCCGGTGCCGCCCAGGACGGTGCCTGCGGCGGTGGTGAAAGGGCCGCTACCAGTGGCGGAGCCAGTGGCATTGGTGACCATGAGTCGGCCGTTGGTGACGCTGGTGCCGCCGGTATAGGAATTGTCTGCCGAAAGGGTGGTCGTGCCGCTGCCAGTATGGACGAGCGCGCCGCTGCCGCTCATGACATTGGCCAGGGCAAAGGCATTGGTGCGGTTGATGCGGAGGGTGGCGTTGTTGATGATGGGACCGGAGCCGAGGTCCCCATTGGCGCTGCCGGCAAAACTGCCGAGCTGCACGGTGCCGTTGCTAAGGGTGGTGGTGCCGGTATAACCGGAATTATCACCCTCAATACGGATGGTGCCGACGCCGGTTTTGGTGAGATTATGGGGACCGGAGATGTCTCCACTCAGTCGCATGGCAAAACCTTCGGCGGATTCACTGCGCAGGGTCAGGGCGTCATTCAGGGAGATATCGCCGGTGAAGTGGGCTGAAAAGCTGGCGGTGCTGGTATAACCGAGAGTCAGGGTGCCGCCGCTGCCCGCCGCCACCTGGATGTCCTGCGCATAAGAATACCCGGCGAGGTAGCTGATGAGGGAGGCGTTTCCGCCGCCTGCACTGCCCAGGGTAACGGTGCTGGAAGCGCTGCCCAGCGAGCCACCCACGCCCACCTGGAGGGTGCCGCTGGCGATGGTGGTACCGCCGGAGTAGGTGCTGGCGGCATTGAGATTGAGGGTACCATTGCCGGTCTTGGTGAAAGCACCGGTTTCCCCCGGAAGATCGGCGATGATGGCTGAAACGGTGAAAGTGGCACCGGCGGAGGGAATGCTGAATGTGCCGCCAGCATTGCCCAAGGAAAAGCCCCGGTTGGCCGCAGAGTTGAAACTGCCAGTGGTGCTGCCGTAGGCAAGCGTGCCGCCATTGAGCACAATCTGGTCCGCGACATAAGAGGCTGGATTGGCCCCAAGCCCGGCACCGACGGTGATGCGCAGGGTTCCTTCCACAATGCTGACTCCGCCGGTGTAGGTATTAGTGCCGGTGAGGGTGACGGTGCCTGCGCCCAGTTTATTGATCCTGCCCGCCCCTGAGATTTCGCCATTGATGCGCAAGGCACCGTCTGCGGAAGTGGTGGTCGTATTGGTGACGGAGAGGTCCACGCTGTCCAGAAGCACGACATTCAAATTGCCGCCAAAGGTATTCACCACATCTCCGGCACCGGCGACGCTCAAGGAGGCATTGCCTGTGGTGGCATCCAGATTCAGCGTGTTCGACGTGGTGATGGAAAAGGTGTTCGTGGAATCATTGGTGATGGACAATGAGCCGAGCGTACGAGCCACGCCAAAGCTGTTGATGGCCTGGTTTCCTCCCACCGGCGTCAGGATGATGGCGGAAGCGCCGACGGCATTGGGAACACCTGAGGGTGTCCAGTTGGACGCTGTGCCCCAGGACTGGCTGCCGGAGGCGGTGGTGAAGGTACTCTGACCGGCAGCGTGAGGATGAAACAGGTTCAAAACTGTCCACACGGTGCTTAACCAAAGTGCCTTTCGGGAAGTCGTGGCAACAGTCTGAAGATGGGTGGCGGCAGAGGGGCGGGGGGTATTTCTCATAGCTCAATCAGCGTTCAGCATCGCCTGGTTGGGGAGCGAAGCCGATTGGGTTCGGGGGATGGCAGGGGAGGTTATTGGTCAGGTTGGGAAGTATCGGAAACAGGTGCGGGAGAGGCGGCGGGGGCGGCTTTGCCACCGCCATCCAGAGAGACGCCGAGCTGAGCTGGAAGATACACTTCCAAGGCCCCGGTCAGCGCGTGGGCAAAGGCCAGGCGGTTGGCGGCGGTATCTCGCAAACGCGGACGGTTGGCCTCAATCTGGAAGCCGGTGACATGCCGGGAGGCATCGCAATGGCGTGCAATGGTATAACCACCTTTGAAATAAGGCTCATCCGGCACCGGCGCACGCGGGCTGGGTGTGGCGGCAAATCCGCGCTCCTCCAGCAGGGCGCCAAAGCTCTGCGGACCGCGCAGAAGCTGGACGTAGGGAAGACTGCTGCGGGCCGCCAGCCAGCCAAGGCTGCCGCCAGCGGCAAAACCGGGGGCGTTGAGTACGTCTTCGCCTGATGAGAGATCCACCGGGGTGTGCAGATACCCCAGCTCCACACGCGGGTCTTTGTGCCCATGCCCGTGGAGGTCAATGAGAAAGGCCACGCCATACTGCTTCACGGCAGCGGCACAGGCCTGCTCGATGAAGCCGTGATGCTCCTCCCAGGCCTGTCCGGCCAGCGGGTCACCCTGGGCGGCTTCCACAATCTCGCGGTTGGCATCCAGCTTGCTGCGGTGCAGGCGGCAAATGACCAGGTGGATGTGCCTGCCTGTGCGGGCGTGGATGACGGCGGCGATGGTGCGGGCGAGTTCCTGGGTGTTGGCATCCGCATCTTTCACGCCGCTTGTGCGGTCCGGCACGTCCTCCGGAAACAGACGCCCGCCATGCGGCGCGGCGATGATGACAGGAAGGTCTCCCGGCACATATTCAATGAACTGCCGGTCTCCGAAGACGCTGTTGCCCGGGCGGATGTCCTGAGGGCTGGCGCTCCAGAGGAGGACAGCGGTGAAAATCAACAAAAGGAAAGGTCTCATCGGGAGGCGGGTTTCACCCCGTCAGGAATGATGCGCAGGATGTGGCTGGCCTGGCGGAAGTACCAGGTGCGGGGTGTGAAGGGGCGCAGGTAGATGCCATCCGGAATGGCGGTCTGGTTGGCATCCACACTGCCCGTGCCGGTGCTGTCCAAAATGAGGGGAACGCCATCCGGTGACCGGCCAATTTTTCCCACCCAGAGGACGACGTGGGAGATGTTGCCGCTGCTGTTGTTGATAAACAGGAGATCTCCGGTAAGCAGCGTTTTCTCAAAGTCCTCGTAGGTCTTGGGAAGCTCGATGCGGCGGACGGGCAGGGTCCGGTTGGGACCGGGGCCGGGAACCTCGGTCAGTTCGGACTGCTTGCGCACATCGCCCGTGGGTTTGATGCCCAGGGCCAGGTTATAGACAAAGGCGGTGTAGTTGCTGCAATCCAGGCCTTTGCCTACGGGTGTGGTCTGGTCCTTGCTGACAGGCCAGTCGGCTGGCGGCTCCCAGTCAGGCACATGGTGATGCTGATAGGAATAACCCACATAACGAAGGCCGGTGGCGATGATGCGCTCACGGGACCAGTCCGGGCTTTTGGAGGCCAGGCCTGAAGGCGGGTTAAAATGCGTGGCGGCGGGTCCCCAATATCCCCAGCGGGTGCGGTTATTGGGGTTATACCATTCGGCATGGGGCACGCTGGCGTAGTCCTTCCAGTTAGACCGTGTTCCCTTCATCAGGTCGCCGATGAGGTCTTTCTCATCGAAAGAAAATTTGACGCTGTAGGGGGAGCGGTAGCTTTCGCGGTCCGGGTCTTTGGCGGCAAGAAAGACAGCGGGTGCCAGCAGGAGGCATAAAAGCGCGGTGTATTTTTTCATGGCACGACGCTGGGTTTGGCAGGGGCTGGGGTCTGATCCTGGCCTGCGGCCCAGAGGATGGCACGGGGAATGAGGTGCTCCAGACCGGGGGTGTTCTCCGGATGCGGGCTGGAGATGAAGACCCTGCCCTGGCCAAAGCTGCCGCTGGCGGCGGCTGGAGAATCCACCATCACACCCGCTGGCGATCCATTTTCCGCCACCTCGGTCCGGAAGAGTGCCAGCGGTGTGTAGGCGGGGATGTCCGGGCGGGAATCAGGCTTGATGACGGGGCCATTGTTATAGCGCACTTTGAAAATCCCGTTCACCTCACCAAGCGGGTTTTTTCCAGCAGGCACCACTTCCATGTCCAGGTAGCCGGTGCCGCGACGCCATTTGCTGGATACGGTGCGGGCATTCAGGATGCCCAGGCTCCAGTCAAACCCGGTGCAGGCCAGATACGCACCCGCGCAGATGCCGACATAACCGCCGCCACCCCGCACAAATTCACGGACATTGTTGAGGCCTGTCTCGCCAATGTTCTTTGCCTGAACACTGGCGCTGCCTCCGCAAAACACCACGGCATCAAAGGCCTTCAAATCCACCGTGCCCATCTCCGCCGGGGTGACCAGGGTGACGGTGGAACCCGGAAGTGCCGTCACCGCCTGGCTGACCTTTTCCACCCCGGCCTTCGAAGATCCGCCGCCATCATAGATGGCCACTTTCAGCGGCTTCACTGCCGCCGGTGCAGGGATGACCGTTTTAAAGCCGTTGATGTCTGGCGGGACGGTCCGTGAAGACGGCGGTGCCGTTTCCTGCGCCAGCAGCGGCAGGCTGCCAAGGATGCTTGTGATGAGCAGAGGGAGAAGAGCTTTCATACAGTGGGAGAATATTGGCAAACCGACTCTTTAAATGTCTTCCAGATCCTGCGGCCCCCTGGATGAATGTCACCTCACCAAAATATGCGAGGCGACACCGCCAAGAGCCAGCTTACTTGTCAGGAGTTCATGAAGTTATTGAGTGCCATCCTCGCCGCCGCCGCCTTGTCTCTGGAAGCAGATTCCGAGTGGGTCAGGCGTCTGGCCTTCTGGTCATGGGGTGAGCTGGAAAAACAGGACCGCCGTATCGGAGAGGTGGAGACGCAGCTCGGCACGCTGCCGGAAATGCCGCTCATCAATTCTTCCGTCCGTGCAGGATTGAAGACCGGCTACACCACCGAGGAGGATGTGAGGTGGATTGAAATCAGCCTGCCGGAAACGCATCCCGTGGACAGCATTGTGCTCGTTCCACCCCTGGCCAAGGCGGCCAGCGCGGTCGTGCCGGGCTATGGATTTCCAGTCCGCTTCAAGCTGGAGGTCTTTGACGAAAATGGTGCGGCGCAAACAGTCCTGGACCGCACGGAGGCGGATTTTCCCAACCCGGGCTGCTTTCCCGTGGTGGCACGTTTTGAGCCCCGCCCGGTCCACCGGGTGCGCTTCACGGCGACGGAGCCCTGGACGGTGGACGGGCCTGAGGTGCTGGCGCTGGCAGAGATGATGGTGCTGTCAGGAAAAAGAAACCTGGCACCGTTGGGCCGTGTATCCAGTTCCAGCACCCGCAACGCCCCTCGCGCCTGGACCCGGGCCAATCTGGTGGACATGGTGACGCCGCTGGGACTGCCGGTGGGGCCGCAGGAGGGCGGCACTCTGGGCTACCACAGCGCGGTGGCAGAGGAGAGCGAGACAGTCAAATCGCTCACGCTCTCTTTTCCAGAAGTGATGGACTTGGACGAGGTGCGGCTGTTCCCGGTGCGCAAGCGAGAAGTGCCGCTGTGGTTTGACTACGGCTTTCCGGTTCTCTACAAGGTGGAGGCGGCCACGCAGGCTGACTTTGGCGATGCAGTGCTGCTGCATGAGGTCACAGACAGCTACCATCCGCTGCCGGGTATGAACGCCGTGTGCATCCCCGCCCCGGGCTTGAAAGCACAGTTCATCCGCATCACCGCTAACAAACTATGGTACCGCCGGAGCGATTATGTCTTTGCCCTGGCCGAGGTGCAGGCGCTAAAAAACGGCGTCAACCATGCCCCCAATGGCAGATTCACCGCCACCGATGTGCTGAAGGGTGAGGAGGCGGCCGGATGGAGCCTGGAGTCGCTGACGGACGGCCTGACAGAGAGCGGCCGCATCCTGGACCTGCCAGAATGGATCGTGGGACTGGAACTGCGCCGGGATCTGGAGAACGAGCGCCTCCGTCTCCAGGCTGCGCGCACTGATCTGCTACAGCGGACCTACAACCAGATGGCCTATGGCGGCCTGGGCAGCGTGGCCGGCCTCATCCTGCTTTCCAGTCTTCTGCTCTGGCGCCAGCACCGCCACCGCCGCCTGGATGCCCAGCGCATGCATGACAAACTGGCCCGTGACCTGCATGATGAAATCGGGTCCAATCTGGGCAGCATCACGCTCATCTGCTCCCTGGCCACCCAGGCGGACGCGACCCGGGAATCCATCCAGTCTGACATGGCAGAAATCGGCCGCGTGGCGGAAGAGACGGCCAATTCCATGCGTGACATGGTGGACCTGCTTCGTGATCCGGCCAGACAGGCCGGCAGGAACTGGCTGGAAGTGCTGCACGGCCTGACGGAACGCCTGCTGCGCGGCATCCGCCTGGACTGCGCCCTGCCCGCCCAGCCGCTGGTGCGCGAGCCTGACCTGGAGACGCAGCGGGAAATCTACCTCTTCTGCAAAGAGGTGCTGCACAACATCTCACGCCACGCAGGAGCCAGCCGCGTGCGCTTCCACCTGATCCCCACGGACCTGGGTCTGAGGATCGAAATTGCCGATAACGGCAGCGGATTTGACACCGGCAAACCCGCCTCCGGCCACGGGCTGGGCAACCTGCGTGAACGCGCCAGCGCCCTGCATGCGACCATGCACCTTTTTTCCAAACCGGCAGCCGGAACAATCATTCACCTGAACATTCCCCGCACGCCTCTCTGGATGCCCGCCTGATCAATTAACCCCCCGTAACCGACAGTTTGAAATCCGACAACCCAATCCGAGTCTGGATCGTTGAAGATCACGATTTGTTCCGCCGCTCCCTGCAGCGGCTGTGCACGCCCGCCAACGGCCTGGCGCCAGGCACCGTCTTTGCCAATGCCGAAACCATGCTCACCGTTCTGCGCAGTCTCCATCCGCGCGATATGCCAGAGGTCCTGCTCCTGGATGTGGGCCTGCCCGGACGCAGCGGCCTGGACATCATCGGTGATGTGCACCGCTGTGCCCCGGAGTGCCGCGTTGTCATCCTGACGGTCTTTGAAGACGCTGAAAAAATCAGCCAGGCGATCAGTGCAGGCGCCTGCGGTTACCTGTTAAAAACCTGCCGTGCCGAGACCGTGGCCGAGGCCATTCTGGAAGCGGCTCAAGGCGGCTCCCCCATGTCCCCCAAGGTGGCAGCCACTGTGGTGCAGATGCTGGCAAAGCTGACCAAACCGGCCAGCCAGCCCGTCTCCCTGTCCCCGCGTGAGCAGGAGCTGCTGGCCCTGATGGTGGATGGCCTGACGGCCAAAGAAATCGCCGACCGGCTGAATGTCAGCATCCATACGACCGGCACGCATACCCGCAACCTCTTCATCAAGCTCGGCGTGCACAGCCGCGCCGCCGCCGTGGCACGGGCTCTGCGGGAAAGGCTGGTGTAGCCCACGCCCCTGCCCAGCTGGTTCTTTGAGAAGTGCCCAGCCGTGCACGAGCAAAGAAGCTAAGCCATTTCGGCCTACATCATATAACGCAGCTTCTCGAAAGCGCTCTTTTCCTTCAGATCATTGTCCGTAGCCTCCGCCAATTCATTGAAGCCGAACATCGTTTTGACCCGGTGAGTGAGCAGCGCACGGTCATACGGCACCTTCCCTGAGGTCCAGTAGGCAGCGGTAAAAGGATTGTACTCGGAGAAAGCTTCTGGCCCGAATTCATCCGCCACATTCGGCAGGCTTCTCCACAGGAGCAGGTGCCTATGGTGCGCAGCCACTGCGGCGGGCACCAGTTCAGGATATCCGTATTGCGCCAGTTCGGTGATCGCCGCCGCATGGTTGTTCACATGCAGCAGCCCTCCATAACCCTGGCGGTGGTTGTTTGGATCCTGGTTGATGATTTCATCCAGAACCGCATCTACCATGCCCGGAATGTCTGTGTAGTGGGGTGCGCCTTCAGCCGCCATGTCCGCAAGGGTGACTTTGTTTCCGGTGATCCGGCCCTTCGCCTTCCCATAGTAGCCACTTCCCGGATGTGATTTGTCAAACAGGCCAATCAGCTTGCGAATGCCGTCAATGACTGAGGGGGTCGCGAACTCCGGGTGTTCTTTGAGTGCGTGAATGGCGATGGATGCAAAAATCACATTGTGGCCTGACTCCCTGGGTAACGCGATGTTCTTTGCCAATGCTTCGGCAATGTCATCAATCAGGCGTTCGTCCGGCTTCTCCTTTGGAAAAGCTTCAAACAACTCCGAATCCGTCAGTTTCGCGTTTTTTGTCATCCTTTTCCCGAAGACTGATTCACCTGCAATCACGCGCTCAAGATCGCCCTCGATCCCCTGATTGACCTCTGCCTCCAGATCCGGCCGCTGTTCACCAACAAAATAACCTGCCACTACCGCCGCCCCCAGATGCCCTGCCATTGAGCCCATCCGGTGAGCACGGGCCATCGCATTGAGTCCCTTCGACAGATATAAAAAGTTGATCATTGGAGGTCCTGGAATGGATATCTCATGTTAACCGCCGCCCGAAGCTCAACTTTCAGAATTATTTTATATATGGTTATACTGTCCACCCATGCTGAGCCTCACACCGCCACTTTCACCACCACTTTAAAGACCTCGCTTGGCTCATCCCACTGGATGCAGGGAGCATGGGCATCCTCAGGATAGAGAATGCAGAAATGACCGGCGCTGAGATGCAGCGGGGTGACATCCGGCACCAGCTTCCACAGAGCCGCTTCCTTTTCCGCATCATAAGCCATCGTCTCCTCCTTCATCGCGGTAAGCGGAGCCCACAGGATGGTCTCGCGGCCTGAATAGAGAAACTGCACATCAATGTATTTGCGGTGGGCTTCAAACAGAGCACTCTCCTGCGGCTTGGTCGTATAGGTTTGTACGATGGCAAAGACATCATCTCCCGCGATGTCATGCCGCCCCAGCGGCTGGGTGCCGTCCACCGTGCGCAGATAGGCAAAGGCCTTGGCAAAGCGTGGAGACAAAACTTCGTAACGGGCCGACTGGTCAAGCGTGTCTAGGATCATAAATGGTTGGGCAGAGGGCCAGTGTTTAAAACCTGGAGGCTGCGCACGCAAGAGAGGACAGATCAAAGATCCCTGCGGCGGCGCAGGAACAAGGCAGCAAATCCCAGCGCTCCCAGCAGCAGGCGCGAGGGTTCGGGGATGAGGACGATGGCGATGCTGCCGTTGGTAGTGAACTGGCTGATGTCCCAGACGAAACCGGAGCCGCTGATGTCCGGCAGGTCCAGCCCTGCCGCCTCATCGCCATTTCCATTCAGCAGTTCCACAAAGGTGAAATGGGCGGCAAAGGCGGGATCGCTAGCCAGTCCGGTTCAGTCCACTAGATTGAAGACCTCCGGTGCGGTTGGCACAAAATCATCCGGGGCATAAAGACCCGCCTTATCCGAGCGAATTTCTTTCATCATTATCCATGAAAAATCCTGCCTGGAAGCCTGCATTCTACATGAAATCCGGCGTTTGCATCCACGAGTCCGTTCCCTGGAAGCCACTTGTCAAACTTCAGCCATTGCGGCGAACGTCACTTGCACGGTCCCTTGCCTGCCGCAATCATGTTTGATGTCCCCGACCAGGTCTGCCACCCCTTATACCGACGAACACTTTCTGAATCGCGAGCTGAGCTGGCTGGCCTTCAATGAACGTGTGCTGGCCGAGGCGGCGCGAAAAGAACTGCCGGTGCTGGAGCGGGTCAAATTCCTGGCCATCACGGCCTCCAATCTGGACGAGTTTTTTATGGTCCGCGTCGGCGCGCTGCAACTGCTGCGGGAGCAGGGGCGGCGGGTGAAGGACCACGCGGGGCTCACCCCCACCCAGCAGTGGGAGCAGATCCAGCAGCGGGCCACGGCCTTCGTCAGCCGCCAGTGTGAGATCCTGAACACGGAACTGCTCCCTCTCCTGCGTGAGAAAGGCATCCGCCGCCTGCGCCCAGAGGAGCTGACCCCGGCGCAGCGCACGCACCTGGAGGCCCACTTCATGGAGCACATCTTCCCGGTGCTCTCCCCCATCGCCCTGGATGATGAGACGCCGCGCATCTCCGTACCCGCGTTGCAGATCGCGCTGCTGAGCTCGGTGCAGTCCGTAACAGATGGGGAGAAGACCAAACGGCTGGTGCTCTTTACCCTGCCATCCAACCTGCCCCGCCACGTCCTGGTGCCGGAGGTCGAAAGCGGCCAGCATGCCTACCTGAATCTGGAGGATCTTCTGTGCCTGTTTCTGCACCATTATTTTCCTTCGGAAAAAGTGACCTCCAGCGCCCGCTTCCGGCTGAGCCGGAATTCGGACATCGCCGTGGATGATGAGAGCGCCTTTGACCTGGCCAGCGAGATGGAGGACATCCTGGAGGCACGCCTGCAAAGCCCCACCATCCGCATTGAGATTGAGGACGGCGCGCCGCGTGACCTGGTCAAATCCATCCGCGACCTCTGCGGGGCCAAAGGAGCCCAAGTTTATACCATCCCGGGAGAGCTGGATCTGCGGGCCTACTTTGTCATCGCGGGTCTGTCCGGCTTTGATGAGTTGAAAGTGGAGCCCTGGGACAGCCAGGGTTCTTCCCAGATTGAGCCTGGAGAGAGCATGTTTGATGCGATCAAGCGCAATGACATTCTGCTGCACCATCCCTATGAGAGCTTTGACCCGGTGCTGCATCTCATTGAAGAGGCCGCAGCAGATGCGGACGTCATCGCCATCAAGCAGATCCTCTACCGCACGGCGAAGAACAGCCGCATCATCAGCGCCCTGATCCGTGCGGCGCAGGCGGGCAAGCATGTGACAGTACTGGTGGAGCTGAAAGCCCGTTTTGATGAAGCCCGGAACCTGGAGCGCGCGGAGGAGCTGCTGAACGCCGGAGCGCAGATCATCTACGGGGTGCGCGGGCTGAAAACCCACGCCAAAATCTGCCTGGTGATGCGCCGGGAGGCCGGGCACCTAGTGCGCTACATGCACTTTGGTACTGGCAACTACAATGAGGCCACCTCCAAACTTTACACCGACATCAGCTACCTGACCCGCCGCCAGACCTATGGCAGCGATGCGAGTACCTTTTTTAACACGGTGACGGGCCGCTCACGCTTTGTTCACTTTGAGCGCATCTCCATGGCCCCTTTTGGCCTGCGGGAGCGGCTGCTGACCATGATCCAAAGCGAGACGGAACGCGCCCGCCAGGGGGAGGAGGCGGAGATCATGCTGAAAATGAACGCCCTGGAAGACCGCAAAATGATCGAGGCCCTATATGAGGCCTCCCAAGCCGGGGTCAGCGTGCGGCTGAACATCCGCGGCATCTGCTGCCTGCGCCCCGGTGTGAAGGATCTCAGTGAAAACATCCGCGTGGTCAGCATCATTGACCGCTACCTGGAGCACGCGCGCATCTACCACTTCCGCCAGGGCGGACGGCCGGTGATCTTCATTTCCAGTGCCGACTTTATGAATCGCAACCTGTCCAAACGGGTGGAGCTGCTGGTGCCCATTGAGGACAAGGACGCCAAGAAACGTCTGACCCAGATCCTGGAGACTCATTTTGCCGACACCTCTCGTGGACGGCTTTTGAAGGCCGACGGCACCTGGACATCACTTGCCAGCAACACGGGCAAGTTACAGCGCTCTCAGGAAATTTTTGCCAAAGAGGCCACCAAACGTCTGCATCAGCGCAATCAGGCTCCGGATGTTTTGATTCCACACATGCCAAAGCAGTGATTACTGGAGCAGGGAGGATCTGGCGTGAAGACCTGCATTCACTGAAATAATGAGAATATTTGAAAAAAAGAGTGCAGCCGGGATTATTTTGAATTATTTAAGATAACTGAATAATCAAGGTTTACCCCGAAACCCATGAAATCTGCTCTCGCTCTCATTCTTCTGGCCATTGTGTGTGTCACATCACCGGTCAGCGCGCAGTATCCTGGTGCGCCGGCTTATCCGGGTTCAGGAGGTGGATACACACCTCAGCCACCCGCAGGTGCCGGGCTTTACGGGAACACAGGCTACAATGCCATGTCCCCCACGCTGCCGCCGCCCCCCATGAGTTCCCCTTATGCCGGGCCGACCATGATGGATCCCACCCCGCCACCAGCCCCTGGCACTTATGGGTATCAGCAGCCGGTGACGACGAATTCCTGGGGCATGCAGCAGAGCATGACCGGCAGCAACATGCTGAACTACCGATATGTCGAAGCTGGCTACCGTTATGTGGATCCCAGCGGCGGAGAGCTGAACGGCAGCCACGGTCTCGGTGTGGTGCTTTCCATTGACCTGCCCACCATCTTCTTTGTCAAAGGCAGCTTCAACTGGAGCAGCGGCACCGGCAAAAAGAATGTCCGGGGTGCGGCTGAAGCCGACTATGACCTCTCAGTCATCACCATCGGCGGCGGTGCCTATATGGCCATCACGCCCAAGCTGCACTTCGTCGGGGAAGTGGGCTTGGTTTATGCCAACCTCAGTTCCTCGGGCGGCAACATCAGCTATACGGACGGCGGCATCTATGTGCGCCCCAGCCTCCGCTACCAGATGGTGGACTGGCTTGAACTGCAGGCCGGTGTCACCGTCAGCAGCGCCAGTGACTATGACAGCAAGGTCATCGACTTTGGCGCCTACTTCCGCGTCTTCCCGCAGATGGATCTGAACCTGGGCATGGACCTGGGTGATGAAACCCGCACCATGCGTGCCGGTGCCCGCCTGCGCTGGTAATCCGGCTCTCCCACCTCAAGACCCAAACAGAAGCGCCCTGGAAACAGGGCGCTTTTTTTGGGAACCGGCAGCGCCCGCTGCAACGAATCTTTAATACAAGAATTCTGGGGGTAACACCCATCTTGAAACTTTTTGCTCAGTCGCAACATGGACTCCTCAAAAAATAACCACCACAGCGAACGCTGTACCATGGGTGTCGAAGGTCTCGACATCGTTCTATCAGGCGGCCTGCCTAAAAATAGGCTTTATCTAATCAAAGGTGATCCAGGAGTGGGGAAGACCACTCTGGCCATGCAATTTCTGCTGGAAGGCGTGAAGTGCGGGGAAACTGGGTTATACATCACCCTCTCGGAAACCAAAGATGAAATCATGGTGGTGGCCAAATCCCATGGGTGGGATCTGGCAGGCATCCATCTATACGAGCTGTCTTCCATCGAAGAAAAGATCCGGCATGACACAGAAAGCACCTTTTTCCACCCGTCAGAAATTGAGCTTAACCGCACCATCTCGGCCCTGATTGACGAAGTGAAGCGGGTAAATCCTGCCCGCGTGGTCTTTGATTCCCTGTCTGAACTGAGGATGCTGGCGGATACTCCCCTGAGGTACCGAAGGCAGATTTTGCAACTGAAGCAATTTTTTGCCGGCCGGGATTGCACCAGTCTGCTGCTGGATGACCGCTCCTCCAACAGCAACGATTTACAGGTGGAAAGCATTGCTCACGGCGTACTTGTCCTTTCCTGTGCACCCTCCGGTTATGGCGTCGCACAACGGCAGCTTCGTGTTGTTAAAATCCGCGGCTCCGAGTTCATGGAGGGTACGCACGACTTGATCCTCAAAAAAGGCGGCATGGAGATCTTCCCCAGACTTGTGGCCGCGGAGGGGATCACCGAATTCACCCGTGAAAACTTTTCCAGCGGCATAGGCGAACTTGACCAGCTTCTGGGCGGCGGCCTGGGGCGCGGAACCAGCACCATCTTCATGGGACCGCCCGGAACCGGCAAGTCCACCCTTACCCTGCAGTTCGCCCTCAGGGCGGCCGAGCTGGGGGAAAAGGTGCTGCTCTTTATTTTTGATGAAACGCTGGGCACTCTTTTGGACCGCTCAGCCAAAATGGGCATGGACCTGAACCCGATGGTCGAAAAGGGCATGATCCTTATCCAGACGGTGGATCCGGCGGAGATCTCGCCGGGAGAGCTGGCGCACGGCGCCCGCCAGGCAGTGACTAAAAATGGCGTCCGCATGATCATCATTGACAGCATCAACGGCTACCTTAACGCGATGCCTGCGGAACGTTACCTCGTGCTCCAGTTGCACGAATTGCTCGGTTACCTGAACCAGCAGGGGGTCATTACCATCCTGGTGCTCGCACAGCAGGGGCTCATCGGGCAGATGCATGCGTCGGTGGATCTCACTTACTTGGCGGATACGGTGCTGCTGCTGCGCTTTTATGAATCCCGTGGAGAGGTGAAACAGGCGATCTCTGTCATTAAGAAGCGCAGTGGTGACCATGAACGGACGATCCGCAGACTCATCGTCAATATAAAAGGCATTTCTGTGGGTGAGCCGCTGCATGAATTTCAGGGCGTGCTTACTGGCGTGCCGATGCTCATGGATGCCCAAGAAGCCCGTTAATCCGCTACAGCATGGATTCCCAGACCGCCGTCTCCCAAAACCCGGACACCCATGTCATTGCGGATGTCAGGGCAAGAGAGGGAGAACATCAAATCCTAATTCTCGCCCCGACAGGTAATGATGCCCGGTTGACAGCTGATTTTTTGATCCAAGCAGGTCTCGAAAGTCATGTTTGCAGTCATTTTCAAGAGCTGTGCCAACGGGCGGAAAAAGGCTGCGGTGTATTGCTGTTGGCCGAAGAAGTTTTGGGGAAAGCCTTCATTGATGACCTGACCGCCCTTTTGCTGAAGCAGCCGTCCTGGTCGGACCTGCCCATGGTGATCATCACCGGCAGTGGAGAGTCTGCCTATCGCCGGAGACAGCTGGCGGCACTGGAGCCCGCCGGCAATGTCTCCATCATCGAGAGACCAGTGAGGCCGGACACGCTGGTCAGCACCCTGGAGGCCGCCATGCGCTCCCGGCGGCGGCAATATCAAGTCCGCTCCCTGCTGGAAGAGCGCGAAAAGATGGCCGCCCTGGCGCTAGAAGCGGACCGGAGGAAGGATGAATTTCTGGCGATGCTAGCGCATGAGCTGCGCAATCCGCTGGCCTCGGTGGCGAATGCCGCCTCCCTGCTCCAAGCTGCCGGGGACCCGGAAACGCACGCCTGGGCCGCAGGCGTCATCGAAAGGCAGACCACCCAGCTGGCCCACCTGATTGATGATCTGCTGGACGTTTCCCGCATCACGACCGGCAAGATCCGGCTGCGTCGCAAAATCATTGATCTGGCTGTGGTGCTGGGCCGGGCCTGTGACTCTGCCCAACCCCTGATGAAAGAGAGAGGGCATGAGCTCAAGTGCCATTTTGAGCGTGACAAGCTGTGGCTGATGGCAGACCCGACCCGAATTGAACAGATCATTTTGAACCTCCTGACAAATGCGGCCAAATATACCCCGAAGGGAGGTAAAGTCCGCATGGAAGCCTCCCGGCAGGGACAGGAGATCGTGGTCACTGTGAAGGACAACGGCATGGGCATCGAGCCCAAACGGCTGCCGGAAATGTTCCAGCTTTTCACCCAGGGGGAGCGTTCCATCGCGCGGAGCGAAGGCGGACTCGGCATCGGGCTGACCATTGTGGAAAAGCTGACCGAAATGCACGATGGCAAGGTGGAAGCCTTCAGTGCAGGCCCCGGCCAGGGAAGTCTCTTCACCGTGCGACTGCCGGCAGCAGCCGTACAGATCCCTGCCCCGCAGGATAAAAGCCCCCAGGTGAGTGACCCGACGAAAGCGCTGCGGGTGCTGGTGGTGGATGACAACGTGGATTCCGCCGTGGGCCTGGCCAGGCTGCTGGGCCGCGCCGGCCACCAGGTGTCACTGGCTTATGATGGGCCGGAAGCACTGGAACAGGCCCGCAAACTCACTCCGGAAGCCATCGTGCTGGACATCGGGCTGCCTACCATGGACGGCTATGAAGTGGCCCGGCTGCTGCGGCTGGAACCCTGGGGGAGTGATGTCCTGCTGATCGCTGTGACCGGGTATGGCCAGGAGGAGGACCGGCAGCGTGCGCTGATGGCCGGCTTTGACCATCATCTGGTGAAGCCGGTGGACCTGGCCCGGCTCAAAGACCTTTTGAAGGAGCGTGTGCAAGCAGCCTGAGGCTCAAGCCTTTTTTGTTTTCAATGCCTTCTTTCGCTCAGGGAAAAGCGTGGTGCAGATTTCACAGACCGTCCCATCGCAACCGCGCGCTGAGCAGTATTCCCGTCCATAAAAAATGATCTGAAGGTGGAGCTTGTTCCAAGACCCGATGGGGAAGAGGCGCTTCAGATCGCGCTCAGTCTGCATGACATTTTTCCCTTCGGTCAGCTTCCACCGCTGGGCCAGCCGGTGGATGTGGGTATCCACAGGAAAAGAAGGAATGCCAAAGGACTGGGCCATGACGACTTGGGCGGTTTTATGTCCCACCCCAGGCAGTTCCTCCAGAAGCGCCAGATCGGCCGGCACCTGTCCGGCATGTTTTTCCACCAGAATTTGGGATAGTTTCTGAATGGCCTTCGCCTTCTGTGGACCGAGACCGCAGGGCTTCACCACTTTTTCGATCTCCGCCACGGGCACCTGCGCCATGGTCTCAGGCGTGGAAGCCAGAGACCAGAGTTTGGGCGTGATCAGATTGACCCGCACATCGGTGCATTGGGCCGAAAGCAAAACGGCGACCAGCAGGGTATAAGCATCCCGGTGATCCAGCGGAACCGGCGGATCCGGATAGAGCTGCCCCAGACGCTGGAGCACATAGGAGGCGCGTTCAGACTTGGTCACGCAGCGGAACTTTAGCTACGCTGGATGCGCTGGACCATCTTGCGCACGTGATCGTATTTGGCGCGGTCTTTCATGATGGCCAGGCTTTTGGATTTGGAGCCCCAGCGCAGGACCCGGATGTTCACATTGCGGACGCCCCAGGCATTCATGTGGGCTTTGCTCGGCTGATAGATATCAATGGTGTTGGTCCCGACGAGAGCTGAACCATAATCGTCCACCTGGTAAATATAGGGGCTGCCTTCAATCTGAAAGATGGTCCCCACCGGATACACCGACCAGTCCGCCGCCGCGCTGCGCACCGAGCCGTACTTCAAAGGAGTGCCGACCGCCGTGCGAGCCCCATACTGGATATGGTCTGACTCCGTGTGCGTGTAGGCGGTTGTGCGAACCGCCGTGATGCGGGTGCCCTTTTGAGACAATACCTTGCTCCCAGAACTGGAAGAGCAGGAACAAAAAAGCGCTGTGATCAAACACAGCAGGCAGGTGGTGGCGTATCTCATCTTTAGACAGGCATGACGTTCAGGCGACCGCTGAATTGATATCATGGTGAGGCAACCCTCCGTCAAAATCAATCGCAGATTTCAATCTTTTAATGCCAGGCATACAGTTGTTGACGGTGACGGCTTTGATGCTATGCATCGGGGTATGAAGGCGACTCAAACGACTGATCCGCAACGCGATGCGCTGGAGGCGCAGCTCGTGGGCGTGAATGCCAAAACCGCTCCCTATCCTGCCGCGCGGTCCTGGTCAGGCGGACGCAAACGGATCGTCGGCAAAGGCCCCTATGAAAGCTATTGCTACCACGTCATGTCCCGCACCTGCGGCGGCGAGGTCTTCTTCGATGACGTGGAAAAGGAGGCGCTCAAACGCCTCATGTGGCGGCTGGCAGACTTCTGCGGCGTCAAACTCGCCACCTACTGCATCATGGGCAACCACTTCCACCTGCTGGTGGAAGTCCCCAAAAAAGACCTCTGGCTGGAGCGG
>NZ_JBBYXL010000019.1 GCF_039655865.1 Prosthecobacter sp. SYSU 5D2 | reverse complement strand
GTGGGGCGAGGGGCGAGGGGCGAGGGGCGAGGGGCGAGGGGCGAGGGGCGAGGGGCGAGGGGCGAGGGGCGAGGGGCGAGGGGCGAGGGGCGTGGGGCGTGGGGCGTGGGGCGTGGGGCGTGGCAGAAAAAGCTGAAAGCTGAAAGCTGAAAGCAGAATGCCGAATGACGAATGACGAATGCCGAATGGCGAAGGACGAAGGACGAATGACGAATGGCGAATGGCGAATGGCGAATGGCGGAGGGCGGAGGGGCGGAAGGCGGAGGGGTCAGGGGCGGGGGCGGGTGATGAAGATGGGGAGCTTGACGCTCCAGTACATGGCGGCGAGGCGGAGAAAGAGGATGATGGCCATGCCGATGTAACGATGGCTGGGCGATGCGGGGAGCCAGTGGACTGACAGGACGTAGGCGGTGGCTCCGAGGCCGGCCGCTGTGGCGTAGAGCTCAATCTCGGCCCGCAGCACGACGGGGATTTCACCGCGCAGCACATCTCTGAGGATGCCGCCGGCGACGCCGGTGATGATGCCCATCAATACGGCCACCAGTCCGGGTGAGCCGACCATGAGGGCCTTCTCGGTGCCGATGATGGCAAAGAGCGCGAGACCAAAGGCATCGGCCACGGCCAGGGCGCGTGCGGGCATGTCCAAAAACCTGGCCAGGATAAACGTGCCGACGGCTGCGACCAAGGACACGGTCACGAAGTCCGGCACCTGGATCCAGAACACCGGCAGATCCAGGCAGAGATCACGAAGGGTGCCGCCGCCGACGGCGGTGACGAGGGCGAGCACCAGCGCGCCAAAGAGATCCATCCGCTTCCCTTCTGCGGCCAGCACTCCGGAAATGGCGCATACGGCACAGGCAGAAAATTCGATCCAGGGCGGCATGGGAATTGGGGTGTTGGAAGGCTCCGGGAAGACCGGCTTTGGGCAGTTCTGAGGAAGAGGCTCAAAGAACCCGTCCCAGCATGATACATCTGTCCCCTTCCCCGACGACTGAAATGGACTGGCAACGACCCAAATTTTACCGCGAGGGGCAAATCAGGGGGTACTGAGGATTGAAGACGCTTGCTGCCGCGTTACATCTTGATGTCTGGATGATTTACCTCGACCACAATGCTACAACGCCCGTCTTGCCTGAGGTCAGGGAAGCAATGCTTCCATTCCTGACTGAAGAATGGGGCAATCCATCCAGCTCTTACAGATTTGGTTCGCATTTAAAATCAGGGATAGAACGAGCTCGTGAACAAGTGGCGGACTTGATTGGAGCTAATTCAGCTTGTGAAGTGCTTTTCACCAGTGGCGGTACGGAGAGCAACAACACTGCCATCCATGCCGCCATTCACAGCACCCAAAAGACGCACATTGTCACCTCGAAGGTCGAGCATTCGTCCGTGCTAAGCTATTACCGCTTCTTGGAAGAATTTCGCGGCTACAGGGTGACCTACCTGCCAGTGAACCGCGAGGGATTGATCACCATGGCTGACCTGGAGGACGCGATTGTTTCGGACACAGCGCTGGTTTCGCTTATGTGGGCGAACAATGAAACAGGCGTCTTGTTCCCAGTCGAGAAGATCGGCGAACTCTGCCGCAGCAGGGGGGTTCTTTACCACTGTGATGCCGTGCAGGCTGTCGGAAAGCTGGCAATGAAGGTTGAGGAACTTCCCATCGACTACCTCTCCCTCACTGGGCACAAGATCGGCGCTCCGAAAGGTATAGGTACCCTCTATGCGCAGAAGTGGGCACCATTCACGCCCTTCTTGCACGGCGGTCATCAAGAGCGCTCTCGACGCGGCGGCACAGAGAATGTTGCAGGCATCATTGGCCTCGGAACTGCAGCAGCCGTTGCACAAAAAAAGCTTCCAGCCTACGATGCTACTGTTCGCCCACTCCGCGATGCCTTGGAGGAAGGCCTCCTTGCAGCCGTTCCAAATACTGAGCGCAATGGCCATGTGATCCAGCGCCTGCCTAACACTACTAATATATTCCTCCCTGGAATGGATAGCGATGCCACACTCACGTTCCTGGATAGTCAGAATATTTGTGCTTCTTCAGGGTCGGCGTGCATGGAGAGTGCCATCACTCCTTCACATGTGATTCAGACAATGTCAGGTTCCCATGATCGTTCTTCTGAAAGCATCCGATTTAGCCTTTCGCCTGAGAATACACTAGAAGAGGTCCATGAGGTCTTGAACAAGATCGAAGGGTTGATGAGCTTGATCGATTAATCAGCCAGCGATGCCATGAGTTGCTCCGCTGCGCAGTGAATGGGCTCAGCCTGCTCTCAACCCACTTCTGGTAGTGCAAAGCAAATGTTTGCTTCCGCATCCACGTTGACAAGAGTGTCGAAAAGAACTTTTAGTTTCACTTTGAACAGGCCTTTTTTAAATCTTCCAAGAAATTTGTGATTTCTTCCGTTCTTTTTCTTTTATCTACGGGAATCACATGAATAGAGAAGTCGTGAAACAGCACCTTGTCCTCAGCATCCAAACGTTCATCAGATGGAATAAGCGCGTAGTGTGTTGCCGTATCCCCGTGGAAAGCACTATGGAGAAAAGTCAGCATCATTCTCAGGTCCGGATCTGCTAGCGAGCACCCAATGAACAAAAATGAATTGGTTGTAAAAAGAGCTTGCAATACTGCTTGATAACCTATTTCTCGATGCACCAAATTGCGGTAATCAGATTCGGTCAATACTACTGACTCGGGCTTCATCTTCGCATCGCCATGTGCTTTGACAATAAACTTCTCCCCTCTTCGATAGTTTGAGGCTATACCTCCTGGACTAGCGTATGTCAAAACGGGTATATCTCCCTGATCTCCAAGCTTGCGAGCAAATGCGCGTTCAATTAAGCGATCATAATTAGTGGTGACAATAGCACTCCATGGAAGGTCCACGATCAAATCGTGAACTTCATTGGGTTTAATCTTGGAGTCAGCAAATCTGCGGCCAACAAACTCATTAAACTTTTTGCCGAGTTCGTTTCTCAATAGTTGCGCAAGGGTAAGCCACTTACTCCTATCTTTCAGAAGCTTCCTTGCGTCAGCTATCAACCTTGTGGACACTCCTGGCTGCCCTTTCAGCTCAACGATGAGCTCATCCAGCAAACCGGACCATGATGGCAATCCGCTTATCGCTGAAATACCCGCCCCCACAAACAAGCTCGCCCTGCCATTTTTGAAAGCGGCACCCAGCTCATCTAGAGCTCTTTGTCTGACATGCTTTTGGCTCATTGGATGATAGTTGCTACTAAATACTGAAGACGAGAATCCAAGCTTTCCTTTAGAGCAGCTCCTGTTTGATAAGCTTTGATGTATTGGTAGAGAAGACGTTTGTTAGGCACTCGGCATGTTGTTTCCATAAGCATCTCCGGGCGTTTGGAGTATTCCTTCCGCCAATCCTCAATCTTGCCGAGAACTTCGGCAAAAGCCTTGGGGCGCAGTTTTTCAGTTCCATGATGAGAACAGTAGATCACCGCATCCACAAAGGACCATTTGTTTCTCAGTGTCTTTTGCCTGCATTTGACGACCGCCTGCAAGAAGGTCAGGATTGCATCAATCCGCTTTTGGTCTGCGCGATCAACACCATGTTGTGATTCTAGCACATACTTTCGCAGAGATGGAGCCTTGATATCCTTTAAAAGATTTTTCCGAGAAAAGTGCAGATACGCGAAAACGTGTGTTAAGTAATCTTCGCGCTTGTAGCGGACGTTGCTGATACCAGCGTTATCGAAAAAAGAGTGGGTTGTCGCAAATGAGCGCAAATCTGTAGGCGTCGAGCTTGGAAGCGCATTGCGCAGCTCGGCTGAGTTTAAGCGTTCACCTAGCTGCAAACGCTCAAATAAAGTCCTCTTGAACGTTGGAGATGCATCCGAAAGAATTGTTACAGTTAGACCAAAACTATTAAATGACTCCTTAGCTTTTTCAGATAGATCCTTGTAATTGGTGTATTCAGAATCAGAATTTCCGTTGATTGAATCTGACGGCACTGAGAAGAGATTATCCGCGAACTCAAAAATAGCTCGCACTCGTTGCTGGCCATCAATTACTTCAAACTTTTGGCTTTGAGCACTTCCGATTTTAGCCAAATAGATTTTTGGCAAGTCATAGGATCTAAAAACTGAGTCAATCAGCAGTGCTTTTTTGTCGTCACGCCAAGCTGGCCCCCGTTGGTAAGCGGGATTCAATTCGATGTGCGGCGCTGCTGCAACCAGCTGACCCACAGTCCATGTTTGAACTTCTGTTTTCATTTTTGACACAGTAAGCAAGCCTCATTAACCTTCACCGAGGCTCCAGTGAAGACGCTGACAAGGGACTTGTCGGTGGATTTTGTTTTGGCTCGAATGCCACCTGTTAGGATTTTCTCTCGCGTGGTTTCATCGAGCAATGATTCAAGCGGGCCTTCAGACATCCATGTGAACTGCTTATTTGGGTTGGATGGATCTATAGTTTCATACTCCATTGCTTCTTTGAACTTGTCCGGATAAGTTTCCTGCAGGCGGAGCCATTCGTACGGTGTTTGGAAGAAACAAAAGGTGCATCCGGAGTTTGTCCTTCCCCATTTCATAAATGTCGGCAGACCGAGTCCACTGTCTTCGAGAATGCGAATGACACCATTGTAGTCGATGCCCGCCTCACGAAGGGGATACCGAGTCTTAATATTGGGCTTGGTGCTGATGTATCCGATCCGATCTTCATCGGCACGAAGGCCCACATAACTGATCACCGCATCATCACCTACGTGAGATTCGAAAGGCTTGAGTTTGAGGAGTTTTGTACACCAGCGGTTCTGCGGCGAGGGCAGGTAGCCACCGAATACTTTGTGCCAGTGATCAAAACCCGCCTTGGCGTTGAGGTAAGTGATTTTGCTTCCAAGTTCCGCCTCAAGGCGGGACAGGTATTCGTAAGTCTCAGGCAGTTCCTTCTGCGTGTCGCAAAACAG
This sequence comes from Prosthecobacter sp. SYSU 5D2, assembly GCF_039655865.1. Lineage (NCBI taxonomy): Bacteria > Pseudomonadati > Verrucomicrobiota > Verrucomicrobiia > Verrucomicrobiales > Verrucomicrobiaceae > Prosthecobacter > Prosthecobacter sp. SYSU 5D2. The sequence goes on along the minus strand of NZ_JBBYXL010000019.1, from coordinate 47,444 downwards.
GTACTCCATGTCGTCCAGGCGAAAATGTTCCAGGCCACGAATGCGGCCCGCCATCAGCAGGGCCATGGCGGAACTGTCCTTCCCTCCTGAGACGTTCAAGACGTGGCGTACAGGCTGATCCTTACCAAAATGAGGGTCGGGTGGCTTCATGAAGAGGAGTCCATCATTTCCCAGAGAAGCTGGGAAAGAGCGGCAACAGCAAGCTTTTTATCCTCCGGCATCTGAGACTGCAATCGTTTTCTTAAATCAATAGCCTCTTTTACTTGTGATGAGCTAAGGTGGAACACCTGATCCCGTTCCTCTCCCGTTTTCTGGGTAAGGGCAATCCGCACAGCGTTCTCGGGCGCTCGTGAACCTTCTCCAAAGTGAAGCGACTCGACTCGTTGAAACTGCCGCACCAGCCCAAGGACGCCCTCTCGAAAAGCGGTCTCGTCTTTGTCCCTCCAGCGGGACGGAGGAACACGGGTCACCAGACTACCGAGCGCCTCAAGCCAGACAGACTCTTCCGTGGCATCGTCAATCAGTTTCAAGGTGAATGCCCGCAACTCTGGGTTGGTCACCCCCACGATCACGGTTTCTGCCCTCTCAGCGACCGACCGCCGCCAGGCAGAAAAGTCTGCAACCTTTTCACTAAATGCTTCCAAAATCGTCTGGGTCATGCGCTTCCGGCATTCTGGCAAAGCACGTCGTAATTCAGAGAGGCTTTGAGCCAACTTGGAGGCCAGCTTAGAGGCTTCTGATTTGCTCACATCCCCCTTGAAGCCAAGTGCCTCGGGGATGTCTCTAAACACCAAGTGAGCCGGTTCCTCAGCCGCTAAAACGTGCTTCCGCACTGTTATTGTCTGGGGGCTGAGATTTTCTGTGTTCTTTGCGTAGTCAGGTAATTCGGCCACTATCAGACAGATAGGCCGGACGATGGAAAGCAACTCAGTGCGCTCGGCACGCTCCAACTTCACAACTTCAGCAAGGTGCGAGAGCAACTCCCTTCTCATGCCATGAATGCGGCAAAGCTGGAACTCGAAGGTTTGCGGAGCTTTGGCGAGGCGCATTTTCAAGAATTCCTCGACATCGCTGACAAAGCGCCCGTCCTCATAAATGGCCAGTTCTGCCTCATGCTGCACATAGATGGCAACCAGGAGGACCGGGATCAAGCCATCGCGTACACCATAAGGTGGGCGGCGAAGTTTTTCAACGATTCGATCAACCCGGATTCTTGCATCTGGCCTTGCCTCAAGCATCTCAATGACATGCTCCAGTGCCGGACGCAGGCGAAGTGGGTCTTTTTCCGGGAACTCAATGCTCCAACCATGAGCCCGCTCCGCATGAATACCTGATTCTTTAAGGACTGACAGATACAGTGACTTCTCGGGTGGTGCTTTGTCAAGAGGCAGCCCCAAGTGGGGATCATCTCCATGATTAAGCATCAGTTCAAACAACCGTTGACGGGCAGCAGCAGCGGCGGAACTAAGGGTATTACGATTCACAAGCTCATTATGAACGTTTGGAGCTTTCGGGAACAAACTGTCACACAGCTCCGACAAATAGCATTGCAGAGAACCATCACGATCCAGGCCCTTAACAGACATGGAATTGTAAAACCAGTGGATCCTTGATTGCACGTCCTGGGAGAGTCCACGGAAACCCACATAGCGATGAAGGGCGTTCTCCAGGGCCTGGTTTGCATGAGCTATCTGTCGGGACACCTCCTCGGCGGCAAAACGGTCATCCTTCAGCTCGGGTGTATGGCGCTCGACGTGATTCCAACGCTCCAAGCTCAGAATGAAACCATTCAAAACTTCCAGCGCTTCCGTCACTCCAAACAAGACCTGTGGACTGGCGGGCATTTCGGCAATCTGTTTTTGCGCCCGCTTCCTCTGCTCTTCTGTTTCGCTCAGAACGATCACGATCATACCGTCCGCAGGGTATTCCGGCTGGAAGATTGTGGGGTCTGCACTGATTTCATCAGTAGAGGAGAACCGAATGGTAAAATGCCTGAGATTGCCAGTACGTATGTAGTGAGCACGAGCGACGACCGGTCTGGCATCCAAGCGCGCACGAAGCAGTTCGCCCATGTTGGAGATTTGCTGGATGGATTCGGATGCCTTGGCGTACTCGTGCTCCAAATTGACGCTGGTGTGCGACCACAGCGCATAACCTCTTCTTGCCCCTCTGAAGAAAAGCAGGTTCTCCTTTTTCAACCTTGCGACGGCTGCTTTGAGATTTTCCGAGTTCCCCAAGGCGAGAGCAAGCAGGTCATCTCGCGGAAGCAGATCAGCAGTGGAGTCGATAGTATTTAGGACACCAATTGTCTTCAAGATGCGTAGCTCCAACTCGCGCTCTGCGGGAAAGCTCCGAATGACTGCATCTATGTGACTCCAGTGGCTCCGAAAGCTCTGGGCGCTCAGACGGCCTCCGAAGTTCTGAGCAATGAAGTCGTAGAATTCAGGCAACCGGTAGATGAATCTCAACGTGGCCTCGTTCTGAGCGAAGTCCTGCAAGGCATGGGGTTCCGATGATAACAGGAAGCTGAACAACGAACGCTCATTCTGACCAAAACGGCGAAAGAACTTCGCCAGCACCGGAAGGACTGTTGGATGCAGAGGATACAAGCTAGGGGCAAGCTCAACGAGAGCGCTTTTGCCAGCGTTGGCTCCAAACAACCCAAGATCGACCGCCGCCCGCATGTCGGTATGGGCTTCTGACTTCCATCCACGAGGACACTCATCCTCCTTCACATTCAAAGCAGCGCTTAAAAGTGAGGCAACCTGGCTTAACGGCTGGGCAAAGACGATTTCCTCGAAACGCTCCGCCACTTTCTCCCATTCACGCTGGGCCTGTTCTGTTAGTTTGTCGGCATAGGTGCTGAATCCTTGATGAAGGAGGCCCACAGTGAAGAGACAGTTTTCACCGCTACGTGATGATGCCTCCCCCAACTGCTGGAGGAAATACACATCCTGCTTTTCGGGGTTCAGTGCGGAATATTCAAGGAACTTGCCCAGCTCATCTATGATGACGAGAACACCATCGAAGAGATCATGTTGCCGAAGCTCTGCTGATGCCTGTATCAGCAACGCGATTACACGGTGGTCCAGATTGGACTTCGGAGCGGCTAGAGTTTCGTCCACTGCCATCCTGACCTTGAGTTTTTTCCTTCCATCAATGTTCTGATGCAGTGAGTTCGACAGCGCAGAGAGTAACGCCATCGACATCTGCTGCCGGGAACCTGTGACCAAAACTGGAAGGAACCCACGTCGAGAGCGTGTCAGGCCCATATCAACTGGCAACCCTCGCAGGTGCTTGGGCAGATCGGAACTGCTGGGGGAAAGCAGATTCGCCAGCAACAAGGCAAAGCTCGATTTGCCGGAGCCGAAGTCGCCTGTGACACGCCATGAACGCTGACCAGACACTGATCTCGTGCCTTTCAACAAGCGTGAAAGGTGCGCGCGCGTATCCTGGGTCAACACATACCCACCTAGAGCTTCGGGGTCGCGGAAGTCGCGTTCTAGCTGCGCCGACCGAAGAAAGCGGGGGCTGATTCGAAGAAGTTTATTTATGGAGCGCGATGCCATCAGGCGGGAACGTAGATATTTTCAAGAAAGTCGAACGAATCAGCCTTGCTAGACCGGGTTACCTGCTGAAGCGAGGCGGACTCTTGGAATGCAATCGCTCCATTTGTTGTCTGCTTGATCTGATCGAGATAGTGTCGAACCGATGCTTCGGGAAGTTTGAAGATCTGCCCCGGACTTCCTTCACCAACAGCTGCTGCGCCAAATGAGATGGTTTGCTCGTTGGCATGTTCATTTCGCCAGAAATCGTTAAGACAATATGCAAAGAGCTCGGCTGAAATGCCCGGCTTGTCTTCGATTGCAAAGGAATAGATCCATTCGAGTTGACCGCTCTTGATGTCGGTGCGCTCACCGCAGCGTCGAAGCAGGCCAAGCTCAACGAACGGACTGTCGAGGTTGTCCTCGGCGACCTCACCTTTGCGTCCTCTTGTGGGTATGAAGGTGTTGATAAACACCCGAAGGCCATCCTCGGTCGTCCGGTCTGAGAGGCTTTGCGCCTTCGGTGGTAGATTCTTCTTCAAGAACCCCATCGCTTCAACCTCGGTGAATTCAGAACGATGCCAGTGATTAAGCATTTGTACCCACTGGTATATCGGCCCGTTTGGATTTGTGGCGATTTTCCAATGCAGGAGCCAGAGGGTCGATGGGTGTTCTAGATATGGATCATGCCCATCGTGCCCGAGCAATTCCTGGCCGAATGGAGTGACTGCATAACCTTTGTGGTCGCCAAGAGACACGATAACACCCGCCGTCTCAGCCCAGAACCGAATGGAGCGAACCATGTTTTTGCCTACACCGAGCCGGACCATGGCATCATTTTCGTCACTGAAGAGTTTCGAGTTTCGCCCATCACTAAGATGCTTTACTGCCTTTGGCAGCCAGGCATATCGACAAACGAAAGTTTCGTGGCCTGAATAACGGAAGGTGGACGGGGAAACGGGCATTGATGCAAAAAGATGTATGCAAGAGCCACTATGCACGGAAGAGATCGAATGAAACATCATTTCTCTGATACTGTGAAACAGTCTCATTCGTCGTGCCAACGGACGTTAGGGGCTTGATGACGAGAGGCGGGAAAACGAAAGGGGTCATCGGTTGATAAGGATGAGGTTTAATCTGGCGTGTCGTCATGGGGAAGCGGCTCGAAGAAGCTGACCCAGCAGGAGACATCCACCTCGTCCTCGATGTCCCCGAGGCGGAGGGCTTCTTTCCGGGGGTTAAAACGCCCCGGCTACCGGTCAAATGTCGCTTCGCGACAGGTCCCCTCCCCTCCCCGCACTGGGGAGGGTGAGGAGTGGTGTACGGGGAACCGCACCAGGGACGGTGCGGACCACTTTACGGGGAACCGCACCAGGGACGGTGCGGAGTACTGTACGGAACCGCACTGGGACAGTGCGGACTACTGTACGGGGGCGGGGGCTACCTAAAATCGTCTGATTGCGGACGGATGGCTCGGCGAACTTCATATTCGGACGGGCTTTTGCCTGGGTCCCAAAAGCTGATGAGGGAGCGGGTGACCTGCCAGTCCTTAAAGGCATCGAATGCGGCGGCCTGGTGGATGAGGAGGATGAGGGCGAAGACGATCTGGTAGCTGCGTTTGGCGCATTTATGCCGGAGGCGGCGCTGGGCGATCCATGCGCCGGGCCAGCCGCCGAAGAACTCGAGGAAGTGGAGATTGAACTCGGGGATGCGCCAGCCGCCGGATTCGGCGAGGCGCTTGTCCAGGGCGTAGGCGGAATAGGTGGTGAGGCTGAGGATGGCGACGTAACCGGCGACCCAGCGCCAGTCCCAGCCGAGGGCCTGGACGGCCTGATAGGGCAGGATGAGCAAAGCGGCCAGCAGCAGCAGATTGACCAGACTGAAAGTGCCCTTTCGCGGTCTGGCCTGCTGGCGGGGGAGTGGATCCCGATGTGGGGGCCGTTTGTTCATGGGGGAGGGCGGGCTTTTTAGAGCTCCTGGTTCCGCACCCGGGACGGTGCGGAGTACTGTACGGGTCGCGGGAGGGGAAACTGCGCGGGCAGGAGTGCCCACGGTATTTTTACTGGCGGGAAACCGCGCGGGCAGGAGTGCCCACGGTACTTTTTACTGGCGGAATACTGTACCGGCAGGAGTGCCCACGGTACTTTTTAGCGGCGGATGGTGGCGGGGAGGGCTTTTTCGAGGGCGGCGAGGATGCGGGCGTGGGTGGCGTCCACTTCGGGGGTCTCGAGGGTCTTATCCGGGGCGCGGTAGGTGAGGGTCCAGGCGACGGATTTGCGGTCGGTGGGGAGCTTGGTGCCGGTGGGGTCGGCGAAGACGTCGAAGAGATCGGCTTTGATGAGGAGGGGCTCTTTGAGGCCGGTGAAGAAGGCGTTGACCTTGGTATTGGGGAGGTCGGCGGGAAGCTCGAAGGCGACGTCGCGGGTGACGGAGGGGAAGCGGGGGAGGTCCTCGAACCGGGCGGGGCCGGTGCTGCCCTGGCGGAGGGCGCTGAGGAGGAGCTCGACGATGTAAACGGGGTGGCGGGAATCCAGCTGGCGGGCGCGGGAGGGATGGAGCTGGGCGATCCAGCCGAGGACGCGGTTGCCAACTTTCAGCTCGCTGTGGAGGAGGAAGGTGGGGCTGTCGGCGAGGGGCTTGATGTCCAGGGAGGTGACGCCGGGGAGGGCCTCGACGATGCCGCGGAGGTCGAAGATGTCGGAGGCTTTTGGCTCGCGGGTGTGCCAGGAGCCGGGGGCGACGGGGCCGCTGAGGAGGATGGCGAGGCGGTCTTCTTCGCGGGTCTGGCCATTGGGGAGGCGGAGGAAGATGCGGCCGGACTCGAAGAAGCGGAGGCGGGGGGCGCCCTGGCGGTTATTCAGCGCGGCGGTGGCGAGGAGGCCGGGGATGAGGCTGGGGCGGAGGGTGGTGAGGTCTTCGCTGAGGGGGTTTTTTAACGCGACGCTGACGGCGGCGGGGGTGGGGTGGCCGAGGCTGTCGCTGATCTGGGCGGTGGAGATGAGGCGGAGGGTCTGGGCTTCATTGAACCCGCGATGGGCGAGGGCGTGGCGGAGCTGCATGACGTGGTCATACTGGCGGTCTGTGGAGTCGCCACTGGCCATGACGGCGGTGAAGCGGGAGGGGACGCGGTCCAGGCCGACGACGCGGGCGATCTCCTCGACAAGGTCCACGCTGCGGACGAGGTCCAGGCGGTAGCTGGGGATGGTCCAGACGGTCTGGGCGGAGCCGCCAGCGGTCTTGGTGAGGCCGAGCTTGGTGAGGATGGCGTGGGCTTCATCAGTCTGGAGGTCGGGGATGCCTAACAAACGATGCGCGCGGGCTTCATCGAGGGTGACGTCTTTGACCAAGGCGGGGGCGGCCCCGGCGACGGCGAGGGTTTCTTCGACCTGGCCGCCGGCGATTTCGAGGATCAATTTCACGGCGAGATCGGAGGCACCCTGGACCTGGTGGGGATCGCAGCCGCGCTCGAAGCGGTAGCTGGAGTCTGAGTGGATGCCGAGGCGGCGGGAGGTGCGGCGGACGCCGGAGGGGGTGAAGTAGGCGCTCTCCAGGAGCATATTGACGGTGGAGTCGGTGACGCCGGTTTCCTCTCCGCCCATGACGCCGGCGATGGCGATGGGGCGCTGGCTATCGGCGATGACGAGGTCTTCGGGAAGGAGGGCGGGCTGGGTGCCATCCAGGGCGAGGATTTTTTCGCCCTCGGCAGCGCGGCGGACGACGATGCCGCCCTGGAGTTTGCTGAGATCGAAGGCGTGGAGGGGCTGGCCCATTTCCATGAGGACGTAGTTGGTGATGTCCACGATGTTGTTGATGGGGCGGAGGCCGATGCTTTCGAGGCGGGCTTTGAGCCAGGCGGGGCTGGGGGCGACTTTGATGCCTTTGATGATGCGGGCGGTGTAATAGGGGCAGGCGTCGGCGGCCTGAAGGGTGACTTCGTTTTCCTGGGCGGGGCGGGTGGTGGAGGTGGGGGCGGTGTGGTCGCGGGGGCCTTTGAGCGGGAGGCCGGTGAGGGCGGAGAGCTCGCGGGCGAGGCCGAGGTGGCTGAGGAGGTCGGAGCGGTTGGGGGTGATCTCGAGATCGAAGACGGTATCGGAGGCGAGGATGTCCTTGAGGGGCTGGCCGGTGGGGAGGGAGGGGTCCAGGATGAGGAGGCCGCCGGTGTCTTCGCCGAGGCCGATTTCTTTGCCGCTGCACATCATGCCGTTGGAGATGACGTCGCGGAGCTTGCCTTCTTTGATGGTGAAGCCGCCGGGCAGGACGGCACCGGGGAGGGCGAGGGGGACTTTGTCGCCCTGCTTGAAGTTCTTGGCGCCGCAGACGATCTGGCGCAGGGTGCCGGAGCCGTCGTCCACCTGGCAGACGCTGAGCTTGTCGGCATTGGGGTGCTGCACGAAGGAGTCGATCTGCGCGACGACGACTTTGTCCGAGGCGATGCCGGTTTCCTGGATGCCTTCGACTTCGATGCCGGCGAAGGTGAGGAGGTCCGAAAGCTGGGCCGTGGAGTAAGCGCTGAGGTCAAGATGGGTGGTGAGCCAGGAGAGGGAAACTTGCATGGGAAAAGAAGAGAAGATTTTGAAACCACTAATGGGCACTGATAAACACTAATAATTTCTGGCAGAGGGGATTCTGACACGGGTGTTTAGGAGTGGAGGGACCGGCTTTAAAACTGCTGCAGGAAGCGGGCGTCGTTTTCGATGAGGTGGCGGATGTCGGAGATGCCGTGGAGGATCATGGCGAGGCGGTCGAGGCCCATGCCGAAGGCGAAGCCGGTGACTTGGTCGGGGTCGAAGAGGGTGTCGCCGCGTTTTTTACTGACTTCGGCGAAGACGGCGGGGTCCACCATGCCGCAGCCGGCGATCTCGATCCAGCGGGCTTCTTTGCCTTTGGCTTCGAGCTTGACGTCAATCTCGAAGCTGGGCTCGGTGAAGGGGAAGAAGTGGGGGCGGAAACGGACGACGGTTTTGGGGCCGAAGACTTCGCGGAAGAAGAATTCGAGGGTGCCTTTGAGGTCGGCGAGGCTGACGTCCTTGTCCACGTAGAGGGCTTCGATCTGGTTGAAGACGCTGAGGTGGGTGGCGTCAATCTCGTCGCGGCGGTAGGCGGCGCCGGGGGCGATGATGCGGATGGGGAGGGACTTGGCGGTCTCCATGGTGCGGATCTGCACGCTGGAGGTGTGGGTGCGCAGCAGGCGGCCATCGGGGAGGTAGAAGGTGTCGCTCTCGTTGCGGGCGGGGTGGTCGGCGGGGGTGTTGAGGGCATCGAAGCAATGCCACTCGGTCTCTATTTCCGGTCCGTCCGCGAGGGTGAACCCGACGCGGCGGAGGGTGCGCACGGCGAGGTCGCGGATCTGGGTGAGCGGGTGCAGGCTGCCGACGCCTGCGCCGGGGCGACCGGGCAGGCTGAGATCAATGCCGGCGACGGAGGCGGCGTCCTTGGCGGATTGGAGGGCTTCCTGGCGGCTGGTGAGGCCGCCGGTGATGGCCTCGCGCACTTCATTGAGCCTGGCGCCGACTTCTTTTTTCAGGTCCGGGGACACATCGCGCATGCCGGCGCTGAGGGCTGTGAGTTTGCCTTTTTTGCCCAGGTAATCAATGCGGAAGGACTCCAGCGCGGCTTCATCAGACAGGGTGTCGAGCGCAGCGAGGGCTTCGGTTTTCAGGGAGTCGAGTTGTGCGAGCATGGGAAAAAGAATGGCGGGTGGCCAAAGAAGGGCCGCGATGATGCGCCCGAATCGGGCTGAGTGCAACCTGGAGACGGGGGACGGGGGCGGTTTTCGGTGTTCGGTATTCAGGCGGAGTGGCGAGGAGCATGGAGAAAATGACGAATGACGAATGACGAATGATCCGGTGAAGCGTGAATGAAGGGCGGGGGGCGAGGATGTCGTGTTGGAGGGGGATCAGGTGCGCAAGCGGGACTGAATGGCGGTGAGTGATGTTTATGGATGTTTTGGGATAGGCGCTGCAGGGCCGGGGGCGCCGGACTCGATTCATCTAGTAAATGGTGTTTTATGATGCATAACAAAGCAGGAACGGGTGGGGCTGGGATGAAGTTTTTCCAGTCTTGCTATGCAGAACGTCCCGGACGCTCTGCACCATCGCAGAAGCGTCCAAGCGACCTATCCCCAGCCCACGCTCTCCCGCCGGCAGGCCGAATCTCAATCCAGCCTTCGAAAAACAGGATTCAGGATCAAAAAGTCTGGACAGCCTCAACGCTGGTCAAACGGGCCAAGCCATCAATTCTCATCCACCACCGCCGGATCCACTGTCAGCAGGAGCATGCGACCGGAGAGGGTGGGGGCGGTTTTGAGGGTGGTGGGCGGAGTGGCACCGGGAACGGCCAGTTGCTTCAGCAGGAAATGACCGCCGGCGGCCAGGTCATCGCCCAGGCCGGGAACCAGCATCCCGGAGAATTTCACCTTGCGGGCGAGGGTCTTGCCCGCCTTTTCCGGATTGGCATCCGTCAGGGTGAAGGTGCCTGAGGCCAGGCCAGTGGCGGCGGTGATTTTCACGACCGCCTTGCCGGGATTCAAAGCGGGCGACACCTTGAAATTCGGCACTGCGGCCTTGTTCTTGTCATTCACCGTCACAGGCAGGGCGGTCAGCATCATCGCGCTCAGCTCCAGGCCGCCGTTTTCAAAGGTCAGCCACAGATTGGGCGCCGGGCTGGCGGAATTATATTGCAGGCCCAGCACCGTGGCACCCTTCGCGGGTGACCAGGCGCCGCCCGCCACCGTCAGCGTGACGGGGCCGGCCTCATCGGCACCGAACCCGGCGGCATAGACCAGCGGCTTTTCCTGAGGATTCTTAATCCAGGAACCGGTGCCGGTGAGCGCGGCCGTTTCACTCAGCCTGCCCTCCATGATCACCGACCCCTGGCCTTTATAAAGGTTGGCCCACAGAGCCACATCAAAATCAGGCCCCAGCAGGGTGCTGCCGGTCAGCTTGCTGCCGTCCGCCAGTACACCGGCCCAGGCAGCCTGGCCGTTGTTTTTCAGCGTCAGCGCGGAATAGCTGATCCCCTGCGGCACCCGGGTCATATTTTCCGTATCCGTCCAGGGCGCACCGCTGAGGTCGGCCAGCAGGTTCACGCGGCCGAGATGGGGCTCGGGGACCGGATTGTCCTTTGCGTGCCAGGTGTTCCGCCATCCGTTCATATCAGCCCCCTCTTCTCCATCCTTCAGGGCACCTGCGATGGTATGATCCTCATTGAAGCCAAACTCTACACTGTAAGCCGCCAGCGGTTTTTTGCGCGCCGCCGTGCTGGTGAAGCTGACCGCATTGTTAGCCCCCACTGTCACCGTGCCTTTGAAGGACAGCTTCTCCGCTCCCAGCATGATTTTTCCAGAAACCGTGCCCTTCGTGGTGATGCTGGCCGTCAGCCAGCCACCCAGGCCGTCACCCACGTCCGCGTCCCGCTGCACCAGGGCCTGGAAGGTCCCCACCACCTCATCCGGCAGCGGCAGGATGCTCCAGTTCAGAGCGAGCGCAGGCCCGGTGCCCTTGGCGTTGGCCGCGCTCAGGGTCACCGCATACGGAGCGATGCTACCGTCCTTGTTGTACTTCGGCGTCGTCGGCACGCCTTCGATCATCAGGGTCTTCGCGTTCCACTTCAGGCCCTTCGGCAGGCCCTTAACCGTCCACTTCGTCGGGCTGTTGGAGGCGCTCAGGGCCAGGCTGACCTGCGTTCCCACCAAAGTGTCTGACAGCACCAGCGGGCTGATCACCGGCCTGCCGTCGCCGCCACCGATGTCCGGCAGCTTGCCCGTCCCGGACAGGGTGATGAAAAACGGGTTCCGCTGCGGATCGTTGCTGGCCAGGCCCAGAGTCGCCGTGTGGGCCCCGGCCGTCTGCGGAGCAAAGCGCACCGTCACAAAGGTTTGCTCCCCGGCCTCCAGCTCCGCATCCGGCGGCGTCACAATCGTATAAGTTCCCGCCTCCGTGCCATCCAGCTCCGCCACGATGTCCGTCAGCGGCAGCTCGCCCCCATTGTGCAGAGTCAGCGTCACCTCCTGGCTCTGCTCCAGCACCACCGGGCCAAAGTTCACCACGGCGCTGCCATAGGCCAGCGGGTTGTCGTCCTGGCGCACCACCAGCTCCGGCTGCACATAGTCCACGCGCACCTGGTCCAGCCACGCGGCATCGTCCCCGCGCGCCGCACCGTCATCCTTGGCATAGGTCCAGCGCAGCGTGTGCGTACCTTCCGCCAGTTCATACTCCTCCTCCTGCCAGCCATTGCTCAAACCGGAGATGCTTTTTTGCGTGCTGCCGTCCAGGGTGAAGCTCAGCTTGTCATAGTCTCTTTCGGACGAGACGCGCCAGTGAAAGGAGACCGTGGCCGGGCCCACCACCGTCGTCTCCACCCAGCTCTCCTCCTCATCGCCCAGCGCCCCGCTCTGCGCGGCCTCGCCATCCGGACTCAGCGCCGCCTGGCCCACCCAGGGCAGGTCACCGCCGCTCGTCCACACCAGGCCGAGTGCATTCACCGCCACGCCGATCGGGATGGTCACTTTCAGTTTCAGGGTGGCCGCAGTCGTGCCCTCCCCGTTTGTCGCCGACAGGGCCACCTCAAAAAGGCCCGACTGGGAGGGAGTGCCGGAGATCAGACCCGTGCCCGCATTAAAAGTTAGGCCCGCAGGCAGTCCGGTGGCCGCCAGGGTCTGCGCTACGCTGCTGGTTGTCACCGTGTATTCAAAAGCCTGCCCGCGCAGCGCCTGCACCTCCAGCGCACTGCTGATGTGCGGCGCCAGGCTCGGCGTAAAGTCCACCTCATCCAGCCAGCCTACCCCATAGTGATCGTGCACCCAGTACAATCCATAGGACCAGCGGACCGTGTGCGTCCCTGGCGGGATCTCCATCGCCACCGTCTCCCATTCAGTTGTTCCCCGCAGGGACGGCACCGTACCGGTCTCCTCCCCGTCCAGCGTCACACTCAGGCGATCTAGTTGCCAGGCATCCACCGTCTTCCATTTAAAGAACAGCGTACCCGGCCCCGTCAGGGTGGTTTCCATCCATGTTTCACCATTCGCGCCGGTCTGCGCCGCCGTGCCGTCGGCAAATGAGACCTCCGTCTGGTCAAACCAGAACGAATTCCCGCCGCGCGTCCACACAAGGCCCGGCGCGTTCAGGGCCTGCCCGATCTGAGGAAAGACATGCAGCGTGAGCGTCGTGGCCTTTTCCCCCGCTTCATTGACGGCCGTGAGGGTCACCTCATAAACCCCTGGCTCCGCCACCGCGCCGGTCATCATCCCCGTCTCCGCATCCAGCACCAGGCCTTCCGGCAGGCCGGTGGCCGCAAAGGAGGTCGCCTCTGACGTTGTCGTGATGGCATGGCTGATAGCGGTTCCTACCTCGGCCCGCACCTCGGTGGCGCTGATGATCCACGGTCTCAGATCAGGCACAAAGGTCACTTCATCCACCCAGGCCGCAGTGCCTGGACTACCGTTATAATACGCCCAACGCAGAAGATGCTCTCCAGGCAGCAACTCAAAAGTGCGGGAGACCTCCCAGTCGCGTTCTTGCCCTGGAGGAATGTCAGCTCCATCGAAAAATTTTCCGGAAGCATCCAGAATGGTGAACAGAAGCTGACTGCCAAGCCCGCTCTTCTTCCATTTGAATGTTACGGTCCCCGGCCCGGTCACCGTCGTCCGCATCGTTGCGTTACCGCTGCTCCATGGGTAATCCAGCGCACCTGCCTGTGCGGCGGAGGGCGTCTCATCCACGGTCACAGTCTGGCCGAACCATTTGGCCCCTGCCGTACCCCAGCCCGTGCCGTCGGTCTGCCACACCAGTTCAGGCGCATCCAGGACCTCTCCCAGATCAGGCTCCACCGTCAATTGCAGAGTCTCCGAGCGGCTCTCAACGCCGTTGCCCAGGGTCACTTCCACCGCGTATAGGCCCGCTGTGACGGCCGTGCCGGAGATCACCCCTGTGCTGGCATCCATCTCCAGCCCGTCCGGCAGACCGCTGGCGGAAAAAACCGCCGGCCCGTTGGCCACAGTCACCGTGTGGGTGAAGGGCACCCGCGGCACAGCCGTCAGAGCCAGCTCATTGGAGATGAACGGTGCCGAAGTGGCCTCAAAAGCCACGTGATCCAGTGCTGCGGTTCCATGATGCGGTCGGAGAGCCCAGTTTCCAGGCCCGTCCTGCCACGGCAGGTAAGTCCACCGCAGCACCTGCACCCCAGCCGGGATGGCCACCTTGGCCGCCCGCCAGCCATCGCTCGTGCCCCTTAGCACAGCCATTTCCACCCCGCCGACCGTGAGCTGAAATCTTTCTCCATAGCTGACGTTTTCCGCCATCCACTGGAAAGTCAGGATGCCCGGGCCTGTCACCGTGGTTTCGATCCAGGATTCTCCTTTATTGCCACTGACGGCGTGAGGCTCATTGTCAGCCAGGCCCCTAGACCAGGACGAATTTCCACCCCGGTTCCACACCAGGCCGGATCCCTGCACATTCACCACCGGGCCGATGGGCTCCAGCACGTTCAGTTTCAGGTAAAAGGGCGGCGACCACCCGTCCTCATTCCTGGCACCGAGGAAGATGGAAAACTCCTCCTCCCCCACCAGGGTCGTCCCGGAGATCACGCCCGTGGCAGGGTCCAGCACCAGGCCCTCCGGCAGCTCCGCCGAGGTGAACAAATCCGCCTCCGTGTGCGTGGTGATCGTGTAGCTGAAGGGCACGCCCCTCTCCACCACTAGCGACGACGCACTGGTGATCACCGGCCCCGCCACCGGGGTCAGCACAATCTCATCCACCCACCCGGCATCCTCGCCATCGCTGCCGCCGCCATCGTTCTCATACTCCCAGCGCAGCACATGGCTGCCCGGGGGGATGTGGCCGCTCAGGCTTCTCCAGACCGTCCCGTCCGTGCCGGACAAGCTGTGCCACACCCTTCCATCCACCTTGAAATCCAGAAAATCACGGTCTTCTCGCGAGGACACACGCCATTTAAAATATAGGAAGCACGGCCCGGTGACCGTCGTCTCCATCCACGTGCTGCCATAAGATCTGACGGGCCCGCTGCGTGCCGCATCCACCCCGTCGGAGGTGAGATCATCCTGGCCAAACCAGGGCGCGTCTGGCGATGTCGTCCACACCCGGTCCGGCGCATCCACTGCCACCGCCAGCGGCACCGTCACCCGCAGATACAGGTAGCCCGTCGGCTGGTTGTTGCCGTTCCTGCCGGCAATCTGCACCTCAAACAAACCCGCCTCCGCCGGTGTGCCCGAAATCACCCCGCTGGCCGGATCATAATCCAGCCCTTCCGGCAGTCCTGACATCTCAAAACTCGTAACATTCCTCGTCAGCACCGGCCAGGAAAAAGGCACGCCCACCTCCGCCGTCGCCTCATTTCTTTCCACCAGCGTCAGCGCCTTCGGCTCATACGTCAGCCGGCTCACGCGGTTGTACCCGGGATTCCCGATGAGCAGGTCCCCGTGCACCGCATTGTACTCCGGCACCTGCTTCCACAGCCCGCCGCTAGCAGGTCCCGCCACGGCCTCCGACATTTCCTCCAGCTGGTCCAGACTGCCGCTCACCGCCCCGTCCTTGTCCCCAAAGATCACCGTAGCACCGTCCGTATGCTCGGTGTGTTCTCTGACCACCACATAACCGCCCCCCGGCAGCGCGTTCACCTGCGTGCCCAGGGCATCTCCCCCGAGATACCTTTCAGACTCCCATTCATCCCATCCCAGATATCCCTCATTGATGCCCATGATGGAATTCAAAAGCGAAATCTCCCCCGTGACGCCGCCCGTCGCGCTGCCCCACGTCGCCGCGCCGCGCCCCTGCCACCACTGCGAGCTGCCCACCACAAAACCACCCCCGGCCAGCTCCTCCACCATGGGCAGCAGCCGGTCCACAGGGTAGTCGTCCTCAACGATATAAAAGGGCTGCTCGGCCAGGCCCACCCGGTCCCCAGCGCGGCTGCCCACCAGGGAATTCACCGCCCCCACCACACCGCTCACACCCGCCGTCCCGCTGCCCCAGGTCACCGCCCCACGCCGCTGGTTCCAGTTCGGGCTGAACACCAGATAAGGGCCGCTGGCCAGCGCCCGCAGATGCAGGCCCACCTCATCCCCTGGCGTATCAATCCCGAGCTCATCATCACGGAAAGCCTCACGGCTGCCCACCAGGGAATTTGCCGCCGAGACCACAGCTGCCGTCGTTCCCGTGCCCGTGCGCCACGTCGCCGCCCCGCGTCCGTTGTGCCAGTTCGGACTGCCCACCACATAGTGCCCGCCGGCCAGCGCCACCGCCTGGCTGCCCACCTGGTCGCCCCCAGACAGGACATCCTCATTCGGGTCAACCTCCCCCGGCATCTCCCCCGTCAGCGAATTCGCCGCCGTCACCGTCCCCACTGTGCCCGTCTGGCCGTTGCCCCAGGTCGCCGCCCCGCGGTTAAAGTTCCAGCGCGGACTGCCCACCACATAGTGGCCGGTGGTCAGCGCCTTGACCGACTCGCCCACACGGTCGCCCGTTTCAACAATCACATCATTCTTGTCATACTCCCACGCCCGTTCCCCCACCAGCGAGTTGGCCTCCGTCACAGTCCCGGTGCGCCCAGTGCCGCCATTCCCCCAGGTAGCCGCACCGCGGTTGGAGCCCCAGTTCGGGCTGCCCACCACATAGTGGCCGTTGCTCAGCGCCGTGATGGTCTGCCCAACCCGGTCTCCATCCCTCCCCCCCCAATAACTTGCCCCCCATGTCCCGACGAGAGAATTGGCCGCCGTCACCGGTCCCGTCGCCCCCGTGTTCCCGTTCACCCATGTCGCCGCCCCCCGGGTCTGGTTCCAGCCCGGACTGCCCACCACATAGTGGCCGTTGCTCAGCGGCACCACCAGGCCAATCATGTCCTCCCCCAGTACAAGATCATAGCCCCAGCCGATCATGTCCCCCTCCTCCGTACCCACCAGGGAATTGGCCGCGCTCACCGCCCCGGTCACCCCCGTCGTGCCGTTCCCCCACGTCACCGCCCCGCGTGTTTCGTTCCAGTCCGGCGAGCTCACCACGTAGTGGCCGTTGCTCAGCGGGATCACATGCCGGCCCACCTCAAAGCTGAGGGCGTTGCCCACCAGTGAATTCGCCTCGCTGACCTCGCCCTTCACCCCGGTGGTCCGGCTGCCCCAGGTCGCCGCCCCGCGCCAGTCATTCCAGTCCGGGCTCTGCACCACATAGTTCCCGTTTGCCAGCAGCTTCACCCCCCGGCTGCCCACGCGGTCCCCCTCCACCGCGCCCACCAGGGAATTCCCCTCCCCCGCCACGCCCTTCACCCCCGCCGTGCCGCTGCCCCACGTCACCGCCCCGCGCGCCTCATTCCACCAGGGGCTCAGCACCACATAGCTGCCATTGCCCAGCCCCGTCAGCCCGCCGCTGCCCACCGCATCCTCACTGTCCTCCCGGCCCACCAGGGAATTTTCCGCGCTCACTTCCGCATTCAGTCCCGTAACCCCATTTACCCACGTCACCGCCCCGCGCCCCGCCCCCCACTCCGGGCTCAGCACCACAAAGTGACCGTTGGACAGAACTTCCACCCCGCCCGTGCCCACCCCCTCCCCATACAGCGCACTGATCAGCCCATTCGTCGCCCCATCGTACAGGTAAACCGCCCCCACCAGACTGAAAAGCCCGTCAAAATGCTTCGGCGTCGTCACCACATAATTCCCATTTGGCAGCACCTTCACTACCACGCCAAAATCCTCCGTGAACTGCGGCGGCTCCACATCCGTCCGCCCCGCCAGCACCGTCCCCGTCCCCATCATCATCATCAGCAGCAGCAGCATCCGCCCCATCAACGTCCCGCCCACCCGCCGCCCCAGCACCCCGCCCGTCCGCATCACCCACTCACCGGCACAGGCACGCACACAGGCAGATTCAATGGCTGCTCGGCCAGCCACCTGGCCGCAGGTCACATCAGAAAAGTCAGAAATCATATCAGGGGTGGGCGGACAGAAAAAAGAGGTCAGTTCACCCCCTATTACCTGACACCTGCCTCCCGAGTTACAAAAAACAACCTTTAAATCAAAAGCCCCGCCCTATTCTCACCTCCGGCACATCATAAATCTACGACACCTAAGCCTTTAACCCCAAGCCCAACCGCCGAGATCCACTTCACAACCGCAAAAACGCCCGCTGGCGGTATAACCAAAAGCATAGCAGCCACAGCACCGCCAGCACACTGCATCTTTCCCATACCGGCCCCCAGGAACCGCCGAAGAGCTCCGCCCCCGCGTGCGTCTTCAGCGTCGTCAAAATCCATCCCGCCGCCAGGCTGTGCATCACATAGATGAACAGGCTGTTCATTCCCACCACCACCAGCGGAAAGACCAGCCGCCGCCAGCCCGCCACCTCCACCAGCCAGTAAAAAGCCGCCAGCATCATCAGCACCCACCCGCCGCTGAACATCACCCAGGACGGCGTCCAGATCCGCTTCACCACCGGCACCGCCACAAAGCCCATCACCGTCCCCACCAGCAGGCACACCACACCCGCGATCAGCAGACCCGCCGCCCGCTGCCCATGCGTCCGCCCGCTCCGCATCAGCCTCTCCCCCGTCACCGCCCCCAGCAGCATCGTCGCCAGCGCCGGCACAAAATTCATTGTCGTATAGCCCCCCGCATTCGTCACAAACGGCTCCCCGCGCGGCAGCAGATTCAGCAGCCAGCGGTCAAATTCCGCCGCCACGTTCACATGCTTGCTCCAGTGGATGAACCGCCCCGGCAGCACCTCCCCCGCATTTGCCCCCGCCGCCGCCAGCGCCTCCTCTGTCACCGTCACCGGATGCTGGAAAAACCAGTACCAGTCCCCCACCAAAATCACCACCACCGCCGCCGCACAATACTCCCAGCCAAGCGACGCCAGCACAAACAGAAACACATACCCCAGGCCGATCTGAGCCAGCACATTCGTAAAGATCCAGTTCGTCTGCCCGTCCCCTGCCCTCGTCGCCAGCAGCACCCCCAGCAGCACCAGCGCCACCGCCCGCAGCAGCGCATGGAAGCCCCGTTTGGCAAAGCCCTGCCCCTCCTGCTTCCTCCGCATCATGGACAGCAGCACCGCCATCCCTACCATGAACATAAACGCCGGCTGGATCAGATCCCACAGCGCACACCCGGCCCACTCCACATGCGAAAGCTGAAAAGCCACCGCCTGCCACCCCGCCGACTCTGGATACCCCTTGGCCATCTGCACCAGCCCAAACCCCGATGACACCATCATCAGCATGATAAAACCCCGGAACGCATCCAGAGAGACAAGGCGTTGGTGAACGTGCATGAGACCCAAACATACGCCCCGCCCCACCCCCGGCTTTCCACCGCCGAAAAGTCTCCCATTAATGCATCCCTCCCCAAGGAGAGGAATCCTGCCAATTCCCTGCCCGGCCTCGCCACCCTCTGTACCGCCTGCCTGACTGCCCCCAGCCGAGCAAGAACGCATTCCCTCAGCCTGTTGGCAAATCGGCCATGAAACACCTGAAATTCTAATAATATCAAGGTGGCGGTGGACCTTTCCAACCTCTAAATCACCTCTCTAAATTCTCCATTTTCAAAGACTTTGTCTGAGATGGGCGCAGCCGCTTTTTGGCAAATGCAATGCCCGAGCCTGTTTTGAGGTAACGCTCAAATTCCAACGCCTGATTTCGATCTGAAAAAGCAAGGTAAGTTTCCAGAGTCCAGGGCAGGTATTTCTTGGTATGAACGGACTTTCCTGCATTGTGATCCAGCAGCCTCTGCCGCAGATTTTCGGTGAATCCTGTGTAAACTTGGTTGGCGTCCACCTGGCTGCGGATCAGATAGACGTAGTACATCATATTTCGAATTTCATCGTTGGCGTGCCATTCGTAGCCGGGCGGGAGAAGATCAGCCCGTCCTTCGCTCTTCGAGCTTCGGAGGGCATTCTTCACCTCCCAAGGTCGGCGAAGAATGGCGGAGAGGGTGGGATTCGAACCCACGGTGGGAATTACCCCACGCCAGTTTTCAAGACTGGAGCCATAAACCACTCGACCACCTCTCCTGGTGCGTTCGTCTGTGGAACAGGGGTGGATTTTATCGCATCTTGGGCACTTGGAAAGGGGAAGTTGGGCAGGGGGTGAAATTCGGGCGACCGGGCGGCAGCGCACGGAAGCCGCCTTGACCTTTTGCCCCTTGACCCTTGACCAACTTGGCGGCCAGGAGTGGCCACCGTACTGCACAAAAAACCCCGGTCGGGGGACCGGGGTTCTTGAGGAAGCGATGAGGCTGAGGCAAATCCGGCGCACCGGGCTCGGTCAGACCAGCATGAGGGCGGGGCTTTCGATGAGCTTGCGCATCTCCGCCAGGAAGGTGGCGGCGACGGCGCCGTCCACGACGCGGTGGTCGCCGCTGAGGCCGACCCACATGCGCTGGCCGACGACGATCTGGCCTTTGTCGTTGACGACGGGGGCTTTGCGGATGCTGCCGATGGCGACGATGGCGGCCTGGGGCGGGTTGATGATGGCGGCGAACTGGTCAATGCCGTAGGCACCGAGGTTGGAGACGGTGATGGTGCCGCCGGCGAAGTCATCCGGGCTGAGCTTTTTGTTTTTGGCTTTCCCGGCGAGGTCTTTGACGCCCTGGCTGAGCTCCAGGAGGGTCTTTTTCTCGGCCTGCTTGATGACGGGGGTGACGAGGCCGTCCTCAATGGCGATGGCGACGCTGAGGCCGACGGATTTGAATTTGACGATGGCATCCCCATCCCAGGCGGCATTGATGGCAGGGTGGGCCTGGGCGGCGCGGATGACGGCTTTGAGGATGAAGTCGTTGACGGTGTATTTGTTGCCGCCGGTTTTTTCGTTGGTGGCGTTCAGATGCGCGCGGAAGTCCATGAGCGGGCCGGCGTCCACTTCCATCTGGAGGTAGAAGTGGGGGATCTGGGTCTTGGAGGCGAGGAGGCGCTCCGCGATGATGTTGCGCATGGAGCTGGTGGGCACGCGCTCGTCCTCGTCACCATAGGTGGGGCGGATGGCGGGGGTGGCGGGGAGGCCGCGGCCGGCGGAGGCTCCGCCGACAGGGGCGCTCTCCACATCAGCCCGGATGATGCGGCCGCCGGGGCCGCTTCCCTGGAGGGCGGTGAGGTCCACGCCTTTTTCTTCGGCGATCTTGCGGGCCAGGGGGGAGGCCTTGACGCGGGCTCCAGCCATGACGGCGCGGCGGGCGGGCTGCGGGGCGGTGGGCAGGCGCGGGCCGGGGGCGGAGACGGCTTTTTTGCCGCCGGCGGCACCGGCTTTAGGCTTCTCTGGCTTGGCGACGGGGGCGGCATCAGCCTGGGCTTTGGCGATGAGCTCGTCCAGGTTGGCGGGGGCTTCTTCGTCCTCGCCCAGGATGACGGCGATGGGGCTGTTCAGGGGGACTTTGGACCCGGCCTGGACGATGATTTTGAGAAAGGTGCCGTCAAAGGGACTGGCGTATTCCATGGTGGCCTTGTCGGTTTCGACATCGGCGATGGTCTGTCCCGTGGTGACCTTGTCGCCCTCTTTGACGGTCCATTTGGCGAGGGTGCCCTCGGTCATGGTGTCACTCAGTTTGGGCATTTCGATGATTTTGGGCATGGCAGGAAGAGAGCGTTAAAAAAGGGATGAACAGGGCGCGAATGAATCAGCAGATGGACAGCGCTTTGGCGACGATAACATCCGCCGTGGGGAGCTGGATGGCCTCCAGGGGCGGGCTGTAGATGGCCGGGGAGTCCAGGCTGTTGACGCGGAGGACGGGGGCGTCCAGCTCGTCAAAAATCTGTGCCTGGATGGTGTAGGCGATCTGGGCGCCGATGCCGCAGAAGGGCTTGCCCTCCTCCACATAGATGGCGCGGTGGGTCTTGGAGACGGAGTTTAAAATGGTCTCCTCATCCAGGGGGCGGATGGTGCGGATGTCCACCACCTCGGCGCTGATGCCGTGCTCCTCTTCCAGGATCTGCGCCGCCTCCAGGCAGGTGATGACGGCGCGGCCGTGGGCGATGAGGGAGATGTCTGTGCCCTCGCGCTTCACATCGGCGAGGCCGAGGGGGATGAAGAGCTCGCCATTGGGCAGCTCGTCATTGGACGGCACGTCCCACTCCTCGCCATACAGCTTGGTGCTCTCCATGAACATGACCGGGTCATTGTCGCGGATGGCGGCTTTCATCAGGCCTTTGGCATCGTAGGCATTGCTGGGGACCACGCACTTCATGCCGGGGAAATTGGCCATGATGTTTTCCGGGGTATGGCTGTGGGTGGCGCCCACGCCGGTGCCGCCATTGGCGGGGCCGCGGATAACGATGGGGCAGTTGATCTTGCCACCGGACATGTAGCGGACCATGGCGGCGTTATTGACGATCTGGTCCCAGGCGACGGTGTAAAAGCTCCAGAACATGAGCTCCATGACGGGGCGCACGCCGAGCATGGAGGCGCCGACGCCCATGCCGATGAAGCCGGCCTCGCTGATGGGGGTGTCCACGAGGCGTTTGTCGCCCCATTTTTCCCACATGCCTTCCGTCACTTTATACGCCCCATTGTACTGGGCGACTTCCTCCCCCATGACGACGACCATGGGATCGCGGGCGATTTCTTCGTCCAGGGCTTCACGGATGGCGTGGCGGTAGCTGAGTCGGCGGGGCATTGGGTGGAAAAGGGGAGAAAAAGTGAAGCCAAGTAGTTCGGCGGCAGAAGCCCCGAGTCAAGAGCAGGAAAATGCCCAAACGCTGACGAATCCGCCAGACGTAAGGTCAAGACACAGACAGAGACAAAGAGACATGAAACATGCCCCGGTTTGGCATTGCATCAAACCGGAGCGCAACGCAACATCCCTGTGATGAATTTCCCCCAAAAATACCTGACATGCACCCTGCTGGCCCTCCTGGCCGGCCTTTCCGCCCTGCCTGCGGCTGAGGAACCGAAAGGCCGCTGGACGCCCCCCACCACGGACGCCCGCCCCTGGAAGCACGGCCCCACCCAGCTCGCCTTCCCCCCCATGCTGGGCGGCTACCGCTTTGTGGGCCACTTTGACTACGAGGACAACGGAGTCTTGCTGCGCTACGAAAACCTGGATGAGCAGGGGCGGCTGGATCTCTTTCTGTTCAAATCCGAATCCTCCCTGTCCACGGTGGCAGACATCCAGGCGCGTCTGATGACGGAGATGGATATCGTCGTCCGGGACATGGAGACCATGATCAAAAACGGCCGCTACAAGAACCTCAATACCGGCGAACTCGTCGGCGGCGAGCTGGACCTCTGGCAAAAACAGTCCCTACCCATCGCCACCCGCATCATCACCGCCACGCGCATTGGCTACTCCGATGCCGGCAGCGAGGAGGCCGTGGTGCGCCAGTGGGTGGGCATCACCGCTCTGGAAGACCACATCATCACCATCCGTCATATGCGCCCTGCCGCCACCGGCGATGCCGGGGAGGAATCCATGAAGCAGGTCGTGGGGCTCGTCTTCCAGCTTTTAAAAGACCCCTCCCTGCGCACGCACATCCGTGAGCTGGTGGATGACTATTTGAAAGACCCCTTTTCTGAGAATGGGGAGCAGGCCGCCGCCGCCGTGCTGGCTTATCTGAAACAGACCCCCTACTTCCCCATCAACATCCCGGAAGACCCGGTCTCCGGCTGGCTGGACCACGTGAAAAAGGTGGCCCCCGGCACCGAGGAGCACCTCCTGCGCGCCTTCATGCTCGGCAGCGCCAAAGTCGCCTTTGCGGAGGGGGATACGGAGTCCTGCTTCAAAGCCGGCGCCCGCCAGTTTGCCAAAATCTACCGCCAGCTCCTCGCCGACCATCCCCAGATCACCCGCCCCGAGATCGAGCAGTTCGTCACCGCCGCCGAAGCCGGCCAAGCCCTCGACTGGATGAAAGCCTACGAGCTTCGGAAGTGATGGCGGAGCGCGGGCGCTCCCGCCCGCATCTGAATGGCCCTGGCCCCACGGCCCCCTTTGTCACACCTCCCGTTAGGCCCTCCACCCCGGATTCTGCCTGGCAGCTTGCTGTCTGTCACGGCCTCTTCACGGACAGATCGCGCAACTGCTTCAGCAAACCTTCATCCGTCACGCTGCTGCCGTTGTAGGGTGAGCCCCTGTACCCACGCCTGGCACCCTTCACGGTCGTCAGGGGGGCGATGGCAAAGCGAAATCCCTCCCCAAAGACCGGGTGCCCTTCCTTGAACTCAAAATGCACAATGAACAGCCGGCCTGTCGAGTCCTTGAACAGGTAGGGAATCACCGGTCCGTAAAACGGCTCCGCCGTCCATGAGGTCTTCTGAAAATCCTGGTACAGGGTCATCAGGCTCTTCCCGCCCGTCGTGAAGACGGCCAGCTCTTTGCCCGCCGTCACCGCCTCGCCCTGCTTGATGCATTCATACACCGTGATGTCCTCCGCCCGCATCTGGCCGCTGCCGAGGAGGAGCAGGGTCAACGTCAGCCTGCAGGCGCTTAAGAGGGGCGTCTTCATGGGGGAGGGGCGGTGAATTTCGCGGAACACGTTGGGGCGGACGTTTCGGATGAGGCGATGGCAGCCCACCTCGCCTCCCCTTCCCCCTCCTCATTTTTCCTTCGCCTCCAGCACAATCTTCACCTCCGCTTCCGCCGCCGCCGGTCCGCCATCCGTGATCCGCACCACCAGCCGGTACTTGTTCTCTTTCGTGGGCTGTTCCTGAATGACGGCCTCACCCCGGCCCTGGATGAGCTCCACCTTCGCCACGACGTCTTTGAGGGAGCGAAGCTTGGGTTTGAACCGGGCATAAGAGCTCGATGTGCTCCCCTCCCAGGAGGGTTCCCAGGCCTCCCCGTTGACCGTCATCGTGTGCGGTTTGTTCCGGGCCACATGCTCGATGTGCAGCTTGCCATTATAGATCACCAAGTCATCCGTGGCATCCACCGTCGCCTTGAAGACGATCTCCTCCGTCTCAGGCCGCGCGCCAAACGGCAGCCGCTCCGGCGCTGGGTCCGCGTGCGCCACCAGGGCCGTTGCCAATGCCAGCATGAGGAGGGTCAGGAAGCGTTTCATAGGAATAACCCTGAATGAGACACAATTCCGGCCCGGACGTCAATCTTGGTCTGCGGGGCCTACTGAGGGAAATCGGCGGGCGCTTCTCAGAACCATCTTGCGCTGACCCGCGCCAGTTGCTTGGATGTATCCTCTAGTGTGAGCGCTGAAATTTCTTTTCCGATTTGCGGGATGACAAATCCTTGCTTTTTGGTATCATGTGATACCAAGGAGGTTGCCGCATGAAAATAACTGCCATCAATGTCAAGCCATCTGCCAACGCCGAAAACCGTTGTCGCCAAGGTCCGGGAGGCCATCAAAGCGCTCGACAACGGCAAGTATGCTGCGATCGCCGAAAAGCATGTGAGTGCTGATCTCGACGAACTGGGTTTCACATCGGTGGGGGACTACTGGGATGCCATTTTTGGGTTCCTGCACGAGATCCAGGCAGCCGGTCCAGCCAGTTGTTATGCCGGTGGGAGACCGCCTCAGCGCTCGTATGAGCGCGGTTTTCAGGGCCTGGAGTTGTTTGCCTATGCATGGGACAGCCCTTCTGCCCAGCGCCGGATGTATCTGAAGTTCGGCATTCGTAACGAAACGTATTATCATCTGGACTGTCACGAAGACCGTCCGAAACGCTGAGTCCCACCGCAGGGGTCCAGATCCAAAGAAGCATCATCATCATGAAAGTAACGATCACCCACCGCCGCGAAGTGCGGGAGCAGAAACTGGCCGAAGAGTGCCCGGGCTGCGGGGAAAAGGCTGTCTGGCGGGCAGTCACCCGTGTGATGCCGCAGGAGTTTCGTGGACAGATCCTGAGCGTGGAGACCGGCTGCCAGGAATGCTCCCAGTGC
Organism: Prosthecobacter sp. SYSU 5D2; assembly: GCF_039655865.1. Classification (NCBI taxonomy): domain Bacteria; kingdom Pseudomonadati; phylum Verrucomicrobiota; class Verrucomicrobiia; order Verrucomicrobiales; family Verrucomicrobiaceae; genus Prosthecobacter; species Prosthecobacter sp. SYSU 5D2. Next base: position 22,082 of record NZ_JBBYXL010000019.1, on the reverse strand, counting down.
GGCTTCGCCATCCTGACGGACGCTCAGATAGAAGGCCTCAGGAAGAGTACCTTGAAAGCCTATCAGGAGCACGCCGGGCTGATGACGGGCGGAGAGATCATTGCCGCCCGCAAACAGAAAGGCTGGAGCCAGGCAGACCTGGCCGCGCAGACAGGCCTCGGCATTGCCAGCATCAAGCGCTGGGAACTCGGGCTCCTGGTTCAGACCGAGGCGAATGACCAGGCCCTTCGGAGAGCGCTGACGCCTGCACTTGAGGCCGGATTCCAAAGGTTTCACCTGCCCATGGCTGTGGTGAAGAGCCAAGGTTTCACGGAGACCTGGAAGCTTGGCTGGCAGGTCAAGGCCGCCGTGGTGCAGCGCCAGACAGGCCGTGCGCCCGCCCGGAAATCCAGTCCAAACCCCTGCTGGGATTCACCTCTTGCGTTAGCCTGAAAACTCCAGCCTTCACTCATCCGCCCATGCTCAGCCCCATTCAACTGCGTCAGCATGTCTTCACGGTGATCAGCATTGAAACGATCGAAGATGCCGGCTCTCCGGAGGAGGAAAGCTATTCCTTTGACCTCAAGTTCGCCAAGCCGGAGAAGCATGAGGACCTTTGGCACAGCTTTTTGGAAGTGAGCTTCCAGCCGGAGGCTGAAAAGAAAGCCCGGTATCGAGGACGGGTGGCGGTGCAGGGCAGGTTTCAGGTGCATCCCGATTTCGACAAAGCCAAGGAGGAAGACCTGGTGAAGTTCAACAGCGGCAGCCTCCTGCTGGCCGCCATCCGGGAGATGGTCCTGATGCTCACCTCCCGCTCGGCATTGGGTCCCATGGAACTGCCCACCTTTAATCCCCAAATGTTTGTCCAGGAGGCGGCGGCGAAACAAGATCCCAAAAGGTCATCATTGGAACGGTAGGCATCCCCTTCCCCGGGTTTTCCCCATGCTGTTTCAACAAAGCGCCAGACAGCGAAACGGATCGCGGTTAGAGGGCGTTTTGCTCGTCCCTTATCAGACCATTCGTTTCTGTATTTCTTTCGAAATCTGGTCATGAAATCTCAAGATGACGTTGAGGTGGTCAGCCATTGTTATTCCAGAACTGGTTACTGTAAGCTTCATCCTCCCTGTATCGCTGAAGACCCGAAGTAATGTCATGCCCTTTAAACACCTGCTGGAATATAAAAATGCCAGATCACGGATCAATTCATGTTTCGTCTCGGGGTCCACCGTTGCACTGATTATTCGAGAGTAGGTGGTATCAACTCTTCCAATAAAGAAATATAGGTCCTGAAAGAATACATCACCCACAAGGTCATCATGAGAGGCAGATTGGGAGAAGTGTTCAGCAAACGTCTCTATGGCCGCTCTACCCGTATAACGAACGGTTAGAGTCTTTCCGTCACTATCGGCGTCTAGATGATAGTGCAACTCTGAGAGATCAGAGCGTAAGCTGTCAATGTCGGCTCGAAGTCGCTGCTCAATCTGAAAAATCCTCATTTGGTCATTCGATCTAACCTGCTCTCGATACGCATAATAAACAAACGCGACTGAGGCAAATGCGACAATGGTGCCTAATATGCCACCAAGGGCATCACCCAGTTGGGCATATTCAGTGAGGGTCATTATTGGAATGAGATTGTTTTTATTGTTAGCCGAACGTCAACCACCATCTATAGGCAGGAGTGCGCCGAAAACAAAGTAAAGGTTGAGTTGGGAAGCGCAATTTCGACTCAGAAACACAAAGAAAGTGCCACGTTAGATTCGCTAGCGAGCGATATGCGTGTCTGAGGTGAGCAAGGGACACAACAGGTCCCCCCCCACCCACCCCAGATTTTTTCAACAAAGCATCAGACAGCGAAACGGAGTGCGGTTAGGGAGCGTTCATCTGATTCCCTTTCAAGCTCATCCCCTGTCCATGCTCATGCTCATGAAGAAACCGCTTTTGCTCTGCCTCCTGCTTTCCTGTCCAGTCCTGGCTCTGGCCGCGACGCTGAAGACGCCGCTGGAAAGCATCCGCGCGGTGGACCGGGAGGGGGCGGGGAATGAAGCGGCCACGGCGGCGTGGCAGGAGCTGACGCAGGCGGACCCAGCGACGCTGCCGGAGGTACTGGCGGCCATGAACGGGGCGAATCCGCTGGCGGAAAACTGGCTGCGGGCGGCGGTGGGCGTCATCGCGGAGCGGGCGGTGGCGGCGAAAAAACTGCCGGTGGCGGCGGTGCAGGCTTTTCTGCAGGACACGAAAAACAGCCCGGCGGCGCGGGTGGTGGCCTTTGACCTGATCCAACAGGCGGAGCCGGCGCTGGCGGAAAAAATCACGCCGGGTCTGCTGGAGGACCCGAGCAGCGAGCTGCGCCGGCACCCGGTGTCCCGGCTGCTGGAGACGGGGGATGAAGCCCTGGCCCAGGACAAAAAAGACGCCGCCATCGCCGCCTATCAGCAGGCCATGAACAGCGCCCGCGATGAGGACCAGATCAAGGACCTGGCCAAGAAACTGAAGGACCTGGAACGGCCCGTGGACCTGCCGAAGCACTTCGGTTTCATCATGGACTGGAAGCTCATCGCCCCCTTCACAAATGTAGAGCGCCAGGGTTTTGACACGGTGTTTCCGCCAGAAAAGGAGATCAATCTGGACGCCGTCTATCCCGGCAAAAATGCCGACGCGAAGTGGACCGCCTTCACCAGCCAGGATGAGTACGGCATGATTGATTTTAACAAACCCTTCACGATGCTGAAGGAGGTGACCGGCTATGCCTACAGCGAATTTGACTCCGCCGAGGAGCGCGACGCGCAGATCCGCCTGGGCTGCAAAAACGGCTGGAAAGTCTGGCTCAATGGCGAGCTCCTCTTCGCCCGCGATGAGTACCATCGCGGGGCGAAGCTGGACCAATACAAACTTCCTGTTAGGCTGAAAAAAGGCAAAAATGCCATCCTGGTGAAGTGCTGCCAGAACGAGCAGACGGAGCAATGGACCGTCGAATGGCAGTTCCAGCTCCGCGTCTGCGATGCCACCGGGACGGCCCTGGTGGCGAAGGCCAAAGACTGACCTCTAGCCTCCTGCCTGACATGAATGAGCGTCCCATGCCCCGCCTCAAACTGTTCATCGCAGCCACATGTGTCAGCGTGATCGGCTCTCTCGATCTTTGGGTAGGCCTGTCCCGTACAGGTTGGGCATATTGGAACGCCTGGATTCAATTTCCATTCGGCATCCTGCTGGCGTTTTATGGCATCTTCAGGGTCATGTTCATCCAGCTCGCCCTGGGCTGGACAGCCGTGCTTCTCTTCCTGGTCTCGCTGCTGGCTGCAGCCGTCCAATGGCAGCATCCAGAACAGAGCACGGAGTGGGTCTTTTTGCTGAGCGCCGCCTTGGCGTCCGCCATCACCGCTTACCTGCTGCTCCTTGACCCCGAAGTCCGCGCCTTCCGCACCCGCCAGCCTCGCCGGGTGTAAAAAGACTCTGCACACATTTACCCTTCACTTGTCACCCATCTCCATCCCCACCCAATCATGAAACTCCGCCATCTTCTTCCCCTCCTGGCCATTGGCCTTCTTTCCACCATCACCTCTCAAGCTGAGGACTTCACGCCGGAGCCGGGCTTTGTCAGCCTGTTCAACGGCAAGGACCTCAGCGGCTGGTGCTTCCGTGAAAAGACCAAAAAGGACAACCCGAATCCGGGCAAGATCTTGGAGACCTTTGACGGCAAGACGGAGGCTGGCGAGGTGGGCCGTTACTTCGCCAAGGACGGCATTCTCACCGTCAGCTTTCCCACGGAGATGGACAAGCTCACGGGCCAGTTTTACACGGTGCAGGAGTTCCCGAAAAACTTCATCCTGAAGATGCAATTCCGCGCCGGGGTCAATGCCGACAGCGGCATCTTCATCCGCAAGCCGCAGCTCCAGTGCCGCGACTACCTGGTGGCCGGTCCCTACACGGCGCTGAAGGCCTACAAACCGCAGGACTGGAACCAGATCGAGGTGACGGTGAAGGACGGCGTGGCCCACTGCACATGCAATGGCGAGGTCCTGGAAGCCGCCCTGGCGCTGCCCGCCACCGGCCCCATCGGTGTGGAGGGCGACCGCGGCCAGATGGAATACCGCCACATCCAGCTCAAGGAACTGGAGTAAGCTTACGCGGCCATGTCTGACCCCCAGTGGCAATCGTTGAAGCAATGGCTGTTAGGCGGCATCCTGCCCGCTGCGCTTTTCCTTTACGCCGGCTCTGCCCTGTTAACCGGAGAGAGCCTGCTCCCCTTGGGCCGCCGCGGAGCGTTCTCTGCCAGAAGGGCGGAAGTGTTTACTGGCATGGCGGGCGGGTTTCTGGCCCTCACTTATCTGGCAGGGGCTGCCTGGCTGCACTTCCACTGGGTCTGGGGATATTCCCATCGGCATTGGGCCCGCGCGGCAGGCTTCAAAAAAGCGGCTCTCTATTCCGGTCTCGTCTTCCTGGTCGCTTTCCTGTCCGTCCTCATCACCCGTCAGAGATGATCCTTTGCCCTATATGAAAGGTTTCCTCATGATCATCATGGAGCTGTTTGGGCCGCCGGATGGCGGGCCATCCACCCGCTTTTTCATGGGCCATCTCATTCCGGGCATGATCGGTCTATATTCCCTCACGGCCATCTTCATTGGCAAGACGGTGCTGCCAGCCAAGACTCTGCCCACCATCGGCGGAGTGCCCGGCGTGTGTGTCGCCTGCATCTATCTCGGTGTGGCAGGCCTGCTGCACTTTCACTGGGGCTGGGGCCTGTCTCATGAGCGGTGGCATCTCAGTGTCCGCGGCAAGTGGGCCGCCTTTGGCTTCATCGTCCTCAGTTTTATCGGCCTCATTACTTTCCACCCCTGACTCCCCTGTTCCCGTTATGAAACCTTGTTTCTCCATCCTCTCCGCCGCCCTTCTGCTTTCGTCATTCGGAATTCGGCATTCAGCCTTCGCCGCCGACTGGCCGCAGTTTCGCGGGCCGAACGGCTCCGCTGTCTCAACCGAAGCCGCCCCCGGTCCGAAGCTGGCTGTGGCCTGGAGCGCGGACCTGCCGGGGCGTGGCCTCAGCAGCCCCATTGTGGTGGGCGGGAAGATTTTTCTCACCTGCGCGAGCGGCCCGGACCAGTCCAATCTGCACGTCTTTTGCTTCAATGCGGCCGATGGCAAAAAGGTATGGGAGCGCGTGATGAAGGCCACGGGCCGCACCATGTCGCATAACAAAACCAACGTCGCCGCCGCCACCATGTGCAGCGATGGCGAGCGCGTCTTTGCCCTGTATTCCTCCAATGACCTCTTCGCCTTTGACCTGGCCGGGAACCTCCTCTGGCTGCGCGGCCTAACGTATGATTACGCCAACGCCAGCAACAGCCTCGGCATGTCCTCCTCCCCCGTGGTGGCGGATGAGACGCTGGTGGTGCAGAGCGAGAACGACAGCGAATCCCTGGCCGTGGGCATCGACGTGACCACCGGTAAAAACCGCTGGAAGATGGAGCGGCCCAAAGCGGCCAACTGGACCAGCGCCGTGGTTTATCAAGACGTGGTGGCGCTGCAGTCCAGCAAGGGCCTCACCGGCATCCGCCCGCGCACGGGCGAGGTGGTGTGGGATTACACCGATGGTGCCTCCACCATTCCCAGCTCCGCCGTGACCCAGGCGGCCATTTATGTCCCCTCCAACGGCCTGACGGCCCTGGTGCCGGAAAAGGGTGCCGCCTCCCAGCTCTGGCGCGCCTCCGGCCTGAAGCCCGGCACCGGCAGTCCCGTGGTCATTGGCGATGCCATCTATGTGCTGAACAACAGCGGCGTGCTCATCCAGGCCAGCACCGCCACGGGCGATGAAGCCTGGAAACTGCGGCTCAAAGGGCCCATCAGCGGCTCCCCGGTGGCTGCTGGAAAATACATTTACATCGCCAGCGAGCGCGGTGACTTCCAGGTCGTGGACACCACCGCCAAGGAGGGCGAGGTGATCCACAGCGTGGAGCTGAAGGACACCATCCTCAGCACTCCGGCCATCAGCGACGGCGCGGTGTACATCCGCAGTGACAAAAAGCTCTGGAAGCTGAACTAGCCACCCGCCACACGCACCCGGCCCGCCTGCCGCGTATAGACAAAGTTGCCGCAAGGCCAGTTGACGCACCGCATGGCCTGTCCATGAGTGCGTGCCTTCACTTCAAAAAACTCCTTTTCTCCTCACTCCACTCTCGATGAAACCCACCCTTCTCATCCTCGCTGCCGGCATGGGCAGCCGTTACGGCGGTCTTAAACAGCTCGATGCCATGGGCCCCTCCGGCGAGGTGGTGTTGGATTACTCGGTGTTTGACGCCATCCGCGCCGGTTTTGGCAAGGTGGTCTTCGTGATCCGGCGCGACTTTGAAGAGCAGTTCCGCAGCCAGATCGGCAGCAAGTATGGCGACCGCATCGCCGTGGACTACGCCTTTCAGGACATCAACGACCTGCCCGCAGGCTTTACCGTGCCGGAAGGCCGCACCAAGCCCTGGGGCACGGCCCACGCCGTGCTCGCTGCTGAGAGCGTGGTGAACGAGCCCTTCCTGATGATCAATGCGGATGACTTTTACGGTCGCGATGCCTTTGCCAAAATCGGTGCGGACCTGATGGCGGAACGCCCGGCGGACGGCAAGAGCCACTACTCCATGGTCGGTTTCTATTTGAAGAACACCCTCTCAGATCACGGTAGCGTGGCCCGTGGCGTCTGCACCCGCGGTGCGGATGGCATGCTCAGTTCCGTCACCGAAATGACCAAGATCTTCCGCACGCCCACCGGTGCCGAAAACCGCGAAACCGACCCGCCCCAGGCCCTCACCGGCGAGGAAGTGGTGTCCATGAACTTCTTCGGATTCACGCCGGACATCTTCGGCCACCTGCGCGCCGCCTTCACCCAGTTCCTCCAGGAAAACGGCAGCGACATGAAAGCCGAATGCTACGTGCCCAAGGAAGTGGACGTCCTGATCCGCGATGGCAAGGCCGACGTCAAAGTCCTGGAATCCAACGACTCCTGGTTCGGCGTCACGTATCCTGAAGACAAAGCCGACGTCGTCGCCAGCATCCGCGCACTCGTCGCCGCCGGTGCCTATCCTGAGAATCTCTGGGCCTGACCCAGGATTTTTTAAACCACGCATGCCCGGCCATCAACGAGCATGCGTGGTATCAATGACAGCGACTGCCGAGGCAAAGGACTTGCGTCCTGCCTTTCTGTTCCGCACTCCGGGACGCTCCGTGCCTTCGCAGATCCACTTGCCGCGCAGAGCGTCCCGGAGTGCAGCAGGAAGCGCTCGGGCGCGATGCCGCTCTTCCCCGAAGCCACCTGACAGCCTAACAGGATGCATGACCCATCCACCCCGCCCGGCCAAGGTCATGCCCTTCCCCGAAGACACCTCCAGCCTAACAAGAGGTCTGACCACACTCACAAATCACCCCAGCTTCGAAAGCACTTTTTCAACTGTGGCATCCACAGTCAGTCCATGTTTTGAACGTAAGATGGCGGGGGTGCCGTGCTCGACAAATTCATCTGGCCAGCCGATGCGAACCACGGGGGTGGGGATGCCGGCGGTGGAGAGCTGTTCCATGACCGCGCAGCCGAAGCCGTTCATCAGCACGTGGTCTTCCAGGGTGCACACCACCTTCACCTTTTTGGCGTAGGTTTCGATGACGGCAGTATCCAGCGGCTTGATCCAGCGGGGGTTGATGAGGGCCACAGAATACCCTTTTTCTTCCAGGATCTTTTTGGCCTGCTCCGCCGTGGCAAACATGTCCCCCAGGGCGATGAGGGCGATGTCCGTGCCGTCCGCCACCACCTCGGCCTGGCCGATTTCCAGAATGCGTGGCGTGGTCTTGGGAGTGACACCTGGACCGTTGCCTCGAGGATAACGGATGGCGATGGGTCCCTTGTCGTAATTGGCCATGGTCCAGAGCATGTCCACAAACTCGTCCTCATCCTTGGGCTGCATGTGGACGAGACCGGGGATGCCGCGCAGATAGGCGATGTCAAAGAGGCCGTGATGGGTGGGGCCGTCATCGCCGCTCAGGCCGCCGCGGTCCATGCAAAGGCGGACGGGCAGGTGCTGGATGGCCATGTCATGCAGGATCATGTCCACCGCACGCTGCATGAAGGTGGAATAAATGGTCAGGAAGGGCTTCAGCCCCTGAACCGCCATGCCGCAGGCAAACAGGGCGGCGTGCTCCTCCGCAATGCCGACATCAAAGTAACGCTCCGGAATCTCCTTTTTAAAAGCCATCAGGCCCGTGCCACCGGGCATCGCCGCCGTGATGGCGACAATTTTGAGGTCCTCTTTGGCAAAGTCTGTGACCGTGCGCGCATAGATCTGCGAATAGGTAGGCTTGTCCGTGGCCTGTACCTCACCGGTCTCAATGTTGTATTTGCCTAGTCCATGAAACTTGCCGGGATCTTCCAGAGCAGGTTTGTATCCCCTGCCCTTCTCCGTGAGGATGTGGAGAATCACCGGCTCGTTCTGGGTCTTGAGAAACTCAAACGTCTGGATCAGCAGCGGCAGGTCATGGCCATTGATGGGGCCGTAGTAGCGGATGCCAAATTCCTCAAACAGCGTACTGCGGTTGTGCGGACCTTCGCTCTGCGGAAGCAGCAGGCCTTTGGCGGAATTTTCCACGCGCTCGGCCAGCTTGCGGGCACCGTCGCCGAGGACAAATTCGACAAACTTGGCCGCCTTGTCATGCAGATTCGCAAAGCCGGGGTGGGTGGCGATGGTATTAAAATACTTGGCGATAGCGCCGACGTTTTTGTCAATGCTCCACTCGTTGTCATTGAGCACTGTGATAAGCCGCTTCGTGTGGGAGGAGATGTTGTTCAACGCCTCAAAGACCGGCCCGCAAGTGAAGGCGGCATCACCGGCCACGCAGACCACATGTTCATCCGTGCCTTTAAGATCCCGCGCGGAGGCCATTCCGAGTGCGGCACCGAGGGAGGTGCCTGCGTGCCCGGCACCGTAGCAGTCATGCTCGCTTTCGCTGCGCAGCAGGAAGCCGTTCAGCCCCTCATACTGGCGGATGGTGTGGATCTTGTCCCAGCGGCCCGTCAGCATCTTGTGCACATAGCCCTGGTGGGCCACATCGAAGACAAATTTGTCCTTCGGCGTGTCAAACACCCGGTGCATCGCGATGGTCAGCTCCACGACTCCGAGATTGGGACCGAGATGTCCACCCGTGAGGCTGAGCGTTTCAATGAGTGTGGCGCGGATCTTTTCAACAAGCGCAGGCAGCTTTTCCAGCGGCAGGGCTTTGAGATCAGCGGGGCAGGTAATGTCAGGCAGGGTGGTGTCCACGTTGTAAAAAAATCAGAAAAGTCGGATGTCGTCAGTGTCCTCAGCGGCTTCGGCAGGCTTCTTTTTGCGGGCGGCAGGGACAGGGCGGGCTTGGGTTTTCTCCTCAGCCGATTCGGCAGCGGCGGGATCAAAGGATGCCACCATCGTGCGGCCCTCTGCGTCAGCCGTGATGACCTCGATGCGACGACGGGCCACCTCAATGCGCTGGCGGCAGGTTTTGAGCAGGCCCATGCCCTCTTCGTAGCTGGTGACCATTTCATCCAGGGGCATGCGGTCCCCCTCCATGAGCACGACGATTTCCTCCAGGCGGTCCATGGCCTGTTCAAAGGAGGTTTCGGTGGGTGGGGTGGCGCTCATGCGGGAGGAAGAAAGGGCGGGCATTATCAGGATACAGGGGGCTGCCGCAAGCGGGAAAACCGAAGTCGTGAGAAGAAGAAAGCCGTCTTGATTCATCTTGGCACCGTTCTTATGCTGTCGTCACCATGAAAAAGCTCCTTCCCAGCCTGACATTTGTCTTTCTCGCCTTCGCCACCAGCCTCCCGGCCAATCCCGAGGTGCCGGGTGCTGTGGCCCAGAGCTTCGGCACCGCCATTGCGGAGAGCATTGTGCTCATCAAAGGCAGCAGCACCACCGCCGAGCCTATCGAGTGGACGGCCTATGCCAGGGATGCCTTCCGCCCGGCGGACATCCTTCGCATCAGCGTGAAGATGGAAGGTCCGGTGTGGAAAGCCAGTCCTGCAGGCGCGGGAACAAGGATTTTGGACCGGGTGCCGCCAATGGCGATAGACTTCAGCAAACTGCGCTACAGGAGTGCCGATGCACGGGTGGTAGCGGCCAAATCGGCAGCGCTGGCGCAGACCACCTTTGCCAGCATTGACTACCAGCTTGCAGCCAATGCCGAGACCGGAACTCCCGAATGGGGCATGGCCATGAAAGACGACACCGGATACGAAGTGGGTTTTGTGGTGGTTTCCGCAGCAACAGGAGCGGTCAGTTTCCAGGACTGGTCGCCGAAAGTGCCAGCCTCCACGGCCAATGATGAAGGGGACGAAGGAGAAAGGGCCGCCCGCGCTGTCAAAAGAGCAGCGCGCAAGACCTGGAACTGGACGGACAATGCCCGCAAAGAAACGCGTGGATTCTTCCGGGAACTGTTCCGTTGAGTGTTCAGCAGGAGCAAAATTTCCCCCAAACCCGCCCAGGACGCCCCCGTCCGGGCGGGTTTTCTTTTGCAAAACTTAGAGGTCAAACCTGTTTTTACACCTTGACGCCCCTTATGAAGGTCAGCATTACTGCTGTGCTCCCGCCTCTTTAGGCGAGATCTCCTCAGCACTTCTCCCGAACCCACTCAAGCCGTTATGATTCACGGAGTCCTCTCTTCTCCCCAAAACGCCCTGCGCCCTTTCCTGGTCGCCGCCCTCTTCTCCCTCACCCCTCTTGGCAGCCAGGCACAGGTTTCGCTGGATTCCCCAGCTGCTGTCGGCCGCAAAATCGTGCGCGAGGTAGATGTTGTTTTCACAGGTCCGGCCACGATGGATCCCGCACGTGTGCGGGCCCAGATGTCCACCCGTGAAGGTGAGCCGTACACAGATGAGTCGGTGGAGCGTGATCTGCGCTCCCTGTATGCAACGGGTGCAGTGGAGAATGTGGACATCAATGCAGTGAATGTGGCCGGTGGGGTCAAGGTAATCGTGACGATCTCCGGACGTGGCGGCATTGCTGAACTGGGCTTCCTTGGCAATGCAGCATTTGACAACGCCAAGCTGGCCAAGGAAATCGAAATCAAAGTGGGTGATCCGGTGGATGATACCAAGCTGGTGGCGGCTCAGCAGAAGATCCTCGAACTCTACACGAAAAAAGGGTTCTCCGACGTGCTGGTGACTTATGATGTCAGTCCCTCAGCAAAAGAAGGTTTCTCCACCGTGCTGTTTAAGATTGAAGAAGGCGGCCGGGGTTTGATTGGTGACATCCGCTTTGAAGGCAACACCGCCATCAGTGACCGCAAGCTGCGCGCTGAACTAACCTCCAAGGAAAAAACCTTCTGGCGCCTCTGGGGCAAGGCCGGCAAGCTGGACAACCAGGCCGTGCTGGATGACGTCCGGAAGATTGAGCAGGCCTACCAGGACATCGGTTACGTCTATGTGCGGGTCGGCTACCGCCGTGAAGAGTCCGGGAGCGACAAGGTGGCACTCGTTTTTGAAATCACGGAAGGCGGCAAGTATGATGTCGCCTCCGTCACCATCCAAGGCATCACCATTTTCTCCCAGGAGGAGCTCACCCCCGCCATCCTCACGGAAGCAGGCCGCCCCTATTCCGGCAGCGATGTCCGTGGAGATGAAAAAATGATCCAGGATTATTACGGCTCCCGCGGTTATGCTGATGCACGGGTGGAAACCCGCCTGTCCGATGCCGGCCCCGGCCTCCTCAACGTCACTTACAGCGTGTATGAAGGCGGCAAATCCTTCATCCGCAAAGTCAACATCAGCGGCAACATGAAGACCCAGGACGAAGTCATCCGTCGGGAACTGCCGATGTCTCCTGGGGACGAGCTCAACACCGTCCAGCTTGAAACCGCCCAGACCCGTCTGGAAAACTTGAACTACTTCGAAGGCAAAGGTGAAGCCAACCCGCTGACCGTGCGCCCAGTCTCCACTGAAGTGGACGGCTTCAAGGACATCGAAGTCAACGTCACGGAAAAGTCCACGGGTTCCGTGAACTTCGGTGCAGGTTTCAGCTCCATTGACAGCATCGTGGGTTTCATTGACGTGACACAGACCAACTTTGACATCTCCGACTGGGGTGACTTCCGCGGTGCCGGCCAGCGCTTTAACATGAACATCCGCTACGGCCCGCGCCGTCAGGATTTCAACCTGTCCTGGACCGAGCCTTGGTTCCTGGGTCAGAAACTGGCCTTCACAGTTGAAATGTTCTACCGTAACATGTTCTACCTCTCCCAGGCTGACCGCTATGAGCAGACCAATGCCGGGATGGCTCTGAGCCTGCGCAAACCCGTGGGTGAGCACTCTTACTTTGAGACGACCTACACGCTTCAGAACATCAATCTGGATGTGAACGATGATGAAGATCCAACCAACATCATTCGCAACGAAGAAGGTGACTTCCTTCAGAGCAAGTTCGATTTCGGCTTCGTGCATGACACCCGTGACAGCGTCTTCATCACCCGCAAGGGCCATAAATTCGAAGTGGGCCTCATGGCTTCCGGCCTGGGTGGTGATGTGGAAGTCTGGGGCGGCAACATTGGCGGCCAGCAGTTCTTCTCTCTTCCAGGGGACACCATCCTGAGCTTTGAGGGGATGGCCCGCATCGCCGACGGCTGGGGCAATTCCGGCAATGCGAATGGCGACGTGCCGATCTTCGAACGTCTCTTCCTCGGCGGTGCCAACAATCTGCGCGGTTATGACTTCCGTGAAGCTGGCCCCAAAGATGACAGCGGTGAGCCTATCGGTGGTAACGTTTCCATGTACGCCAGCATTGAATATTCCTTCCCGATCATTGAGAAGGTGCGCGGAGCGGTCTTCTACGATGTGGGTTACATCTCCACGGATGTCACAGCAGCCGGCGGCAGAGATGCCCGTGGCGTGAAGAATGGCGGCCCGATTGTGGGTGATGGCGAGGTGTATTCCAACATCGGCGTCGGTCTGCGCATGTTCCTGCCTATCGGCCCGATCCGCCTGGACCTGGGCCTGCCCCTCGTGAAAGACGACTTCACCGGCGACAGCCCGCGCTTCCAGTTCAACATGGGCTACAAATTCTAAGCCCAGAATTCCTCACATTGAACAAATTCCCGTTAGATATCACTTAACTTCCTCTATGATCCGTCTTCTGACTTTAGCTTTTTTATCTGCCAGCATCACCCTGGCCAGCGCTGCTGACCTGAAATTTGGCGTCGTGGACATGTCCAAAGCCTTCTCTGAATTTCACAAAACCAAGAAAGCTGCTGCTGACTTCAAGGGCAATGTGGACAAGGCTCAATCCGAAATGAACGACCGCTGGGCCGTTTACAAGAATTTGATGACCGACATGCAGAAGCTGAAAAAAGAAGCAAGCGATCCAATCATGACCCCGGATGCCCGGGCGAAAAAGGCGGCTGAATTTGAGAACAAGGGCCAGGAACTGCGTGCGCTGGAGCAGGAAATCGGTGAGCAGCAGAACCGCCGCTCCACCCAGCTCAAGCAGGAAGACGTGCAGATCCGTCGTGGCATCTATGATGAGATCCTCGTCGTCGTCCGTGACAAGGCCAAGACGGAAGGTTATGACTTTATTTTTGACAAGTCAGGCATGAGCCTTTCCACCGTCCCGGTCCTTATCTATTACAAGGATGCCGTGGACATCACCGACCAGATCGTGGTGGAACTGAACAAAGGGGCTGATGCGGCTGCCCCCGCCGCCGCCGCACCGGCAGCCACCGAAGCCAAACCCTGATTTATTAAGGTCTCAACCGGGCACGCCGAAGCATTTCGGCGTGCCCTTTTTTGTGCCCCCCGCCGTAAGCCGGTCCCCGCAGGCGCAGAGCGTCCCGGGTGCAGAGCATAGAGGCAAGACGCAAGTCATTGCCCCGGCAGCGCCGCTCCCGCCGGAGTCCAGGCGGCACTCACACCGCCGCCTGCACTTGAATAGCCCTGGCCACACGGCACACTTTATGCCACACAAGCTGTTAGGCCATAGGCACCTCCATTGAAGAGCAGTGCTGCGCTTGAGCGCTTTCACCGCACTCCAAGACGCTTTGCGCGGCAGGGACCACCGTGGCAATCCCTCACTTCCGCTCACTGCTCCACGCACCGGCTCCCTCATTCAAAATTTTGTCAATCTTGTTAAAAGGTGCCCCTGCCCACGTCCCTTCTGCCTTCCTCATTCCAAATCTCTTCTTCCTTCCTCTGAGCCCCTCACGGTGCCGACGGATCGTCGGGCTCCATAGACAGCTTATGTCCAACCCGCATCAAGGAGCCACGGAAGAGGAAGGCTGCGGGGCCTGGACGGAAGGAACAGGAACGGGGGTGGGACTTATCTCGGAGGTGGTGTCCAGGGGAGAGGAAGTCCGTTCATCCATGGCCAGGGCGGCCTCGCCGAAGCGAAGCACATACCCGAGCATGGCTTCCATGCGCCCGGTCTGGGTGAACCGGCCTGTAAGCCGCCATTTTTCAGACAGATCATAGGTGGCCTGCACACTGTCATTGCCACGGTCAGCCCCGGACGGATTGAAGGTCATGTTCAGTTTGGGCGGTTCCTCGCGGACGACTTTTTTCTTGTTAAAGGTCTTGCGATAGAACTCGCTAAGGAAAAGGAAGGCGGCACGGGTGGCTGCCTCGGAGGCCAGTTCACTGGCGGAGCCGTCCAGGGTGGTGCCGGTGGCCAGCATGGTGATGATGTTCGTCTCACTCATCGGCGGGGTGCTGGTGAAACGGGTCTTGGGGCTGGTGGAGTCCCCATAAATGTAAAGGGTGATGTCATAGCTGCCCATGCGAGATTCCCCCCGGATATCGAGGTCCGGATCGAAGGGATGATCTGGCCGCAGGGTGATGACCCCTTTGGTGACCTTGACGACGCTAAAGGGCAGCTTCAAAAGCAGGCGGTCCACATTGGCAAAGCCGGTGAGTTGAGGAGAGGCACCGGTGCCGCCCAGCCGCACATCGGCGGAAACCGCTCCATTGGCCAGATTACCTGAAACCAGGACGGGATCGCGGGTCCGGACATTGACATTAAACACCCAGTCTTTGACGATGGGCGGCAGGGTCAGCTTCGCCTCACTGCGGGCGGTGTTTTCAGGAACGGGGGGCACGTCTGCGGGCAGCTTCAGCACGGGCAGCAGGTCAATTTCCTTGAAGACGCGCCCACGGACGATTTCCACCAGCCCGGCGACGGTGGACTGCTGGAGGGTGCCGCGGCAGGTGATGTCGCCATTGGCCCGGACGGAGGTGGTGGGATCGCGGAAAACAAGCGCCTCCCGTGCCATTAAGCTGAGGTTGAGACCTGGATTTTTCAGATCGGTGGCATCCACTGTGCCGTCCAGTTTCACACGGCCGCCGGCCAGCACAGCAGAGACTTCCTGGACGGTGATCTTCTGGCCATTGGCCTGAATAAGGGCCCGCACAGCGCGCACGGAGGGCAGGTCCGGCTTGGACCAGGCGATTTCGCTGATGCTCAGATCCACCTCGCCACTGATGACAGGCTTGCCCACCGTGCCCTTGATCTCGGCATCAATCTTGAGCCTGCCCGGGATGGAGCTGATCATGTCCGGTGCGTACTCGCGAAGAAAGCCCAGGTCGCTTTGTGGCAAGGTCACACGAAGATTCAATGGCGTAGCCTTCAGCTTGGCAGGCTCCTTCATGAGCGCCGGGATGTCAAAGGGCAGGTCGCCTTCCACGGTAAGCGTTTGCAGCGGCGGCTGCACGACGGTGGAGAGCGTGTTGATGCGACCATTTTCCAGAGTAGTTTCTGTGCGCAGCGTGGCCGGCTTGAAGGCTTTGGGAGCATTGGGAACTTTGACATCCTTCACCTCCACAAAGACCCGGCCCTTGGCGGTATCAAGCCGCCCGGTCACCTGGATGTCCGCATTCAGGATGCTGGGCGGGATGTTCTGGATGCCGGCGGCGGCCAGGATCTCTCCCATGCGCAGGTCTTTGGCAACGATGGAAACGTTCATCGGCTGGCCATCGGTGACGTCAGGCTTCATCAGGTCAAAGGGGGCAAAGACGGTGCCGTTGAGCAGCTCGGTCTTGTTTTGCCACACTTTTAGTTCGGCCAGTTCCGCCTGCTTTTCATCCACCGTGCCCTTCACGGCCAGGCGCCAGGGGCCCAGGGTGGCCTCCAGCTTTGTTAACTCTGCCCGCGTGCCTTCAAAGGTCGTGTCCAGCGTGGCATTGGCGGGCTGCGGCATGGCGGCGGTGCGCACTGTCGTGGCCTCCAGGCGCACGCTGCCCTGAGACTGCCAGGGCTGGAGCTGGCCGGTGACATCCAGCTTGCCGGTCACTGCACCGCTTTCCATCAGCGGGGCCTCGAAGGTCTTCAGCCAGGTGTTGAGAACGGTCAGCTCCGCCAGACCAATGTCTCCTTTGGCCTGAAAAAGGTGGGGGGCCGTGAGGTTCATCTGGCCGGTCAGGTCAATGGCATTCTTCGCATCCAGACGAATTGTAATGCTGTCCAAAAGGGCCTCGCCTTTCTCCACCCTGGCGCGCAGGGAGAGCTGCTGAAGCTCGCCCTCCCCATAGCGGGCTTCATTGACCGTCACGTTCATGTCCGCCACCAGCGCATCATAGTTTTTCGCACTCAGATCCTGGACATTCAATTTGGCATTGCCCACCGTTTCGATGACGCCCTTCACAGTCTTGGGCGGCGGCGGCAGGCCGGTGGTTTCCATCAGCAGCGCCGGATCCGTGACCCGGATCAGCCAGGAGGCATCCACCGGCATCGCATCCTCCATCAGCAGGCTGGCCTTCAGCGCGATGGAATTGCCCGTGCCAAGCTCCAGGCCGGGAATCTCCAGGCGGGCGGTTTTGCCATCCAGGGAAAAGACCGTGCGGAGCTGCGGGAGCCGGTAGGTCTGGAAGGCCAGGGTCTCCCCGGTGAGCTCACCCTGCGCTTTCACGTCGTTAGCCCCCTTCCCCTCAGCGGTGGCTTTTATAGCCAGGCTGCCCAGGACAGGCGGCGGCTGGTCGAGAAATTCCGTGGCCTTAGGCAGGGTGGCTTCAAGTTTGGCCGTCCAGGAGGTGGTGGCCAGGTCCTTGAGGTCCGCAGGCAGGGTGGCCTCCGCCGTGACCAGGACCTGGTTTTCACCCCGGTTTACCTGAATGGACTGCACCTGGGCAAGGCCATCCTTGACGGTGGCAGCGACGCTGATCGCATCCACGGTGGCCCCGGCGGTGCGGATGTTTGCCAAAGACAGGTTCATTTCCACGCCCATCTGGATGGGAGTGGTGGGATCACCTGCGGCTTGCAAATCCAGCTTGCCGTTTTCAAAAAACACATTCGCAGGCAGGCCCAGCGTTTGCAGTTCTTCGGAGCGCAGATCACGACCCTGCACCTTCGCCGTCACGCTGAGCGGAGGTTTCAAAAGGCCCGAGGCTGTCGCCTGCACATCGAAGCTGGCGGCACCGAGCTTGGCCACCAGCTCCACCGCCGCCGAGCTCTGGCTGTCCCACATGCCGTGGAGATCCACGACGAGGCGCTCCATGATGACGGCCTTGGGCAGAGTGAGATTTTGAATGGTGAGGCTGCGCGGCTCCCAGAGGACATCTGCCTTCACATTCTCCAGGGCGAGATTGCCCGGCTCGCGGCGCAACTCCTGGCATTCAAAGATGCCGGGCATGCCTTCGCCCATCTGGAGCGTCAGCCCCCGAATGATGAGGAGGCTACCGTCTGCGAGGGTGACGGTGGCGTTGACGTTTTTGATGTCCACCGTGCGCGGCCACACGATGGGCGGCAGCTGGCCGGACTTTTCTTTTTCGGGCTTTGGAACATCGGGCTCCTTCCCCGGTGGCAGCTTGCGCAGGTCCACCTCCGCTTCGACGTCATGCAGGGTGATGCGGTTCACCGCGTTTTCGAAGTCCTTGTTTTTCAAAAGACGCCAATCGTAGTCGGCGCTGAGTTCGCCGATTTTGGCGACCGGCAGCCAGTGGCCTTCGCCACCACCCGTCTCGATATTGGCCAATTTAAAATCACCCCACAGGGAGCCCTGCACCTGCCAGCTCAGGGGCAGATCCAGCGAAGCAGCGGCCTTGGGGCCGATCCAGGTGATGAGCCCCCGGATGATGGGACGGTGAAAGGCCACCAGGATCACCAGCAAAAGCAGGAAAACGAACAGCAGCCGCTTGCACCATTTCCAAAAACGGCGGCGGGGTGGCTGAGGCGGGGGGGGCTGCGACACAGGGACAGTTGACATAAAATGGCCCTCCCGCAATCACTGTCTCAGTCAGGAGAGGACAGGATGTATCGGTTCCACTTCACAAATCGCGCTTGCAGGTTAATCCGACATGTCCACTCTAGCGCCCACCTGCATGCTGCCATCCCCCGCCTATCCGGAACTGACCACCGCCCGCGATGACATGCGGACCCAGGACGAACTTTACCGGCCTAGCCCCTTCTGGGATGAAGCCTCCTCGCGCATCGTGGATGAGCTGTGCGAGCATGGCATCGAAAACTTCCGTTCCCTGCGCTACCCGCTGAGCTTCTTCGCCCCGACCTACGGCACACCGGGAAACTTCATCAATAAGGAAACCTCCGCCCTGCTGCTCTCCACTCTGCAACAGGCCATGCCTGAGGCCAAAAAACCCTGGCTCGGCCTGGAGCAGTTTTTATCTGGACAGGCTGCGGCCAAGGCCGATTACCGAGTGCTCCTGGCGGCCGACATACCCTCCAAGCGGCCCTTTCTTCACACATTTTCCGAAGGCACCGCAGGCAATCCCGTCGAGCACTTTGAGTTTGAAGGCCGCTGGTTTTCCCGCTCCGCCTTAAATTACCTCCTGGGGCTCTGCATGCTGAAAAGGCACCTTCAGGCTGATGAAGAGATCCGCACCGTTGTGGAGATCGGCGGCGGTTTTGGCACCTTGGGGGAAATTCTCGCCAGTGCTGGCATTGAGGACCTGCACTATGTGGACATTGACATCCCGCCCATCAGCTACGTCGCCCAGTATTATCTCAGCCAGACCCTGGGTGCTGACCAGGTGACCACCTATGCGCAGACGCGGGACCAGGAAGAAATTGAAATCAGTTCGCTGACTCCCATGGCGGTGCTCTGCGCCTGGCAGATCGAAAAACTGCGGGGTACTGCAGATCTGTTCGTCAACTTCATCTCCTTCCAGGAAATGGAGCCGCACATCGTCACCAACTATCTACAGCACATCACCCGCCTGAAAACCCGCTGGATCCTCCTGCGCAACATGCGGGAGGGCAAGCAACTGCGCAAACCCGGCCAGCTCGCCGGAGTGGAGACGCCCATTTTGGGCGATGACTACCTGGTCATGCTGCCTGATTACGAACTGGTGGACCGCAATGTCCACCCCTTCGGCTATCAGACGGTGGACGGTTATCACTCGGAACTGCTGCTGCTGCGCCGGAAAAAATAGCCTCCCAGAGGAAGGAACGTGCGGCTCTGATTTTGCCCGCTTTGTCCCTTCCTCCCTAAATCCCGTCTTGCCAGCATCGCCTGTCAGGACTTTACTCAGCCTTCGCCAGCCCCCTTTCACCAACCCAGGAACATTCATTATTGTGTCATCAGCCCGCTCGATTCTCGTCACCGGAGGTACCGGCTCATTCGGTAAGAAATGCATCGCCACCCTGCTCGCCGATCCGGACGTCAAACGCATCGTCATTTACTCGCGTGATGAACTGAAGCAGTTCGAGATGGCCCAGACCTTCACGGACCCCCGGCTGCGCTTTTTCATCGGCGATGTCCGCGACCGCCAGCGCCTCTGCCGCGCCCTGGAAGGCATAGACACCGTCATCCACGCCGCTGCTCTCAAGCAGGTCCCGGCGGCGGAGTACAACCCGATGGAGTTCATCAAGACCAACGTCCTCGGGGCGGAAAACATCATCGAGGCCTGCCTGGACAACAAGGTGACCAATGTGGTGGCCCTTTCCACCGACAAGGCCGCCGCGCCGATCAACCTCTACGGTGCGACGAAGCTCTGCTCGGACAAGCTTTTCATCGCCGCGAACAACGTCAAAGGTGCCCGCGACATCCGCTTCAGCGTCGTCCGTTATGGCAATGTCATGGGCTCACGCGGCTCCGTCATTCCGTTCTTCCTGGACCGCCGCAAGACCGGCGTCCTGCCGATCACAGACCCCGCCATGACCCGTTTTAACATCACCCTTGAAGAAGGTGTGGAGCTGGTCCAGCACGCGCTGGAGCATGCTCTGGGCGGTGAAATTTTCGTGCCGAAAATCCCCAGCTATCGCATCACCGACGTGGCGGAAGCCATCGGCCCGGATTGTGAAAAACCCGTCGTCGGCATCCGTCCTGGGGAGAAGATTCATGAAGAAATGGTCACCTCCACCGACGCCATGCAGACGCTGACCACGGACAAGCATTACATCATCGTCCCCAGCCACTCCCGCGGCTACGCAGCCACGATGAAGCTGTTTGGCGACCACCACAAAGGCAGCCCGGTGGCGCCTGACTTCGCCTACAACTCTGGCACCAATACTGAGTGGATGACCGTGGCGGAGATCCGCTCCATGATCCACCAGTACGTGGACCCGACGTTTGACATCGTCTGATCATGGCCGCCGATTTCCTACCCTACGGCCGCCAGTCCCTCAATGAGGCGGACATCGCCGCCGTGGTGGAGGTACTGCATTCCGACTTCCTCACCCAGGGTCCTGCCATCCCGCGCTTTGAAAAGGCTGTCGCCGACTGGTGCGGTGCCAGACATGGCATTGCCATGTCCAACGGTACCGCCACCCTGCATTGCGCCGCCCTGGCCATGGGCCTGGGCCCTGGTGACTGGCTGTGGACCTCTCCCAACACCTTTGTCGCTTCTTCCAATGCAGGCCGCTACTGCGGAGCAAAGGTGGATTTTGTGGATGTGGACCCCGGCACCGCCTGCATGAGTGTGGAGCAGCTTGAAGCCAAGCTTCAGGCCGCTGAAAAAACCGGCCGCCTGCCCAAGATTGTCGTTCCCGTTCACTTCGCTGGCCAGTCCTGCAACATGCCGCGTATCCATGCACTGGGGCAGAAGTATGGCTTTCGCATCCTGGAAGACGCCGCCCATGCCCTGGGCGGCACCTATCAGGGCGAGCGCATCGGTAACTGCCGCTGGTCGGACGCCGCCTCGCACAGCTTCCACCCCGTAAAAATCATCACCAGCGGCGAAGGCGGCATGATCACCGTTAATGATGACGAGCTGGCCTGGCGCATCGCCACCCTGCGCACCCATGGCATCACCCGCGATGCCGACCGCATGCAAGGGGAGAGCGACGGCCCCTGGTATTACCAGCAGATTGAGCTTGGTTATAACTACCGCATGACGGACATCCAGGCCGCTCTCGGAGCCAGCCAGATGGACCGCCTGGACAGCTTCGCCGCCCGCCGCCGTGAAATCGCCGACCTTTACGACCGCACCCTCGCCGGGCTGCCCTTGCGCCCCCTGGCCCGGGATCCCGCCGGCATCAGCGGCTGGCATCTGTACATGATCCGGCTGAATCTCGATGAGATCGCCCCCCGCACCCGGCGGCAAGTTTTTGAAAGCCTGCGCTCCCAGGGCATCGGCGTTAACGTCCATTACATCCCCGTGCACCTGCAGCCTGACTACGCCCAGTTCGGCTTCAAAAAAGGCGACTTTCCCGAGGCCGAACGCTACTACGAAGAGTGCATCACCCTCCCCATGTTCCCCGCCATGCAGGACGAAGACGTCCTGCGCGTGAAGGATGCGCTGGTCCAGGCCTGTCTGCTCTGATACGATTGCTCACATCGGCAGGTTAGAATCCGTTTCGGCCTTCTAGACCCAGATTGGCATCCCGGCCGTCTTTCTCCGCAAAGGCCGTTAATGTCCGGCCTGGGCCTGCATCCACTGCTTCAGATCGGCCTCGCTGCTCATGTCCAGGAGGTCCTCCGTGAGCTGCTCCAACTGGCCATAGTTCAGGGATTCAATCGCGGCAATCGTCTCGTCCGAAAGCGCGCCCCACTTTTTCCGCGCCAGCCGCAGGCAAGTCTTCAGCACACCCTGCCCATAGCCTTCTTCACGGCCCTGGGCGATCAGTTTTTGCGCGATGGACATGGTCTGATTCCGCAACGTGCGGTTGTCTTCCATTCTACGGGCGATCTGCTCCAGGTCAAGGCTGCTGTCCACGTTGAAGGCGTACACC
>NZ_JBBYXL010000018.1 GCF_039655865.1 Prosthecobacter sp. SYSU 5D2 | reverse complement strand
GCCTGCTCTCTGAAATCATTGCTGTATCGTTTGCGGATCACGGTTCTCATAGTGCTTGTCCCTTATTTTGTGGTCCAGGATTTTAGCGCACCTCACTTCTGGGCCACCGAGGCATCGTTTCGCTTCATCATGGTGGCTTATAACTTGGTGAGCCTGTTCCGGCACTTTGGACTCAACAGCCACAACCAGGCTACCTTGGGCACGCTACGCTCCCAATGCTTTGCAATAGGCGGCTGGGTCAGCCAGCACGCGCGCAAAACGGTGCTCAAGCTTTCACTCCCCCGCAAAAAACGCCCCTGGATGGACGCCATCTTCAGCAAAATCGAGACTCTAACCGCACCTCTGATCTACTCTACTGCATAGTCCGGGTTCAAAGCACTTACCAGCAGGCGCTTTTGCCAAGCTTGGGCCTCCTGTCTCATCTGCATGAGCACTTCAGCAGGGATGGAATCCCGCAGGCGAAAGGTGATGAAATAGCAGCGTCCGGCAGCCCGCCAGTGGGGGAGATGACGATGGTAGGAACTGAAGTGGTCTGAACTGACAGGCTGATCTGGATCAAACCCCAAGAAATCAGCAGGTAACGGAATGTTTTTGGGGATCAGCCACGGCATCGTAGGGCGGATGTGTTTGGCGGAGAAGGGGGCATTGCGGGAGAGAGGTGGGCGACAAACTATCCGGCTTTTGGGCGGGGTGTGGATAAGGCAGACTTCGTGCGTTCGGGATCCAGCCGGATAGTTTTGCGAAGGGATTTTTTGATACTGGCGATCTGGCTCGGCGCAAAACACATCCGCCCTACGGCTAGGGTCGCCAATCGCTCATTGATGTTATTTTTGGACTTGGGAATTGCGGAAGAGCGGAAGGGATTTTTGGACGGATTTGGTGACGCCCCAGGAGAGGGGAAGGATGACGATGAGCCAGATAAGGAGGGGTTTCATGAAGGACGAATGACGAAATTCAGAATGACGAAAAACTGAACTGAGAACTTTGGAATGGGATCAAGACTGGCTTTTAACATGGTGTCTGGCATCCACGGGGCGGACGAGGAGGTTGGCGATGAGGCCGACGGTGAGGAGGGCGATCATGAGGTAGAAAATGGAGTTGTAGGCCTGCTCCGGGGGCATGGTCTTTTTGTTGGCGACGGAGAGGCGGTCCACGAGCTGGGGGCCGATGATGGCGGCCATGGACCAGGCGGTGATGAGGCGGCCATGAATGGCACCGACCTGGTAGCTGCCAAAGAGATCCCGAAGGTAGGCAGGGATGGTGGCGAAACCGCCGCCATACATGGTGAGGATGAGACCGGTGGCGATGACAAAGAGGGTGACACTCCCCTGCCCTTGAGTCCACGGAACGCTCATATAAAGGGCGGCTCCGAGGATGAAATAAACACAGTAGATGCCTTTGCGGCCGGTGAGATCCGACATGGAGGACCAGAAAAAACGACCGCCGAGGTTGCAGAGGGAAAGGAGGCCGACGTAACCCGCTGCGGCTGCGGGGGTGACTTTGAACATGTCCTGGATCATGGGGGAGGCCTGGCCGAGGATGCCGATGCCGGCGCTGACATTCATGCAGAGGACGATCCACAGGAGCCAGAACTGGGGGGTCTTCCAGGCGGTGTCCACGGCCACATTGGCATTGGTGACAAGGCGGGCAGACTGGGTCTTGGGCACCCAGCCTTCCGGTTTCCAGCCTTCCGGTGGAACACGGACGATGAAGGCCCCGAAGAGCATCATGACGGCATAAAGACCCGCCATGACAAGGAGGGCCTGGGTGGCACCGACGGATGTGGGGGTGGCAAAGAAGGCCATCAATTCTTCTGCCAAAGGTCCGCCGATGAGGGCACCGCCACCGAAGCCCATGATGGCCATGCCGGTGGCCATGCCGGGACGGTCAGGAAACCATTTCATCAAAGTGGAAACGGGCGCGATGTACCCCAGCCCGAGACCGATGCCGCCAATGAGGCCGTAACCGGCATAGAGCAGCCAGAGCTGGTGAAACTTCACCGCCAGGGCGGAGAGTGCCAGGCCGGTGCAAAAGCAGACCATGCTGGCGACCATGGTTTTACGAGGGCCGCTGCGCTCCACCCATTTCCCAAAGACGGCAGCCGACAGCCCTAGCAATGCGAGGGCGATGGAGTAAGCGACACCGACATCGGCCTCCGTCCAGTCGCCTGCAGCGGGAGCGTTGACGCCGAGAATTTGTGCCAGCGGTTTTTTAAAGACGCTGAAGCCATAAACCTGGCCGATGCACATGTGCACGGCAATGGCCGCAGGAGGCACCAGCCAGCGGGAAAATCCGGGGCGGGCGATGGTGGCGTCGCGGGAGAGAAAAGACATGCGCCCCGATTACTAACGGGGCGCGTCCCTGACAGGCAAGAATATAATCAGGCGGCTGTGCGCCTGGGGCTTATTTAGCCTTCTTGGTCGCCGCTTTTTTGGCGGGGGCCTTTTTAGCTGGAGCCGGAGCGGGTGCTTCGGCCTTTGGAGTCGGAGACACGGCTTTTTTAGCAGCAGGTGCCGGTGGCTCAGCAGGCTTCTGGGAGGCGACCCAATCGTTAACATGGACCCAGTCTTCGGAGGTTGCGCCACGGACATAGTCGCTGTCCTGAAGAAGACCACGGGCAGAAAAGCTAAGCAGTTCTGCGGCTGGGAAGGGACCGAATTCAACGAATGAGCGGCTGAGGAAGAAGGAGTCTTTCATGAGTGATTTAATAGGGGAGTTTTGAATACCTTACTTGGGATAAGATATGTTCTGTTTCAAGCAACTTCCTTGCCACAATGGAAGAGGAGAAAGCGAGGCAGCGATGTGTGCATTTTGCACGCCGATAAGGAGGAACATCACCCATTCGCTCTCTCCGGAACCAGCATTTGAAGAAGAGAGTTGACGGCACAAAATCGCACCCAGCGGTCAAACTGGATGCAGGTTTTTGGAAAAAACTTTTTCTCCTCTTTTTAGATGGTTTCGCACTCCGCCTGATAGGCGGTGATGAAGGCGGTAAGCTGGGTCTGCACAACGTCCTGAGCGGAGAAAAGTTCCCCCAAGGAAGCGGCGAAGGCTTTTTGCTTCAGTTCATCTTCAACGGTGAGCATGAGGGTGCTGAGACGCTCAAGGTTGGCACGGGAATGGAACTCCATGTCTTTGACCTGGGTCAGGACAGCAAGCGAGCCTTCATGGACGGCGATGGCTTCGGGTGAAGGGCCACCAGGGGCGGGTTCAGTCTCGGGGGCTGCTTCAGAAGCGGCTTCGGCTTTATTGGCCTCCGCTTTGTTGGCTTCGGCCTCCTCCTGGTGTTTTTTGTCGTGACTGACTTTTTTATCGTGGGCGGCGTTGCGTGGGTCGGACATGGCCGGAGGATACAGCATGGATACCGAAAAACAAGAATCTTTTGAGTATTATTCTGAATAGCTTTTCAAGATTTTTTTTAAAAACGCCATCGCGGTACAGCCAATTGAAGCAGCTCCTGCGATTGGAAGCCTCAAGGAGAAATGGCCATCCAGCGGGTGGTTTGCATACGCGAAGCGAGCTCGGTGATGCGGATTTCCCAGGTGCCGGGGTCTTCGTTGGGAGCGATGGATAAAGGCAGGGTGAGGAGACCGTTTTCGGCGGCGTAATGACCGCTGCCTTCGGCGGATTTGCCATTGGCATCGCGGATCTGGATTTCCAGCGGGACGATGGCTTTTAAAGGAGCGTCCTGGGTGGTGGTGAGGCGGATTTGGAGATCGGCGCTGTTGCCGCGTGTGGCGGTGGCGGGCAGATCGGCGGTGAGCTGCAAAAGGGGCTTGGGCAGGATCATGAAGATGCGTCCGTCGCAGGGACCGAGGTCCACTTTCCAGCGGAGGACACCGGCGGTATCGCGCTGCGGGATGATGAGGCTGCCATTTGTCAGGTCATAGATGGCGCCATGGTCCTGGGCGAGCGTGAGCGTGGCGGAGGTGGGCAGGCCGTTTTCCATCACGAGGCCATGCTGGCCAACATAGGTGCCAGCTTCGCGATGATCATTCATGACAAAGAGGTAGGTGGCATCGCCAAAACGACGGGTGCGCAGGATGACCTCGGGACTGTCCGCGGTGACGCGCGGCTGGTGGCCGAGAGCGATGACCTGGGGGCCGAGAGTGGAGGCGAGCTGAAGCACCTGGGCTTTGTCCTCAGCAGCTTTTTTGGCGCGCTTAAAACTGGTGAGGGTAATGTCAGCCTTGAGGGCGGGGCAGAGGTTTTGATCGGCGATGATTTTGCCTCCGCGCTTCTGCCATTCCTGGATTTTTTGGACGACAGCCTGTGTCAAAACATCGCAGTCCGTCATGACGAGAATTTTGCGACCGGCGAGGCCGTTTTTGAGGAGGGTTTCTTCGAACAGGATGTCGGTGCGAATGTGAGCGTGCTGGAGCGCCATCCAGACATCCGCCGCCCAGCCCAGGTTGCCGCCATAACCACCACGGCCGGCGAACATCTGCGAGGTGAAACTTTCCAGGACAGCCACCTCTGCACGCTCATCCGGGATGCACATCAAAGTGGGGCCAAGCGGACGGATGACATCGTGGATGAGCTCCTTGAGGACATGAACGGTGTTCGGGTTGGTGTAACGGTAGCCGCTGGTACTGTCCGTGGGGACCAGGGACTGCCAGCCGTGGTACATGATCCCTTCGATGGGACGCGAAATTTTAGTCCAGAAGGCCTCCTTTAAATGCATGGGCGCAATGGTGATGTAGGCGGCTTCAGGATCGTGATCTTCCCAGGCGGGAATGTCATCGGGCCGGACTTTTTTGATGGGGGCCGTCTGGCTGCGATACCAGATGAGCTGGGTCATCTTCATGATGCGCTGGCGGCGACCGGAGGCCTCGCTCATGGCCAGGAGCTGGTCAGTGCAGAGGCCGATGCGCTGGGGATCGGGGTAAGTATAGGTCCAATGGGAAAGGACATCCACCGTGCCGCCCGCGCCGCTGATGCTGGGCTGGCGCACGGCGGGGTCAAAAAAGGTGAACTGGTCGCGCCGGCCACTGGATTTCACGCCTTTGCTGAGGGCGGAATGGAGGGCATTCCAACCATCCCCGACGGTCCAGAACCAGCGATAATAATTGAGGATGGGATGGTCATCAGGAATGACGCGGTCCGCAGGGAAATCTTTGAGCTTGGTCCAGTCCACTCCCCGGCGGGTGACGACTTCCGCAGGAATGTCCGCCTGGGCAAACTGGCGGTAGGCTTCGATATCCACCGGAGTAAAGGAAGGCTGCGAGGAATCGCGCACCTCGCTATTGACCAGGGTGGCGGCAAAGGCCGGATGCTGGCCGTAGGTGCGTGCCATGCTACGGCCTACTTTTTCAAAGAAGGGCGGAAGCTCCGGGTTAAGGGCCACGATGTCGTGACGCTTCAGGATTTTTCCCGAGCGGTCCACACGAAGAAGGCCGGGGTTGGTTTCCAAGACGCGGCTGGGAGACAGTCGCGAAACGACTTTCATGCCGTTGGCGAGGGCCCGATCCAGCATCTGGAACGAACTGGCGATGCCTTCAGGAGTACCTGGGGGAACGTCCTTTTCCTCGTTGCGCTGAGCCCAAATATCGCCGGTAGAGGCATTCAATCCCATGAAGTGGGTAAAGCCGGCATCTTTCATCTGCGCCATATCTCCGCCGCCCCAAAGGATGACGGGCATCTGCGGAGAGGGACGTGGCACAATCTGGTAATCGGCCTGTTTTTCGGTGGCTGATGCACCTGTCTCCAGGCGGGCGATGAGGGCGTACATGCCTGGCTTCAGCGCGGTGTTGATGGTGAATTTGACATCATGTTTGCCTCCGGGCTTGAGGTCGGGCAGCGGGAAGGTTTCGTTCTTGCCATCAAAGGTTACTTTGAGGACGGCACCCGTAACGGGTTTGCGACGCAGATTGAGTGAAGAGAGCGTGACCTGTTCGGCCCGCTCCAGGCGCTGCCAGACCTGGCGGTTGCTGGTAATCTCCAGCGCCAGAGATTCAAAACGGAGCGCTCCAGAGCAGATGCGGACTTCATCAATGAATCCGGCGAAGCCGCTGTAGGAGCTGCCAATGCGGTCGCCGATGTGAAGGAACTTCGTGCCCGGCACAATGGCCCCGAAGCCGGGCTTGGTCACCTGGCTGATGAGGGAGCCATTGTGATAAAAGGTGGCGGTGCCTGCAGCGTCATAAGTGATGGCCATGTGCTGCCACTCGCCAGGAAGGATTTTCACCGGAGCGGAATGAAAGGTCTCCGAGACCGCGCCGAAACCCAGGGTGAGAGCCAGGCGGCGGGAGCCTGCGGAATCCTGCTCAGTGAGCTGCCAGGCGTAGTCGGTGTGGTTGTCCGGCACGTAGCGCTTGTCCATCAGGTAGCTGCGGCCTGACTCGGAAAACTCAGGCTTCGGTTTGATCCACATTTCCAAGGTGAAGGCCCCGGCAGGAGAAATCCCTTCTCTGTCGCTGACCCGGGCGGAGTGGGGTTTGGTGGATTCAAAGGCGGACTCCAGGGCCTGCCCGGATTGGCCTTCGGGGTGCAGCAATGCGCCGACGAGGGTGAGGTCATGTTTTTTGCCAGAGCTGTCTTTGAGCTCGGACCCGGCATCAAATTTCCAATAACCGAGGACATGCTTGCCTGTGGCATCTGTGCCTTGATAGCCGGACTCCCAGGATTCCTGAAGGGTGGCGGCAGGCAGAGCCTGGAGAAGAAAGAAAACGGGGAAGAAAAGGCAGGACAGACGAAGGGTGCGCATTGGGGAGGAGAGGAATACTGGCCGGGCACGGCAGGTATTTCGTCAACTGTGGGCGCGGCTGGTTTTTGAATGCATCCCCCTCAATGCCAGTGCACGGCAGCATCAGCGTTTCAGCAGGCCCCTGTCCAGCGCGGTCATCACGGCCTGGATGCGGTCTTCAGCCTCCAGCTTGCCCAGGATCCGGGCGACGAAGGTCTTGACGGTCTCAGTGGAGACGCCCATTTCCGCAGCGATCATTTTGTTAGGCCAGCCTTTGGCCATGCCTTGCAGCACTTCCAGCTCGCGGATGGAAAGAGAGGCATGGGAGCGGCGGTCATTGAGCTTGCCCAGCAGTGGCTGGGGGAAGTAACGACGGCCTGCGGCGACGGTACGGACGGCCTGGATGAGATCTGGACGGGGGGCATTTTTGGGCAAATAGCCCCGGACTCCTGCATTGACGGCACGGTGGATGTCCTCTTCCGTTTCCTCCACGGAGAAGATGAGCAGCCGGGCGCATTCAAAACGCCTGACGATTTCCCGGGCCACGTCCGTGCCATGCATGTCCGGCAGGTGGCCGTCCAATACCGCTACGTCGGGGCGGTGCTCGGCAAAAAGGTCAATCGCATCCTGGCCGCTGGCAGCCTCCGCAATGACACCGATGTCACTTTCCAGATTGAGGGCGGCACTGAGGCCGAGGCGGGTAAAGAAGTGGTCGTCCACAACCAGGACGCGGATGGAGTTTTCAGATACGGGGTTCATACTGAAGCGAAGAAAGGGGAAGCCGGACGGTGACTCGGGTGCCGGTACCGGGATGGGTGCTGAGATCCAGCTTTGCGCCGATTTTTGCC
The DNA here is from genome assembly GCF_039655865.1 of Prosthecobacter sp. SYSU 5D2. NCBI lineage: Bacteria > Pseudomonadati > Verrucomicrobiota > Verrucomicrobiia > Verrucomicrobiales > Verrucomicrobiaceae > Prosthecobacter > Prosthecobacter sp. SYSU 5D2. Next base: position 45,461 of record NZ_JBBYXL010000018.1, on the reverse strand, counting down.
GCACGCTCTTTGAGGCCGCTGAGACCGAAGTGGCCCGGACGGGGTTGCGAGATGAGTCGGGGTTCAAAACCGCTGCCATCATCCTCGATGACCAGCTCCACCTGCCGGCGGCTGCTGTAAAGGCGGACCTGGATTTGAGAGGCGGAAGAATGGGCCAGCGCATTGGTGACAGCCTCCTGGGCGATGCGCATGAGGTGAAAAGGAACGCCCTCTGGAAGGACCGGTTCATTCCCTTCATGGATGAAACAGACCTGGGTGTTTGCATCAGCCGGGATGCGGTTTTGCAACCAGTCACTGAGAGACTCGGTCAGGCTGCTGCGCACGGTGGCATCACTGCGCAGATCCCAGATGCAATGCCGGGCCTCCACCTGGCAGTGCCGCAGCATGGCGGTGGTGTCATCAATGAGGCGTGGCAGCATCTCGGGCGCGGCATGCAGCGCGCCCTTCAGCGTCTCCAGATGCAGGGCTGCACTGGTGAGCTGCTGCTGCAGGCTGTCGTGAAATTCCCGCGCGATGCGCAGGCGCTCTTCCTCCGTGGCGGCCTGGCTTTCAATGCGGCGGATGCGCTGCGCCTGCCGCCAGATCTGCCAGCGGAAAATCAGCGCCCCAGGCAAGGCCACCCCCACCAGTCCCAGCAGCCACCAGACAGCCAGCATGAGCCGGTCAGCCGTCCACCAGGACGGCCCTGACAGCAGGACGATGTCCTCCCGGCTGCGCGGCAGGATGCTGAGACCGGTGCCCTCCGGGCTGGCGGTGCTGTCCTGCCCGATGTGGCAGATGCCGGTCAGCCGGATGACGCTGCCATCCTCCAAAGGCGGCAGATCATCCGGCTGTAGAAAACTGTTCCAGGCCAGCAGGCAATGCATGCCACTGGGCAGGGCCAGAGTGAGCCTGGTTGAACCGCCAGGAAGGGAGTAACTGTGAAGGATGCCGGTCACTTCCACCAGCTCGCGCTGCATGGCGGGATTGAAGAATCCTTGCACCATGGTCACCGGTTCAGGCGGTGGTCCCTGGCCTGTCACACGGCAGACACCATCCTGCAACATCAGCCTGCCGGTCTTGTTCTGCGGCCAGCAGGCGATGGATAGATGCTGGCCGGGAATGAAGACATCTCTTTGACGGGTCGAGACCTCAATGCTGCCCTCCTCCGTACGCAGGCACACCCAGGAGCGAGCCCTGGCCGCAGTGACGGTGCCGGCCACATGGACACGCTCCTTCAGCGTGGAGCGCGGCGTGGCCTCAATGGCACTGGCAGCAGTGACCGGGGGTCGTTGAAACACCTCCTCCAGCGCCTGAGGCTGCACATTCCAGCGGGTGCTTGACGAGACGAGCAAAAGCGCGTCAGCATTTTCCGGCAGCAGGGAGGTGTCCGCCCGGCAGACGAGCACCGCATCCATCTGCACCGGGGCGTTTATCCACTGGTCCAGGACCGCCTGCGGCTCACGCCAGGGGAGCCGGGCCACCGCGTGGCCGCTGGGGGAGCTGATCTCTACGATCAAGGGCTCGGAGTCAGCCTCAGGCACGGTAATGCTGCGGATGACTCCGGACAGGTGGGTCAGCAGTCCGTCAATGCGCATCTGCGCGGCTGCATCGAGATCAAAATGCAGAGGCGCTGCCGATTGTTTTTCACCTGGCAGCACCCTGACCTCCGGCGATCCCAGTTTGATACGGTGGCGCATCAGCATCGTGAGGCCCTGATGGCGCGTGAGGTAGCCTTCCACCTCCACCACTTCTCCAGGCAGCAGCCGGGCAGCGGACAGGCTGCGAGGATCGAACCCAATCCCGCCAGAGGCATCTTGCACATAGGCGAGCCCCATCTGCTGATTGCTAAAAGTGACCACCCCGCGCACCCGGACAGGTTTCTGGAATTCACGGCGCGCCAGGTGGGCCTTTGCCTGGGCAATGGTCATGACCGGCTGCTCCCCCCGAAGTACGGGAGGTAAAAACACGGTGGCCCAGAACAGCAGGCCGCAGACAATGACAGATGGGTTGGTCATCTGAGTTTCCGCAGTCTGCCAAATTTGCGCAGCAATAAGCAAGTGAGTTTTTTAGCACATCCACTTTGGGCACTAAGATATGCCTTTCACCAGTGGACCACATTGCTTTATGCGCGATTTTTAACAAGGTTGCCGCAAAGTGACTGATACTCCTGTGATACGCGGATAAACCATGAGCGCCGGGTTGCCAGGCAGGGCCTTTGAGTGTTTCCTCTGGATACGATCCGCATGCCCACTCCTGCCTATCTCTTCGTGGACGGTCACAGCGTGATGCACGCCTGGCCGGAGCTGAAGCGTGACCAGCGCCACGCGGGGCGCCGTCATCTGGCCCGGCTGGAGCTGATGAAGCGATTGCGCACGTATCAGGACATGAGCGGCAAGCAGGTCGTCGTTGTGTTTGACGGCACCCACTCGAAACGCACGGAGGAGCGGGAGCCTAACGGCCTCCAGATCATCTATGCCGAAGCCGCCACCACAGCGGATGCCATCCTGGAACGACTAGCCAGCCGGTATGGCCGTACGCACTCCGTGGAAGTGGTGTCTGCAGATGGCATGGTGCGTGAAACCATCCTCGCCTCCGGAGCCGGATGGACCAGCCCGGAGATGCTCAAATCCCTGTGCGACGATGCTGACCGCCAGGTGGGAAAGATCATCGCCAAAAACAAAAGCCGGTAACTTCCCTGCCCTTCACATCCGTTCTTGGCATTTGAGATTCCTTTTGCCAGTATCCTCCCATGATTCTGTCCGCCCATCATCTGACCAAAAAATTTCCGGGTGTCATCGCACTGAAGGATGTGTCGTTTGATCTGGAGGCGGGTGAAATCCATGCGCTGTGCGGGGAAAACGGTGCGGGAAAAAGCACGCTCATCAAGCTGCTCTCCGGCATTCATTCCCACGGCAGTTATGAAGGCCGGTTTGAGGTGGAGGGTGAGGAAGCGAAGTTTCACTCCATCTCCGATGCCGCCAAAGCAGGCATTGCCGTCATCTATCAGGAGCTGGCGCTGGTGAATGAAATGAGCGTGGCAGAAAACATTTTCCTGGGCAGCGAGCCGCGCCGCTTTGGCGGCTTCATTGACTGGCCGAAAATCTACCGGGAAGCCAAGGTGCTGCTGGAACGGTTCAAAGTGCATCTGGATCCTGCCGCGCGGGTCGGCTCCCTGGGGGTAGGCCAGAAGCAGCTTGTGGAGATCGTCAAGGCTCTGGCCAAGGACTCAAAAATTCTCATCCTGGATGAGCCGACAGCAGCCCTGGCGGAGCATGAGGTGCTGATCCTTCTGGACATCCTGAAGGACCTCAAAGCCCGGGGCATGACCTGCGTTTACATCAGCCACAAACTGGATGAAGTCTTCGCTGTTTCAGACCGCATCACCGTCATCCGGGACGGCAGCAGCATCATCACCAAAAACGCTGCGGACATGACCAAGGCGGAGGTCATCCAGCACATGGTGGGCCGGGAAATCACCGACCTTTTCCCCCGTCGTGCCGCCACGCCAGGAGCCACCGTTTTAAAGGTGCACAACCTCAGCGTGAAGGATGAGCAGGGCCTGCCACGGCTGCACGACATCAGCCTGGACCTGCGTGCGGGTGAGGTCCTGGGCATCGGCGGCCTCATGGGCGCAGGGCGCACCGAACTGCTCATGCATCTCTTCGGGGCCTGGGGCCGCCGTACCTCCGGTCAGGTGGAACTGAACGGTCGCAGCCTGGACGGCCTGCCTCCGGCCAAGATCCTGAACGCCGGCCTGGCGCTGGTGAGCGAGGACCGCCGCCGATATGGACTGGTGATTGAGCAGGAGATCGGCTTTAACCTGTCACTCTCTTCGTTAGGCCAGTTCAGCCAGGCAGGCTTCGTGAACCGCAGCCGGGAGACGGCGCGTAACCAGGAGTATTTCAAAAGCCTGCGCGTCAAGGCCACCGGTCTGGAGGCCATCGTAGGACGGCTCTCCGGCGGCAACCAGCAGAAGGTCGTCCTGGGCAAGGCGCTCATGACCGGTCCGCAGGTCGTCATGCTGGATGAGCCCACGCGTGGCATTGATGTTGGGGCCAAGCTCGAAATCTATGAACTGATCAACAAGCTCACCGAAGATGGCAAGGCCGTGCTTCTGGTCTCAAGCGAACTGCCGGAACTCATCGGCATGAGCGACCGCATCCTGATGCTGAATGAAGGCCGCATCGGCGGCACCTTCACCCGTGCCGAGGCCACCCAGGAAAGGCTTATGGAAGCCGCCATGGGCCAGGTGAAGGAAGCTGTGGTGTAATCAAGGAACCCGGAAAACTTTCCTGGAAGCCGGATCCTCAGCCAGAGATCCTGACCGCATTCCCTGAATATCTAGCAAAGAATGGGGCGGATACGGACTTTTGGCCAGGCCGGGGCTGACCTTCTCGGCTGTTTTCACTTTATCCAGGTCGGGCTTGGCAGCAGAAGTACGCGAGGACTTCTGAACCGGCGGCGGTGGCGGCACCAGCGCCGAGTTTCGATACTGGATTTCATGAACGGACAGCGTGGGCGGTGCGAGATCGAATTCATTGAGAGGCAACCCGTTCTCAGTGACCATTGGCTGCTGGTAATAACCCTCTTGGGTGACCACTGTACCATTGGGTAAAATGGAGATGGAGGAGCGGCTGGCCACTTCCTGGTTGTAACGGCCGGCGGCGGTTTCATACCCGGCTGAAAACTGGGTGCTGGCGAGGTACCTCTGCGGTGCTGCCGTTGCAGCCGCCGGGTTGATGCTGGCTGAAGGTACCCAGCGGATCTTTCTAACCGGGGGTGGCGCTTTCGGACGATGGCGGGAGACGTTAAAATTCCGTGTGTCAGGCTTGCGCCCAAAAACAAAGCCATTACTGCGAAACTCTCTGTCCTGAGCGGACAAAGTCATCGAAGATAAGCACAGGCTGAGTCCTAGCAGGATCCAGCCAAGAGGAAGGAGACAGGTTTTCATAGGACATAGAGCAAAGAGTTAGACCTCAGCAGAGGTACCAATCATTCGCTGCCACATTGTCCAAAGGATGTGTGAATGTGAAGCGGTCTGGAACTTGCCCATGTCGTTAGACATCGAGGGACAAAGGCTTGATATCCCAAAAGCCACTCTTCAGGGCACACGGAAAATCTTCCCGTTCACAGGGTCTTTGGCCAGGGAGCCACTGGGCAGACCCTCCACATTAAGGACGGCATAGGGAGGATAAGGGCTTTTGACAAAGCCGGGTCGCACCCATTTGGCCAGGAGCGAAGGCTGCTTGGATGGAACCGTGGGCTGGATTGATTGGGGTTGGGTCGCCTGGTCCGTTGCTGCGACGGACTTGCCTTTGGGCTGCCGTTGTTCCCTCCTTCTGTCCTGGGTGGATTCAGGCCGCGTCGGCCCTTTTTGTTTGTCCCCGTCCTTTTGGACCACCGGCTTCCGGGCAGGCGAGAGCAGCCCGCTCGAATAACCCTGCGGCTCAGGCCGAGGATGCGCCGGGAGATACCGCCGCACCTCTGGGCGTGGTCCTTCAATGATGATCAGCCTGGACTTTTTCGGCTCATTGGCGAAGGCCGGATGAATCATCCCGCCCATACAGGCCATGCCTAACAGGAAGGTCCGCAGCAAAGGCATATTCATAGCGGGTGCAGATAAAGCACGGCCCGCAGGCAAAATCAAAGGTTATGCTTCCGCCTGTTTATATGTCCGGTTCAGTTTGCCGCTGGAGGTCAACGGCGGCTCCGGCATGGCATTGAACATCCATCGCGGAACCCGGGTTTTTATTGTCAGACAGAATGACGCCATGACAGACACCTCCCGCTTAACATGCGAAGCGGGTCGCTACTTCCCCTGCATCGCTCGCAGAAAAGCATCGTGGGCAGGCTTGGCCTGGTCTTTTTCGTCCCAGAGCAAGGCCGCCCCATACCCCACAAACTCCTGCGGTATCCAGGAGTGGCGGTCTGTGAATCCCCATAGCGAGAAAGATTTAAGCTGTCGGAATGCTGCCGCCCCCTTGAATATCCGGCTGTAATCTTTGGCCTGCTGAGCGAGAGTCTCTGCGGTAGCTGGCAGGGCCATCCGGACATCCAGCTCGGTCACATGCAGTTGCAGATCCAGATCGGCCAGCCTTTGCAAATTGTTCCGGAAGTCCTTTTCAGCGGGAAGCATTCCCACTGTTACATGCATCTGCAAACCAACACCGTGGACGGGCACACCTTTCTGCTTCAGATCACGCAGCATGCTGTAAACGGCGTTGGACTTCTTCCCCATATCCTCGGCATTGTAATCATTGTAAATCAAGATGGCGTCCGGGTCCGCCTCATGCGCCCAACGAAAGGCCAGTTCAATGTAGTCTGGGCCAATGATCCTCTGCCAGAGGCTGGCCCTGGGGCTGCCGTCCTCCTCCAGCGCTTCATTGACCGCATCCCAAATCTGCACCCGGCCTTTGTAACGGCCGACGACAGTAAGAATATGTTCGCGCAACATCTGCTTCAGTTCCTCACGGCTCCAATTGCCCGATTCCAACCACTTTGGGATCTGACGGTGCCAGACCAGCGTGTGGCCGTGAACACGCTGCGCATGCCTTTCAGCAAAGTTGATGATTTCGTCCGCATCGCTCCAGGAGAACTGCCCACGTGATGGCTGCAAAGAATCCATTTTCATTGCGTTGGCTGGCGTGATCATGGAAAACTCTCTTCCCAGTCTCTCCCGATAACCCGCCTCCTGACGCAGAGGCTGAAGATCAACCGCAGTGCCTAATTGGATGTCTAGCCGCTGAGCCCAAAGCCGCAGCGGGTGCTCATTTGCCGTGACAGCCTGAGCTTGTCCTGATGCAGAGGGGATGCATAACAGCAGCGGGCTCAAAATGATCCACAGAGGAAGAAAGTATCGCATGAGACGACGGAATAACCTCGCTTCAAGGCCCGCGCCATGGGATCTTCAAGAAACCATGCCGGGGCCTGAAACTATTGAAAATCGCGTTACTAACCCACTTTGCTCTCAAGAGGCCTAGGCCCGCTTCAGCTTGCCACTGGCCGTCAATGGCAGCTCAGCCACAGCACTGAACATGAGCGGGATCTTATACCCGGCCAGATGGGCGCGGCAGTGGTTGCGCAATTCCATCGTGGTGGGCGCACCTTCGGGGCTGGCGATGTAGCGGACGACGGGCACCTCCCCATACAGGGCGTGGAGGCGGGCTTCGACGAGGGAGCGCTGGACTTTGGGGTGGGAGTCCAGGACCTTTTCCACTTCCTCAGGGAAGACCTTCATGCCGCCAACATTGATGAGGGTCTTTTTGCGTCCGCAGATGGTGACGCGGCCTGCGGCATCGCGGCGGCCGAGGTCGCCCGTGGTGAACCAGCCCTGGGCATCCAAGGCGGCGGCGCGGGGCAGCCAGGGGTCCAAGTAGGCATCAAACATCCCCTTCCCCCGCAGGCAGATTTCGCCTGGGTCACCTGCAGGAGGTTCATTGCCGGCATCATCTTTTAAGGCACACTCATACGCACTGAGCGGCAGGCCGATGGCCTCCGGGGCTTCTTGCGCCCCGGTGAGGTTCATCACAGGAAGCCCTAGTTCGATGATGCCGAGCCCCTGGACGAGGTCGCGGCCAAAGCGGGTGCGGAATTTTTCGGCGGTGGCGGCATCCAGCGCGGAAGCGGTGGCGACGGCCAGGCGCAGGCCGGTCCATTGGGCGACATCGGGGGCTTCGACAAGCTGGCGGTAATGCACGGGGCTGCCGTACATGACGGTGGCTTTTTGCTCTGCCCCGGCACGTAGGAGGTCCTCGCCCATGTGGGTTTCCTCGATGATGGTGGTGGCACCGTGATAAAGGTAGAGGACGATGGAAACGGCGAAGTGATGCGCCATGGGCAGCACCCAGAGGATGCGGTCGCCAGGGCCGATTTGCAGGCCTTCATTGGCGGCGGTGATGCGCTCCAAAAGGGATTCGTGGGAGAGGAGGACGCCTTTGGATTTACCGGTGGTTCCGGAGCTAAAGCGGATGAAGGCGGGATTGATGGCCTCAAACTCGGCCACAGGGAAGTTTGGCGTCGTGGCAGGCAGACGCTGGATCAGCACCTTTTGGCCAGCCAGGGAGAATTCGCCTGCGTTTTGTGTGCCTTCAGGCAGCCAGCCAGCGAGGCTTTCCAGCACCAGGACGACATCCAGCGCGGTGCGGGCGGCGAGGTCGCGTTTTTCCTCCTCGGCCAGTTCATCCGGGATGGGGACGAAGCAACCACCAGCGGCCAGGGTGGCGAGGGCCAGCGGCACGTAATCCAGGCTGCTTGGGAAGTGTACGCCGATGCGCAGACGGTCCGCCCGGCCAGCCTGCGGCTGCACCTGCTGGCGGATCACTGCGGCGATGGAATCGCACTGCTGGAAAAGGTCATTAAAACTGAGCGTGCGGTCCTTCTGGACCAACGCGACCGCTTCGGGCGTCACACGCTGACGGATGGCTTCGACGATGCTGAGCATGTAAAATTAATCGGGATCTTAGAAGCCCCAGGAGAGACCCAGTGTGAAACCCAGCGAGTTCAGCCCCGGATTGGGGTCAGTGGCACCCAGATTGGACAGGTGCTGAAACATGGCCCCGGCGCGGAGGGCCATGTTGGGCTTGATGGCATAGGAGACGCCGACTGCGCCGAACCAATTGTATGTCAAATCCTGCCCCTGCCCGCCGGCGACGCCCTGGGAGTCAATCCAGCCGAGGCCGCCGCCGAGCTGGCCATAGACGGACCAGGTGCCAGTGGCATCCCAAAACTCCAGTGACGGGGCGGCCATGAGACCGAAGTAATGGTTCTCCGGACCCTGGATGATGGCCTGCCCAAGGGCGGCAAAGCGGCTGCGCACCACGAGGGCGGAGCCGTCTTCAAACACATGGTGCAATTGATAAGCGGGTCGCCAGGAGAGCATGACCGGGGCGATTTCATAATCCAGCGGTGTGTCTCCGCCGACCTTCCAGAGGTAACCGGCCTCGATATCAACGCTATTTTTCTGCCAGGGCAGCAGATCGGTGGATTCGCCAATGGATACAGGCACGGGTTCTTTGGCGAGAGCCGCCGTGGTAAGAAAAGCGAAAAGGAGAAGCAGAGGTTTCATGCAGGCCTATGAAGGCATGGGGAGATGCAGGATGCAAGAACATCAGGAACGGAAACTTATGCGCGCAAGGAGGCTATCTTTATGCTTGGATCGTATTCCCCCTGTCTGATGATTACTTCCCGCCTGCTTTCCGCTTTCCTGCTTGCCCTCACGGTGCTGGCCACCAGTTGCTCCTCGCCGGAGTATTACCAGCCCGCTCCCAGATATGGGGAGAATCTTTTCCGCTATGGGCAGCAGGGAATGCAGGCGGCCCGCAAGCTGCCCAACCGGGTGATGAGTCTTTTCCGGGGTGACGGCTCCTTCTGGTATGCCGATGAGATGCGGGGACGTCCCTCCATTCGCATCGTCCTGAGCGAGCAAATGGTGTATCTTTATAAAGACGGGCACCTCGCCGGAGGCTCGCCCATTTCATCTGGACGCGAGGGTTATGACACCCGCCCGGGACGTTACAAGGTCATCGAAAAGGACATTGACCACAAATCCTCCCTCTATGGCGACTATGAGGACATGCACGGCAACGTGATCATGACCAATATTGACAACCGCAAAGACCGCCGCCCGCCCGGCACCCGCTTCGAAGGGGCCAAAATGTATTACTTCATGCGCATCTACGGAGCCGTCGGCATGCACCAAGGTTACCTGCCCGGCTACGCTGCCTCCCACGGTTGCATCCGCCTGCCGGGGCATATGGCGGAGAAGTTTTATCACGCCTGCCCCATGGGGACACCAGTGACGGTGGTGAGGTGAGAGGGTTCACCCCTTTCTCGTGCAGGCCTCATACAGCTGCCCGAAAACTTGCGTGGCCTGGAGGGACGCCGCGCGCGGTAGCTGCGGCAGATCGCCGATGAGGACGGGCCAGTCTTCGACATCCTCCGGGATGCGGCCGTGGCTGCCTTTGACCAGGGTCGCATCCAGGGGGATGAGGTCCATTTTCATGCGGAAGCCCATCAGCTTTCGCGCGAGTTTGTAGCCTACTTTGAGTTTGGGGAAGGCGATTTTGGGATCTACAAACAGCTCGACGGGGTCGTAGCCGCACTTGCGGTGAATGTCCACGCAACGGGCAAATTCAGGAGCTTTGGCATCGTCCTGCCAATAGTAGTAGGTGAACCAGCTTTTGGCATCGGCCACGGCTATCAGGTCGCCGCTGCGTTCGTGGTTCAGGCCTGCGTAGTGCTTTTCCACCTTGCCTAGCACCTGCTGCACTCCGGGTGTTTTTTCCAGCACATCGCGGACTTCGCTGAGGAGGGCGGGGTCGTTTACATAGACATGGGCCAGCTGGTGATCCGCAATCGCGAAGGCTTTGGAGCCGCCAAGGTCGAGGGTTTCGGTGCCGAGTTCGTCCTTGATGGAGAGCCAGTTTTTCTCCCTGAAGATGCGGTTTAGATGCACGGGCTGGTCCACATCGGTGATGCCGTATTCGGACAGCAGGATGACCTGGATCTGGCGGCGCTCGTAGAACTTGATGAGGTCGCCGACGACTTCGTCAATCTGGCGGAGATCCTCCTCGATGAGGGGCATGTTGAGGCCGACGCGCTGGAGGTTATAGTCGAGGTGCGGGAGATAGACGAGGCTGAGGGAGGGCCAGTGTTTTTCCTCGATCCACCTGGCGCTGGCGGCGATCCATTTGGAAGATTCGATCCCGGAGGCGGGTCCCCAGAAATTCATGAAGGGAAACGCTCCCAGGTCCTTTTTGATCCGGTCGCGCATGCCCATGGGCTGGGTGTGGACGTCAAAGACCTTGCCTCCATCTGAGAGATAGAGCGGCCGGGGCGTGATCGCAAAGTCCGCCGTGGAGTGCATGTTGAACCACCAGAACACCTTCGCGCAGGTGAATTCGGGATCCTGTTGGCGCAGCAGATCCCATAGCTTTTTGCCCTGCACGAGTTGCTCCGGTTGCTTCCAGAAACGGTGCTCGGCGTAGTCGCGGTCATACCAGCCATTGGCCACCACGCCGTGATCACACGCGGCATTGCCGGTGACATAGGTCGCCTGGGCGGTGCAGGTGACTGCGGGCAATACGGGCTCGATGAGAGCCAGGCGGTTCCGCTCCACAAAAGCACGAATATTGGGGGTGTGCTCGCCAATCAGGCGGCGCGTCAGACCAACAACGTTCAGGATAGCAGTGCGGGGCATGGGGGGGAGGGGCAGTATTCAGTATGCTGTATTCGGTATTCGATTCGGGTATCGGCCTGAACACTGAACACTGAAAACCATATACTGAAAACGGTTGTTTTCTACAGTCTCTCCCCCGGGCCGAGGCGGCGCCGTGTTTCATCATCGCTGCCGCGTGCGCGCACCGTGATGAAGGCACTGGCGGCAATGATGCCCACGCTGCACAGCAGGCTGAGCGTCTGGAACGACATAACGCCGATGGCTGCGAAGGCGATGTAGGGTGCCACGAGACCACGCAGGCCGGTGAGGAAGGTGTGCACGCTCATGTATTCCGCCACGGCGTGTTTCGGGGCCAGCTTGGTCACCCACAGGCCCCAGGTGACATTTCCACCGGCATTGGCGATTCCCCAAAAGGCCATACCGGTGATCCAGGCGGCATACCCCTGGCCAAGGTAAAAGGTGAGGATGCCTGCGGCAAAGATCAGGTTTAAAATGGACCGAACCTTGAACAGGCCCATGCGGTCATAAATCAGCCCCCAGGGATAGCTGCAGATCATGCGCAAAGTCACTGGCACGACGCCGGTGATCCAGGCCACCTCGCGCCCAGGGAGATTGATGCCGTGCTTGGGGTTCGCGAGGTATTCCACGAAAAGGCAAACAGCCACCAGATTGCCCAGGCCCATCATCATCCAGGAGATGAGCAGCGTGCGGAAATCCCGGTCCACTTTGATCCAGCGCAGGGCCGACCACAGCCCGGTGGGCGCATTTTCATCCACATCCCACTTCGTCGCCGGCAGCCCATAGGTCCAGAGGCCGGAGGCCACCCCAGCGGCCGCAAAGAACCACAGCAGCCAGCGGTAGTTGGCCAGATCCAGGCCGATCAACCATCCGCCAAAGGCCCCAAAGGCCACTGCCATCGCGGCGCGAGTCACCCCCGTGATGGCGAAGAGCCGTCCGCGATCTGTCGCCGGATAGTTCAAACGGTAAATCTGCGTCAGCAGCGGGATTTGCATCGAAAAACAAAACAGCCCCACGCTCAGCCCGCCGATGAACACCCACGGTTCATGCGGAAACGCTGCCGACAGGCCCATGAAACCGCCGCCCAAGATCTGCACCTTGGCCGCCGTGCGGGCGATGGTGCTCTTTGCCCGCAGAAGCAGCGGCACCACAAACAGGCTCACCATTAGCCCGCTGCTCGTCGCGCTCAGGAAGATGGATTTCGCCGTATCGCCGAGGTCGAACACCCGCACGGCGATCAGCATGCCGAAGGTGGTCGAAAGCGTGTCCAGCACCCCCGCAGGCAAGGATCTCCACAGTTCATTGTGGAAGGTGCGCGTCTTCGGGTCAGGCTCGGCCATGGAGGTCAGGGCCTCATGGTCGGATCGGTTGGAGCGTTTGTCATTCAGTCATTCGGGATTCCTTGCCAGTCCCCTTCCCGCGTTTCATGATGCGTTTTTAAACGCCGCCATGCGCATCGCCATCTTCCATTACACCCTCCCCCCCGTCATCGGCGGCGTTGAGCGTGTCATCCGCGACCAAGCTGCGGCACTAGAAGCGCTGGGGCATGAGGTGGAGCTCATGACGCACACCATGGAGCGCCGACGATCCGTCGGCATAGCAAAAAAAACTGAACCCGAAACCTTCCCTCCCCCCACCCAAGGCCCCTTCCTCGATCCCCAGCGCTTCATCGCCCGGCATCGTCACGATCTCCCCCACTGGCAGCAGGATCACGTGATCTGCTTTATCACCTGGAGGCTGGCGGATTCCCTGCCCCAGGAATTCATTGAGAAATGGATGGCCCAACGAAAAGCCTGGGTGGAAGAGCATCCGCGTCCTTGGGACGAGAAAACGGAACTCGCCTATCATCAACGGTTTGACCGGCCTTTCCTGGATCACCTGGATGAAGGACACGGAGCATGTGTGCTCCAACGCAAAGATTGTTCCGAAGCGGTCGAACAGGCCCTTCATCTCTTCGATGGTCTCCGTTACCAGCTTCTTAGCTACGTCATCATGCCCAATCACGTGCACCTGCTGGTCAGATTGCATCCCGATTGGCCGATGGAAAAAGTGGTGCAGAACTGGAAGGAACGGTCCGCTAAGAGCATCAATACGCTTTTAAAAACCCAAGGAAGCGTCTGGCAAAAAGGCTATTTTGACCGGCTTATACGCGGAGTAGAACATCTCGACTATGTTCAGCAGTATATTCGGCAGAATCCGTTGAAGGCCAAGCTGCAGGGTGGATTCAGCTTATGGAGTACTTCTTTGGATGATGTCGTTTCCTCGGGGAATTCAGAGGGGATGCCGACGGATCGTCGGCGCTCCATGGACTTGACCGGTCTCGACGCCATCCTCGTCCACAACGTTTTCACCATGCCCTTCGACCACGCATGGACCCGGGAACTCCGCGACATGGCCGCCGCCACACCGCACATCCACTGGATCAACTGGGTGCACGATGTCGCCGCCATCAATCCGCATTATGCCCACCTGCCCTGGTCGCAGCCGGAGTATGCGCAGCTTTCGGAACCGGTGCCGAATGCCCTCAACATCACCGTTTCCGAGGCCCGCAAACAAGACTACCTCCGTGCAACCGGACTGACGGAAGATCAGGTGCATGTTATTCCGAATGGTCTGCATCTGGCCTCGCTCCTGGGGCTGACGCCGCGCATTGCCGACCTGCGGCTTTGGGATCATGAACTGATCCTCATTCACCCCACCCGGCTCATCCGGCGGAAAAACATTGAGCTTGGCCTCCGCGTCACCTCCGCCCTCCGGGATGCCGGATGCGATGTGATTTATGCCGTCACGGGTGCGCCGGATCCGCATCAGGCCGATGGCATCGCTTATCACCTGGAGCTCAAAGCGCTCGCCGCTGAGCTGGGCATCGCTGATCAAGTCCTGTTCCTGGGCGAAGATTCCCCCCTGTCGGATGATGACGTGCGCAGCCTTTACACCGTTTCCGATGCCCTCTTCTTTCCCAGCACGGGCGAAGGTTTTGGCCTGCCTTTGCTGGAGGCCGTCGCCCACCGCCTGACCGTTTTTTGCTCGGATCTCCCTGTGCATCAGGAAGTTCTGGGGGAGGCCGGACAGTATTTCTCCATTCAGTCAAAACCTGACCAAATCTCGGCACGGATCATGCAATGGCATCCATCAGCCATTGTGAATCACCAACGACGCCACCTATGGCGGCGGCACGAAATGGTCAAAATCTGTCAGGAACATCTTGAGCCTTTGCTCGCAACCGCTAACCAGTGCACATGACCGACCCAACCAGTCCTTCAGCCGAAATCCTCGCTATTCTGGAAGCCCGACACGGAGACCCATTCGGCTTTCTGGGACGGCAGCCAAAGGAAGGCGGCGGTGCGGTAGTGCGCACGCTCCAGCCCAAGGCACACGCGGTGACGGTCGTCGCCCGCGATGGCTCCGGCTCCTGGCCCATGCAGCGTATTCATCACCATGGTTTTTATACGGTGGACCTTCCGCCTGAGGCCGCCAGCATCCCTTACGATCTGGAACTGGCCACCTTTGACGGCCAGGCCCTGCGCAGTGCCGACCCCTATTCCTTCGGCCCGCTCCTTGGCGAACAGGACCTTTATTTCTTTTGCGAAGGCACCCATCAGCGCCTTTGGGACTGCCTGGGCGCACGCATGCGCACGGTGGACGGCGTTGCAGGCGTGCAATTTGCCGTATGGGCACCCAATGCAAAACGCGTTTCCATCATCGGTGACTTCAATGATTGGGATGGCCGCATCAATCCCATGCGCCTGCGCATTGAAGGCGGTGTCTGGGAGATCTTCCTTCCGGGCATCCAGGAACTGACCCATTATAAATTTGAGGTGCTTTCTGCCGAAGGCCACCTCCAGATCAAAAGCGATCCCTTTGCCTTCTACGGCCAGCACGGCATCCAGACGGCCAGCCTCGTTTTCGACCTGAACCGCTATGCCTGGAATGACCAGGAATGGATGCAAAAACGCGCAAAAACGAACCTCTACAACACGCCCATGAGCGTTTATGAGGTCCACCTCGGCTCCTGGAAACGTGTGCCAGAGGATGGCAACCGCTCCAAATCCTATCGAGAGCTGGCCGATGACCTCATTCCTTATGTGAAGGCGATGAACTTCACCCACATCGAGCTGATGCCCGTGGCGGAGCATCCCTTTGACGGCTCATGGGGATACCAGATCACCGGTTATTTCGCCCCCACCAGCCGTTTTGGAAATCCGGATGAATTCCGCGAGTTCGTGGACCGCTGCCATCAGGCCGGCATCGGCGTCATTCTAGACTGGGTGCCCGGCCACTTCCCCAAAGATGCCCACGGCCTGGCCAAATTTGACGGCACGGCCCTTTATGAACATGCGGATCCACGCCAGGGGGAGCACCAGGACTGGGGCACCCTGATCTTTAATTACGGCCGGTCCGAGGTGAAAAACTTCCTCATCGCCAATGCGCTCTTCTGGCTGGAGCATTATCACATTGACGGCCTCCGTGTGGATGCCGTCGCCTCCATGCTTTATTTGGACTACTCCCGCCAGCCCTGGGCCTGGGTGCCTAACAAATATGGTGGCAGGGAAAACCTGGAGGCCATTGACTTCATGCGGGATCTGAACCGCATCTGTTACGAGCGCCACCCCGGCAGCACCATCATTGCGGAGGAAAGCACCGCCTGGCCCGGCGTCTCCCGCCCCACGGATGCAGGCGGTCTCGGCTTCGGCTTCAAATGGAACATGGGCTGGATGAATGACAGCCTCACGTACATGCAGGAGGATCCCATCCACCGGAAATATCATCACGGGGAGGCCACGTTCTCGATGCTGTATGCCTATGATGAGAATTTCATCCTCGTCATCAGCCACGACGAAGTCGTCCATGGCAAAGGCAGCATGATCAACAAGATGCCTGGCGACCGCTGGCAGAAGTTCGCCAACCTGCGCATGTTCTATGCCTGGATGTGGGCGCACCCCGGCAAAAAACTCCTGTTCATGGGCAGCGAATTTGGCCAGTGGCAGGAGTGGGGCCACGAGCGCAGCCTGGACTGGCATCTCTTCCTCGGTGAAGAGCACGCCAGCCTGCAAAAGCTCGTCCGCGACCTGAACTGGCTCTATACGAACACCCCTGCCCTCCACGCCCTGGACCACGAAGGCACCGGCTTCTCCTGGCTGGATGCAGGGGATGCGGACAACAGTATCTTCGCCTTCATGCGCATCGCCCCGGACGGCGAAAAAGTCTATTGCGTCATCAATGCCACCCCGGTTCCCCGCAAAGGCTACCGCGTCGGCGTCGCCGAAGCCGGCAGCTACCGTGAACTTCTGAATACTGATGCTCCCGGCTACGCAGGCAGCGGCATGATCAATCCCCTCCCCATGCCAGCAAGCGATACCGAATGGCAGAGCCAGCCCTGGAGCATCCTCATTGACCTGCCGCCTCTCGGCGTGGTCCTTTTGGGCCGGTAAACTTAACCGCAAACACATTCTGGCGATACCTGTCCTCCGGTGGGTATCGCCTTTCTGTGCCTGCCAGCCTGGAAGGAAGAAAGGAGTTTCCTGCTGCCAACACTTTCGTCATTCGTCATTCAAGAATGCTTCCCAACGGTCGTACTTCCTCTCAATCTATAACTATGTACTCCCGGCTCCTTTTTCCCGCCCTCCTTCTCATTGCCCTCAATGCTTGTGGCCAGGGTGCTCCCCGTCCTGCCCGCGATCTCGACGGCTACTTCCCCTTCACACCCGTTACAGATGCCGCCGCCTGGAAAGCCCGCCGGGCCGACATTGAAAAGCGGGTTCTCCTGGCCTCCGGTCTGTGGCCCATGCCGGAAAAAACGCCTCTCCAGGCGGTCATCCATGGGCGGGTGGAGCGGGAAGATTACACCATTGACCGCGTTTATTTCCAGAGCCTGCCTGGCCATTACGTCACCGGCAGCCTCTACCTGCCGAAGAACCGCAGCGGCAAAATCCCCGGCATCCTTTGCCCTCATGGTCACTGGCCCGCAGGCCGGTTCATGGACGTCATCCCAGGAACTGCCGCCCTCAAAAAACAGATCGAAACGGGTGCGGAGGAACTCGAATCCGCCGCCCGCTCACCGCTCCAGGCCCGTTGTGTTCAGCTTGCCCGCATGGGCTGTGCGGCCTTTCATTATGACACGCTCGGCAATGCCGATTCCATCCAGTTTCCCCTCCACCGCCACGGTGCGGGGGCGGAAGGTTTCCTCAGCCCCTCCGCCGACCTCCGCCTGCAGACTTACTTCGGCCTTCACACCTGGAACAGCGTCCGTGCTCTGGATTTCCTTCTTTCCCTGGAAGGCATTGACCCCGCCCGCATAGGCTGCACCGGAGCCAGCGGTGGCGCCACCCAGACCATGATGCTCACCGGCATTGATCCGCGCATCACGGCCGCCTTTCCCTGTGTGATGGTCTCCACCGCCATGCAGGGCGGCTGCACCTGTGAAAACGGGCATTACCTCCGCATCGGCCAGGGGAATGTGGACATTGCCGCCCTCACCGCACCGCGCCCCCTGGGCCTCACCGCTGCGGATGACTGGACCAAAGAACTGGAAACCAAAGGCCTGCCAGACCTCAAAGCCCTCTACACCAACCTCGGAGTCCCCGACAAAATCACCGCCCACATCGCCACTCAATTTCCGCACAATTACAACCTGCCCTCGCGGCTGGCCATGTATGAGTTTTTTAACACCCACTTCCAGTTAGGCCTGACCGCCCCGGTCAAAGAACGCGACTTCACCTTCTCCACCTCTGCCGACCTCACCGTCTGGACCAATGACCACCCTGCCCCATCCGGTGATGATGTGGGAGAGGCTCATGAAAAAGCCGTGTGCGCCTGGATGACTTCTCAGGATGAAAAAAACATCGGCTCCCTTATCTCCCAGGCGGATACAGCGCCGCTGCGGGAGATCGTCGGCACAGCCTGGAAGACCATCGTCGGCCGCACCCAGCCCGCCCCGGAGGACATCAGCTATGAGGTTCTCGAAAAGACCGACAAAACCGATTACCTCATCATCCTGGGGCGCATCCAGAACACCCGCGACTCCGAGCAGACCGAGGCCCTTTTCCTTTACCCCAAATCCTGGAATGGCACCGCCACCCTCTGGCTCAGCCTCAAAGGCGCCGCCTCTGTTCTCGGTGAAAGCGGTCCCACCCCCGCTGCCCAGAACCTGCTGGATCAAGGCATCGCCATCGCCTGCCCAACCCTCTACCTTCAGGATGCCACAGAACAGCCCAAAGCCGGCGGCAACGTCAAAGCCAAACCCGGCGATTTTCGAGAATTCAGCGGTTACACTTTTGGTTATAACCCCACACTCCTCGCCCGTCGTGTGCATGATGCCATGAGCTTGGTCACCCTCATGCAGAGTCAGGAAAAGTACCCGCTCAAATCCCTCCGCATCCACGCGCAGGACTCCGCCGCGCCCATCGCCCTAGTCACAGCCACCGTGCTCGACCTCCCACCAGGCACCTTTTCCCCAAGCCTTGACCTCGAATCGTTCCGCTTCTCCAAATTGCAGTCCCCCTGGCACCCTCACTTCGTGCCTGGTGCAGTCA
Organism: Prosthecobacter sp. SYSU 5D2; assembly: GCF_039655865.1. Taxonomy (NCBI): domain Bacteria; kingdom Pseudomonadati; phylum Verrucomicrobiota; class Verrucomicrobiia; order Verrucomicrobiales; family Verrucomicrobiaceae; genus Prosthecobacter; species Prosthecobacter sp. SYSU 5D2. The sequence continues at coordinate 26,753 of NZ_JBBYXL010000018.1, read as the reverse complement.
AATATGGGGATGTGGAAGCGCTGATGAGGCTGAACGGGCTCTAAAGTACGCCAGCTTTCCCTTATTCCCGCCGCAAGACCTGCCCCTTCCCGGCGTTACAGCAGCTTCACCATGAAGCAGCTCCTCTATGCCCTCCTGTTATCCGCCACCGGCCTGCCGGTTTTTGGCGCGGACAAACCCAACATCCTCTGGATCACCAGTGAGGACCACGGCCCGGAGATGGGCTGCTACGGGGACAAACTGGCCCGCACGCCCAATGTGGATGCGCTGGCTGCCAAGGGCATGATTTTCAAAAAGGCCTGGTCCGTCGCCCCGGTCTGCGCCCCGGCGCGCACGGCCATCATTTCCGGCCTGTATCCTTCCAGCAGCGGCGGCATTCACATGCGCTCCATGGTCCCCATGCCTGCGGGTACGAAGATGTATCCCGAGTTCCTCCGTGAGGCCGGTTATTACACCACGAACAACAGCAAAACGGATTATAACGTACGCGATCCCGGCCAGGCGTGGGATGAATCATCCAACCAGGCCCACTGGAAAAAACGCCCGGAGGGCAAGCCCTTCTTCGCCGTTTTCAACTCCACCAAAAGCCACGAAAGCCAGATCCGCACCCGCCCGCACAAGCAGATCACCAAGCCTGAAGACGTACGCGTCCCGGCCTATCATCCTGATACGCCTGAAGTCCGCGAAGACTGGGCACAGTACTACGACAAGGTCAGCGAAGCCGATGCCGATGCGGGCCGTCATCTCAAAACCCTGGCCGATGAGGGCCTGGCTGAAGACACCATCGTTTTCTATTATGGTGACCACGGCAGCGGCATGCCGCGCGGCAAACGCTGGCCCTCCAATTCCGGGCTGCATGTTCCCATGGTCGTTTATTTCCCGGAGAAATGGCAGCACCTCGCGCCGAAGGAATACAAGGCTGGCGGCCAGTCGGACCGTATGGTCAGCTTTGTGGACCTGGCCCCCACGCTGCTGAGCATCGTCGGCATCAAGCCGCCGGAGTGGATGCAGGGTCACGCCTTTGCCGGCCCGCATCAGGCAGAGCCGCAGCCCTTTATCTATGGCGAACGCGGCCGCATGGATGAGCGCATGGACCTCGTCCGCAGCGTGACTGATGGCCGTTACGTTTATATCCGTAACTATTATCCACACGTCTCCCAGGCCCAGCGTGTGTCTTACCAGTTTGAGACGCCCACCACTCGCGTCTGGAACAAACTCTATACCGAGGGCAAGACCAACGAAGCCCAGTCCCTCTTCTGGCGCGAGCCCAAAGACCCCGAAGAACTCTATGACCTGCAAACCGACCGCGACGAAGTCAAAAACCTCGCCCAGTCACCGGAGCACCGAAGCATCCTGGAAAAACTCCGCGCCGCCCAACTCGCCCACATCGCCAAGGTGCGTGACGTCTGCTTCCTGCCCGAGCGCGAAGTCCACACCCGCTCCACCGGCAGCACGCCTTATGAGATCGCCCGTGATGAGGTCAAATACCCCTTTGACCGCATCGTCGCCGCAGCAGACCTTGCTTCCTCGCTTGATTCCACCGCCACTCCTCAGCTCATCACCCTGATGTCGGACAAGGACAGCGCCGTGCGATTCTGGGGCGGTCTGGGCCTCCTCATGCGGGGTGAAGACGGCACCCGCCAGGGACTCGCAGCCCTTGACAAAGGCCTGACCGATGATTCCGCCAATGTCCGCATCGTCGCCGCCCAGGCCCTGGGCACCCATGGCGATGAAGCCGCGCTTGCGAAAGCGCTTGATACCCTCGGCAGCCTCGCCGCACCCGATGCCAATGGCGTGCTCACTTCCATGTCTGCCCTGGCTGCCATCGAGGCTCTCGGTCCCAAGGCTGCTCCTTTGCATCCGGCCATCGCCAAAATGAGCCCCAATGGCGAATCCCCCGATGGCCGCTTCAACAGCTACGTTCCCCGCCTCATCGCTAATATCGTGCCAGATGCCGCACCCGCCGCTGGCGAACCCAAGGCTAAAGCCAAGGGCAAAGGCAAAAAGAAAGAGAAAAAGTAACTTCCCTCTCCATGCGTCGCCTTCTCTTCCTCCTGCTGGCCTGCGTCTGCAGCCCCGCCCTCATCGCCGCGCCTGCGCCGCCTAACATTGTATTCATTATCACCGATGACCAGGGTTATGGCGATCTCGGCCACACTGGAAACCCCGTTGTCAAGACCCCGCACATTGACCGCCTCGCCGCCGAGTCCACTCAGCTCACGGATTACCACGTCGCGCCCACATGCTCACCCACACGTGCGGCTTTGCTCACTGGTCACTGGACGAACCGCACCGGCGTCTGGCACACCATCAACGGCCGTTCCATGCTCCGCGATGACGAGGTCACTCTTGGCCATTTGCTGAAGGATCATGGCTACGCCACCGGTATGTTCGGCAAATGGCATCTGGGGGATAACTACCCTTACCGCCCCGAAGATCGCGGTTTCACCGAAGTCTATCGCCATGGCGGCGGCGGGGTCGGCCAGACGCCGGACCTTTGGGACAATTCCTACTTCGACGGCCATTACTTTCACAACGGCAAGGTCGTCCCTGCTGAGGGTTTCTGCACCGATGTGTTCTTTGACCAGGCCAAAAAATTCATCCGTGCCCAGACGGAAAAGAAGCAGCCCTTCCTTGCCTACATCGCTCTGAATGCCCCGCACGGCCCGCTGCACGCCCCGCAGAAATACATGGACCTGTATGCCGGCCAGCCGCCCGCGCTCGCCGCCTTCTTCGGCATGATCACCAACATTGATGACAACGTCGGCAGCACCCGCGACCTCCTCCGCGAGCTCGGCATCCACGACAACACCCTCTTCATCTTCACCACCGACAACGGCACCGCCACTGGCGAGACCGTTTTCAATGCCGGCATGAAGGGCAAGAAAAACAGTGAATACGACGGCGGCCACCGCGTCCCTTTTATCGCCCACTGGCCCGCCGCCGGGTGGAATACAAAGCATGTCAATGACACCCTTTGCCACGCCATTGACATCGTCCCCACCCTTCTGGAAATCACCGGCGCGACCAAGCCCTCAAGCCTCAAGTTTGACGGTATTTCCATCCGCTCTTTGCTGGATCCCACCGCCAAAAAAGACACCTGGCAGGACCGCTTCATCATCACCGATTCCCAGCGCATGCGCGACCCCGTCAAATGGCAGAAATCCGCCGTCATGTCGCAGCAGTGGCGCTTGGTGAATGGCAAGGAGCTTTACGAGATCAAAAAAGACCCCGGCCAGGAGCGTGATGTCGCCGCCGAACACCCTGATCAGGTCGCCAAAATGACCGCCTTTTACGAGGCCTGGTGGGCCGAGCTCGAGCCGACCTTCGCCCGCACCACCGAGATCTATCTCGGCCACACAGACCACCCGGTCGTCAGCCTTACTGGACACGACTGGATTCAGGAAAACCTGCCCCCCTGGAACCAGCAGCAGATCCGCCTGGCACACGGTTATGGTTCGCCACGTCCGGCCCCAGGCAAAGCAAAGAAGGCCAAAAAAGCCGCCCCCGACACGCCTCCACAAGCCCTCGCTGCTAAGTCCACCCACACCGGTCACTGGGCCGTCAAAGTGCTCACCGAAGGCACTTATGAAATCAGCCTTCGCCGCTGGCCAGCCGAGGTGGACCAGCCCATCGCCGCCGCCCTGCCTGCCGGTGAAAATGTCCCCGGTGCCAACCAGGCCTATCGCGCGTTTGAGGGCATCTCCATCCCTGCCGTCACCGCAGTCCTGCGCATGGATGGCCAGGACATCGCCAGCCTTCCCGTACCTGACGGTGCCACCCAGGTCACCTTCACAACCAAACTAACCGCCGGTTCCCATCAGCTTGCGCCCGTGTTCATCTCCGCAGACGGTCACGAAGTCGGCACCTACTACGCCATCATCACCGCCAAGCCCGCCCCTTGACCCCTGCCCCCCTTGACTCATTGACCTCTGCCTCCATGAAACTCCTCCCCTTTCTCTGCTTTCTCGCCCCCTTCGCCGCCGCCGCTGCGGACATCCCCGCCGCCCCGGTGGCAGAGAAAGGCGATTCCCTTTTCACCGATGACTTCGAGCGCAGCATCCTCGGCGAATGGAAGTCGATCATCCCGACTTTCACCGTCGGCAATGGCGTCCTCAAGGGCGAACAAACGCGCGACGACCACGGAGCCGTTGGCCGCGTTTACCGCCCCATGAAAGACGTCGTCATCGAGTTCAAATTCCAGCTCATCGGCTCCACCGGATTCAATGCTGTCTTTGACGATCAGAAGCACAAAGGATCCCACGCCGGCCACATCTGCCGCATCGCCTTTTCTCCCAAGCATCTCCGCCTTGGCGATGACAAAGAAGGCGTCATGCGCAACGACATCTATGAGATGCGCAAAGACCCCGCCCAAAAAGCCCAGGCCGATAAACTCCTCGAAGGCCGCAACAGTGCCTTCCCCTTCACATTCGAGCAGAAAAAATGGTACCAAGCCACCATCGAGCTGGCCGGCGACCAGCTCCGCGTCAGCGTTGATGGAAAACCCACTGCCTATTTAAAGTCTCCAGGCATCGCCCACGAGACCAAAAGCAGCTTCCACTTCACCGTCAACGGCCCCGGTGTCCTCTTCGATGACGTCCGCATCTGGCAGGCCAAGTAAAACCGCCCGGTGCAGGGCATGCATGTCTGGCGTCCAAGATCTCCACGATCTTATAATCCCCCTCACCGGAATACCCGCCTATCATTGAAGCTGCCTTCCGCGTTTACCTCCCGCCTCCGTCACAGCTTCCCACCCCCATGCTCCAGCCCCTCTTCGCCTTCATCCTCCTGCTTGGTCTCGGCCAGCTTGCCGCTGCGGAGAAAGCCGGTGAGCTTCCCCCCGGCGTCAAAGTCCTGCGGGATGTGGAATACTCCCGTCCTGCCGGTCACCCCTTGCTGCTGGATCTTTACCTGCCTGAAAAACGCACCAGCAAGCCCCTCCCCGTCATCCTTTGGGTGCATGGCGGCGGGTGGAAAAACGGCAGCAAAGACCGCTGCCCAGCCACCTGGCTCGTCCCGGAAGGATACGCTGTGGCCAGCATCAACTACCGCCTCATCCCCGACCACCAGTGGCCTGCGCAGATGCATGACTGTCGCGCCGCCGTGCGCTGGCTGCGTGCCTATGCCGGAACTTACGGCCTCCACGCCGGCCGCATCGGCGCCTGGGGCAGCTCAGCAGGCGGCCATCTCGTCGCCCTCATGGGCACGGTGGACACCTCCGCCGATGAGCGGGTCCAGGCCGTCATTGACTGGTTCGGTCCCAGCGATCTCCTCACCATGCCGCCTAACGTATTGTCTGACAATCGCACGCGCGAGGACCTCGCCCAGGCCAATGGTGCCCTGCTGCTCGGCGGCATCGTCATGGATCAGCCGGAAAAAGCCCGCGCCGCCAGCGCCCTTCATCACGTCAGCTCCAATGACGCCCCCTTCCTCATCATGCACGGCACTGCCGATGAGCAGGTGCCCGTGGACCAGAGCCAGCGCCTGCATGACCGGCTGCTCGCCGCCCGCGTCCCCTCCACCCTTCACCTCATCCCCGGGGCCGGTCACGGCGGAAAGGAGTTCAGCAGCCCCCAGGTCCGCCAGCTCATTCTCACCTTCCTGGACCGCCACCTTAAATCCCCTCCCGTCCAGTCAGGCCGGCCCAAAAAAGGCGAGCCCTTCAATCCTAAAAAGCCCGTCTCCCCCCGGCTCCAGCCTGTTGAAAACTGAGCCCGTTTAACCCTTTCTGCGCCATGCTTAAAGCCTTCCTCATCTCCGCCCTGTCTTTTCTTCTGGCCGCCACATCCGCCAGCGCCAGGCCAAACGTCGTCATGCTCCTGGCGGATGATCTCGGCCATCAGGACATCGGTTGTTACGGCGGCCCCGTGAAGACCCCGGCCCTGGATGCCCTCGCCGCAGGCGGCACCCGCTTCACGGATTTCTACTCCGGCTGCGCCGTCTGCTCCCCATCCCGCGCCGTCCTGCTCACCGGCCGTCATCACATCCGCGCCGGTGTTTATAGCTGGATCAATGACGCCTCTCAAAAATCCCACCTCCTCGAGCGTGAAATCACCCTAGCCGAGGTCCTCAAACAGGCCGGTTACGCCACTGCCCATGTCGGCAAATGGCACCTCGGCCTTCCCACAGACCAGCGTAAAAAACCCACCCCTGCCGACCACGGATTCGATCATTGGTTAGGCACCGCCAACAACGCCGCCCCCAGCCATCACAATCCCGACAACTTCATCCGCAATGGCGAGCCTGTCGGCCTGGTCGAAGGTTACTCCTGCCAGATCGTCGTGGACGAGGCCCTCACCTGGCTGGAAAAGCACCGCGCCAAAGACCGCCCCTTTTTCCTCAACGTCTGGTTTCATGAACCCCACGCCCCCATCGCCGCCCCGGATGAAATCGTGGAAACCTACGGCGCCCTCAAGGACAAGGCCGCCGTTTATTCCGGCACCATTGACAATACCGACCGTGCCATCGCCCGCCTGCTCGCCCGGCTTAAAGAAATCGCCCCGCCGGAGGACACCCTCATCATCTATGCCTCCGATAACGGCAGCTACCGGGCCGACCGCGTCGGCGGCCTGCGCGGCTCCAAAGGCATGAACTGGGAAGGCGGCATCCGCGTGCCCGGCATCTTTAGCTGGCCCGGCGTCATCCCTGCCGGAGCCGTGGAAAAAACACCTGCCGGTCTCGTGGACATCCTGCCCACCGTCTGCGGCCTGCTCGGCATCGCCCCGCTAGCAGGCGTGCATCTGGACGGCTCAGACATCTCCCCTCTCCTGCGTCCTGCCGCAGGCACCGCCTTCACCCGCCACCAGCCCCTTTTCTGGCATCTGCAGAAAGCCCGCCCCATCGTCGCCCTCCGCGACGGCCCCTGGTCCCTCGTTGCCGAGCCAGATTTCGAGCTCTCCACCAGCAACATGTTTGAGGAATCCTGGATACCCGCCATCAAAAGCGGCACCTATAAAAACTGGCAGCTCTTCAACCTCGAAACCGACAGGGCCCAGGATCACAACATCGCCCCCGACCACCCCGAAATCCTCGCCCGTCTGAAAGCCCGCCTCATCGAGATCAACACCAGCATCATGGCCGACGGCCCCGACTGGCACTTGGACCAGTAAGTATAGTTTACCGTCTTCAGTCTTCAGTTCCCGGCTTCATAATCGCGTGATGCATTCGGACGCGTGACCATTCGTCATTCGTCATTCGTCATTCGTCATTCATCCCCCGCAAGGTCTCCTCCCGCCCGGCGTTAAGGAAGCCTTCATGAAAACCATTGTCGCACTTTTGAGCCTGGCCGGCCTTTCCCTGGTTCAGGCGGATGTCTTCACGGCCCAGGGCACCATGTCGGGAGAGGTCACGGATTCCGCCGTTCTTCTCCAGACCCGCCTCACCGCCATTCCCGGCCCGGAGCTGGATGAAAAAGGCGACATCCCAGGCACCGCAGGCGTCGCCTGTTTTGAATACGGCCTTCAGCCAGATTTCAGCGATGCTACACGCACTGCCTGGACCCAGGCACAACCAGAGAGCGACTTCATCGTCCGCGCACGGCTCACGGATTTAAAACCGGGCCAGCTTTATCATTTTCGCGCCATCACCGGCACCGATGAAGCCAATGCCAAACCCGGCCCCGCCTGCCAGTTCTCCACCCTGCCAGGAAAAGAAGCAGACCGCGCGGTAGCCTTCATCATCGGCAGTTGCATGAACTATCACAAATTCATGGACGGAAAAAAAGGCAAAGCAGGTGATGTCATCTCAGCCACAAAGGAGGATAAACAGCTCGGTTATCCCGCCTTTGCCTCCATGGCCAGCCTCAAGCCGGACTTCTTCATCGGCACTGGTGACATCGTCTATTATGACAACATCATGAACGGCCCGGCGGAGACGCTGCCGGAGCTGCGGGAGTGCTGGCATGAGCAGTTCCGCTTTCCGCGCATGGTGGACTTCTTCTCCCGCACCCCGGCCTACTGGTCCAAGGACGACCATGATTTTCGCTTCAATGACAGCGACAGCAGCACGCAGAAAAAACCGCTGCCGCAGACCGGCATCGAGCTGTTCCGCGAGCAGATGCCCATCCACCCCGCCGGTGACCGCACCTCCCCCACCTACCGCACGCACCGCGTCAGCAAGCACCTGCAAATCTGGCTCACCGAAGGCCGCGATCATCGCTCGCCTAACCAAATGGAAGATGGCCCGGACAAGACCCTTTGGGGCAAAGAGCAGCGCGACTGGCTTCAGCGTACATTGAAGGAAAGCGATGCCACCTGGAAGCTCCTCATCAGCCCTACACCCATGGTCGGCCCTGACGATGCCTATAAAAAGGACAACCACGTCAACCTCGGCGGCTTTCGTCATGAGGCAGACGAGTTTTTTGCCTGGATCGGCAGTGAGAAGATCACCGGTTTCATGACCTTCTGCGGTGACCGCCACTGGCAGTATCACAGCATCCATCCCAGTGGCATCGAGGAGTTTGCCTGCGGTGCCCTCAACGATGAAAATTCCCGCCCAGGCGTTAAACCCGGCTCCAAAAAAGGCACCGATCCCGATGCCCTGGTCAAGCAGCCCTATACCTATCCCAAGCCCACTGGTGGCTTCATCCGCGTGCAGTCCGGGTCAGATGCCGGCCTGGTCATTGAGCACTTCGATGATGAAGGCAAGCTCATGAACACCGTCACAAAGACCACCCCGTAATGGCATCGCACCTCAGTCCACATCCAGTCATGAAACACCTTGCCCTTCTCATCCTGGTCACCGCCGCATTCATCGTGCAGCCCGCCGTCGCAGCCAAGCCTAACATCATTTACATTCTGGCCGATGACCTCGGTTATGGCGACCTGGGCAGCTACGGGCAAAAGCTCATCCGCACGCCCCGGCTGGATGCCATGGCCGCGCAGGGCATGCGCTTCACGCAGCACTATGCAGGCGCCCCGTCATGCCATCCCTCCCGCTGCGTCCTTTTCACCGGCCTGCACACCGGCCATGGTCGCATCCGCGCCAATTCGGACCGCCCTCTGCTGCCGGAGGATTTCACCATCACCCAGATGATGAAGAATGCGGGTTATAAAACCGGCGTCGTTGGCAAGTGGGCACTCGGCCAGGAGGAGACCGCAGGTGCTCCCTGGGAAAAAGGGGTGGATGAGTTTCTTGGCTACCTGGACCAGACCCACGCGCATACCTATTACCCCGATCACCTCTGGAAAAACGGCAACCGCTTGGAGATCCCGGAGAACCAGCAGGGTAAACGCGCCGTCTATTCCCATGACCTCTTCGTGGACCAGTCACTGGACTTCATCCGCCGCCACAAGGACGGCCCGTTCTTTTTTTATGCCGCCCTCACCATCCCGCATGCCGAGATGGCCGTGCCGGAAGATTCCCTCGCGGAGTATCGCGGCAAATGGCCCGAGCCCAAGTCCTTCCCCGGCAGCAAAACTTACTGCCCGCAAGACCAGCCCCGCGCCGTCCGCGCCGCCATGATCACCCGCATGGACCGCGACATCGGCCGCATCCTGGACTTGCTGGAGGAGCTCAAAATCGCCGACAACACGCTCGTCATCTTTACCAGTGATAACGGCCCCATCACCGCCGGCGGCGCCGATCCCGATTTCTTCGACAGCAACGGCCCCCTTCGGGACCTCAAGTTCAAGCTGTATGAAGGCGGCATCCGCGTCCCGTTCATCGCCCGCTGGCCCGGCAAGATTGCGTCCGGCACCACCAGTGAGCTTGTCTCCGACTTTGCCGACATGATGCCCACCTTCGCGGAAGTGTCTGGCGCTGAAGCGAAAAAAGGCGATGGCCGCTCCATCCTGCCCGCCCTGCTTGGCAAGACCGATGGCCAGGCCAAACGGGATGTCTTCTATTGGGAAGCTGCTCCTCAGCAAGCCCTCCGCCAGGGTGATTGGAAAGCCTATCGTGCAGCACCCAACAAGCCCATCGAACTCTACGACCTTTCCAAGGATATCGGCGAGGCCAGTGACCTTGCCTCCAAGATGCCTGAGAAGGTGGCTGAGCTGGAAAAGCTCATGCAGGAATCCCGCACCGATTCGCCCGAATTTCCGCTCGATAAGAAGCCGAAAAACAAGAAGCCCAAGAAGGAGAAAAACGTCTGACTTATTTAGCTGGCGGAAGGTGGCAACATCGCCACCGCCACCCGCGTTAAAATCCCATGTCCCGTCTCCTTCTTTGCTGGCTCCTGCTATACGGTCTGTCCCATGCGGCAGACGCCTCACGGCCTAACATTGTATTCATCATGCTGGACAATGTCGGCCAGGAGTGGTTCGGCTGTTATGGCAGTGAGGAAGGCTGCACGCCGAACATTGACAAGCTGGCCGCCACCGGCATGCGGGTGCAGCATTGTTATACGCCTCCCGTTTGCGGCCCCAGCCGCGTGCAGCTTCTCACGGGTCGGTATCCGCACAGCACCGGATTCCGCTTGCATCATGATGCTGCCCTCTATAGCGGCGGCGGCCTGGACCCGAAGCGCGAGATCCTTTTCCCCAGATTGTTCCGGCAGGCCGGATACGCCACCGCTCTCAGCGGCAAGTGGCAGGTGAACAATCTCTATGATGAACCGCAGGTGCTCACCCAGCATGGCTTTGACCAGCAGCTCGCCTGGCCCGGCAGCCTGGAGCCAAAGAAGGTCAAGGGCGCTGACCTGGAGCGTTTTTGGCAGGCCGTCGCCCGCGAAGATGCGGATGAAACCACCGCCTTCATCCAGCACATCGAGAGCCGATATTGGGACCCGGTTTTCATTCGCAATGGCAAACGCGAGGAGCACCCAGGCCGCTTCGGCCCGGACGTGGCGCAGGAGTTTGCCTTTGAATTCATGGAGCAGAACAAGGACCGGCCCTTCATGCTTTATTATCCCATGATGCTTACGCACGGGCACACCTTCACCGTGCCTGTGGTGCCTACGCCGGACCACCCAGAGCCGGACCGTCCGCATCAGGAAATGTTTGGTAACATGCTGCGATATGCCGACAAATTGGTGGGTGAGTTCGTCGCCGAACTGGAGCGCCAGGGCCTGCGGGAGAACACCATCCTCTTTGTGGCCAGCGACAACGGCACCGAGAAAAGCTTCACCGCCCGGCGCAATGGACGCCAGGTCACCGGCGGCCTTTATACCATGACCGAGGCCGGAGGCGACGTTGTACTGATGGCCAACAGCCCCAAACTCATCCCCGCCGGCCGCACGCTGCCGCTGGCCGATTTCACCGACCTGTATCCCACCTTCTGCGAGCTGGCCAAGATCCCTCTTGCTCCCGATCATCACCCCGATGGCAAATCCTTTGCCCAGTTCCTTTTGGGCAAAACGGACAAGGCACCGCGTGAATGGATTCTCAACGAATACCATGAAACCCGAGTGGTGCGGGATGAGCGGTTCAAGCTCTATTCGGATGGCCGGTTCTACGATGCCAATGCCGATCCGGCGGAAACCACCAACCTCTCCATGAGCGAGGATCCGGAACAGGTGGCCGCCCGCAAGAAGCTGCAAAAGATTTTGAAGTCTCTGTCGTCCGATGTGGACCCGCCTTTTCATCTGCGCAGCCAGTCAGGATTCAGATTGCGCACCGAGCTGAAAAAGAACTCTGCCGAAGCAGGCAACGGACCTGTTTGGAAACGTCATGCCATTGACAACACCAGCAAAGGCGCAGACGGCGTGAAGCTGGGCGATGTCAATGGTGACGGTCTGCCGGACATCGTCACCGGCTGGGAAGAGGGCGGCGTGGTGCGGCTGTATCTGCATCCTGGTCCTGAAGCGACAAAGAAGCCTTGGCCACAGGTCACCGTGGGCAAGGTTACCTCCGCTGAAGACGCCATCCTGGCGGACCTGGACAATGACGGTCAGCTCGAAGCCATCAGCCTGACCGAAGGCAAAACCCGCGGCGTTTTCTGGCATCGTTTCACGGGTCAAAAGGATGAACTGTTGGATGCGCAGAAGTGGACCACCGATGCCTTTCCAGCCACGGAAGGCAAACAAATGTGGATGCAGGCCTTTGCTGCCAACCTGGACGGGCAGCACGGCCAGGACCTGGCGCTTTCCTCCAAAGGAACCGATGCCACCATCGGCTGGCTTCAGGCCCCGGAGAATCCGGCGGACCTCGCTGCCTGGGCATATCATGTCCTCAGAAAGTCCGGTTGGATCATGTCGCTGACTCCTCATGACATGGACGCTGATGGTGATGAAGATATCGTTTTTACGGATCGCAAAGGCGCACGAAACGGGCTTTTTTGGCTGGAGAATCCAGGAGCAGAAGCTGTGCGCAAGGAGACCGAATGGACGGAGCACGCCATTGGTGCCGAGGGCCGTGAAGTGATGTTTGCCGAAATCGCCGACACCAATGGCGACGGCTTGCAGGATGTCATTGTGGCCGTCAAGCCGGTGGAGGTTTTGATCTATCTCCGGCAAAAGGACGGCACCTGGCAGCAGCAGAGCATCCTCCTTCAAAGAGACAAACTGGGCGATGCCAAGGCTGTCAAAGTCGCCGATGTGAATGGCGACGGCCTCATGGATCTTTTCTTCACCTGCGAGAATGCCAAGGGCAATTTAGAGGGCATCGTCTGGCTGGAACAGCAGAGCGGTGAGCCCTGGAAACAGCACTCTCTTGGCGGGCCTGAGGGCGTCAAGTTTGACCTCATGCAGCTTCTCGATCTCGATAACGACGGCGACCTGGATGTGATCACCTGCGAGGAGCGCGACCAGCTCGGCGTTGTCTGGTATGAGAACCCTTATCCACCTGCCAAACCATGAACCGACTTCTCACTAGCACTTTTATACTGCCTTTCGCCCTGAGCTCTCTCCTGGCTCAGGACCCAGTGACCTTTGTCAATCATGACGGCCCACCGCCCGGAGCGAAGCCCTATGTGCCGAAGCCGCCGCCGGAGGCCGGACAGCATCTGCAGCAGACGATGGACAAGTTTGAAAACGGGTTCTCACCTGCGCGACCTTTTAAAATCTGGGCGCTCGGTTCCAGCTATACGAACATGATTGGAAGTGGTGAGGTCTGGCAGGAGGAAATCCCGAAACAGTTCCCCAAAGCACCGCCCATCGAGTATAAAAAAATGGTCGGCAATTCCTGTCCCTGGTTATACCTTCGCGGGTGGGCGCGGCATCTGGTGTATGCCGACCAGCCGGACCTTTTCATTACTTATACTATTGGCGATCCCAAGGACCTGGACCTGCTGCTGGCCGACCTCCGAAAGCATACCACGGCGGACATCATCGTGCCCAGCATCCACTGGCGCATGCGCGATGAACCCAACTGGGGCAAATCCGAAGATGCCGTAGATCAAAACGTCGCCGCCGTGCGTGAAGTCTGCGCGAAGCATGGAGCCGAGTTTGTCGAGAACCGCCGTGACTGGGCTGCCTACTTGAAAGAACACGACCTGCCCATCCAGGCACTGCTGAAGGATGCCGTACACCAGAACACTTATGGAGCGCACATCATCAACTCCAATATCCTCAGTCACCTGCGTCGCCCGGCCAGCTATCCCGAGACTCCAAAAAGGGAGAAACGGATAAGCGCCAAGGACCTCGCGGAATCCGCCAAGGGTTTTAAACTGGAAGGCGAGGACCTGGTTGCCACAGAAGCTGGTGCGACATTGACCGTGTCTTTTGAAGGCAACCGCATTGAACTGATCGGCGTCTCGGCAGCGGATGCGGGCAAGCTGAAAGTGAAGATCGACGGCAAGCCTGCGGACGAGGCCCCCGCCTTCCTGGCCACCTATATTCAGGGAGACAAAACGAATAAGAAAACCCTGAAGACGGACAATCCGCGCGACATGTCACCGCACGGCGTGACACTGGCGGATACCGTGGTTCCTCAGGACTGGACGATCGTTATGACCAGCGATGCGGGCGACTACACCCTGACGGGCAGCATCACCGGCAAGGATGGCGAGGGCAATGCCTTTAAGCCCTTCACCAGCAGCTCCGGACAGATCCAGATCGAGCCCGAACTGTGGCGGCGGGCGGAGCGCAATGGCAAAGGTGACCGCTTCACGTTCAGCGTGCAGCGCGTGACCGTGCCCGAGGTATCCTTTGTGCCGGAAGAAGGTGCAGAAGCCGGCGCTTTTCGTATCCGTCTGGCCAACATGCTCAAAAACGGACCGCATACCTTGGAGCTGACCACTGCCGATGCCAAACCCGTGCGTATTCGCGCCCTGGATGTGTTCCAGCCGCCCGCCCGCTGAACAGACAGAGTATAGAAAATTGGATATTTTATGAAGATGACAATGAGAAACCATACATTCGCCTTTTTGGCCGCCGCCCTCTGCCTGTCACCGATGACCCTTCCGGCGGCGACGCCGAATGTGGTGATCATTTTTACTGATGACCTGGGCTACGGGGATCTCGGCTGCTACGGATCGCCCACCATCCGCACACCCAACTTGGACCGCATGGCGGCGGAAGGCCTGAGGTTGACGGATTTCTATTCGGCATCCGAAGTCTGCTCACCGAGCCGCGCCGCCTTGCTGACAGGGCGCTACCCAATACGCAGCGGCATGTATGGAAAACGCCGGGTGCTTTTCCCCAATTCCACAGGCGGCCTGCCGGATGCGGAAGTGACCATCGCGGAAGCGCTGAAGGACAAAGGGTATAAAACCGCTCATATAGGCAAGTGGCACCTGGGTATTCATCCAGGCTCTCGTCCGCTAGACCAGGGATTCGAAAGCAGCTTCGGCCTGCCGTATTCGAATGACATGGATGGAATTAAAGGCAAGACCCCCCGCGGATCCGGATCTCCCACTCCGCCTGAAGATGGCTGGAATGTACCGCTGATCCGGGATGGCGAGATCATTGAGCAACCGGCCGTGCAAACGACTCTCACGAAGCGCTATACGGAAGAGGCGGTGAAGTTCATCACTGAGAAAAAAGACTCGCCGTTCTTTCTTTTCATGGCGCACAGCTTTCCGCATGTGCCGCTATTCGCCTCGCCCGCCTTCAAGGGGAAAAGCCGAGGCGGCATTTATGGCGATGCGGTGGAGGAGATTGACTGGAGTGTGGGCCAGATCATGGAGGTCCTGAAGAAGCAGGGCATTGCGGAGAACACCCTGGTTTTCTTTACCAGCGACAACGGCCCCTGGCTGACCATGGGCAACCAGGGCGGCAGTGCCGGTCTGCTCAAAGATGGCAAGGGCAGCACCTGGGAGGGCGGCATGCGTGTACCGGGCATCGCCTGGATGCCGGGCAGGATCAAGCCAGGCGTCAGCTCCGTCCAGGTGAATGCCACCGATCTGCTGCCCACCGCCCTGGCCCTGGCCGGTGCGTCATCGCCAAAGGATGTGGTCATTGACGGCCAGGATGTGAGCCCATTGCTGTTTGAAGGGAAAGCCCCTGCTGAGCGGCCGTTCTTTTACTACCGCAGCGACCAGCTCTTTGCCTGCCGTCTCGGAGAATGGAAGCTGCATTTCAAAACGCAGACCGGCTATGGCCAGGCGAAGCCCGATGAGCATGAACCGCCGCTCCTCTACAACCTGGCGCTCGACCCTTCCGAAAAACGCGATGTGGCGAAGGCGAATCCCGAAGTGGTGGCGAAGATCCGCGAGGCCGTGAAAGCGCATCAGGAAGGCGTCGTTCCTGGAGTCGCCCAGTTTGAGTGAGCCTTTGATCTGACCTCTGATGAAACGATTCGCCCTATCCTTATTTTTTCTCGCCAGCCAGGCCGTGCTGTCTGCCGCCCCAAACGTCCTGCTCATCCTGACCGATGACCAAGGTTACGGCGACCTATCCATCCATGGCAACCCGCATCTCAGCACGCCGAACATTGACCGCCTGGGAGAAACCGGTGTCCGGTTCGACCGTTTTTATGTGAGTTCCGTCTGTGCGCCCACCCGCTCGGCCTTGCTGACCGGCCGCTATACGGTGCGGACCGGCTGCCATGGCGTAACCCATAACCGGGAGGCCATGCGCCCCTCCGAAGTCACCATGGCGGAAGCCCTGAAAAGCGGCGGGTATCGAACCGGATACGTGGGCAAGTGGCACAATGGAGAACAGTATCCCTATACCCCGCAAGGCCAGGGCTTTGACGAGTTCTTCGGCTTCAACAACGGCCACTGGAACAACTACTTCGATGCCACGCTGCTGCGCGGCGCCACGCCAGAAAAGACCACGGGTTATATCTCGGACGTGCTCACGGATGAGGCCATCAAATTCATTTCCGCCAGCCAGGAGGCACCGTTCTTTTGCTATCTGGCCTACAACGCCCCGCACTCGCCTTATCAGGTGCCGGACAAGTATTATGACAAGTTCAACGCCAAGGGCCTGGATGAAACACTGTCCGCCTTTTATGGCATGATTGAAAACATTGATGACAATGTCGGACGCCTCATGGCGCACCTGGAAAAGTCAGGCCTGACGGAGAATACCCTGGTCCTGTTCCTCACCGACAATGGCGGCACGGCAGGCGTGAAAACGTATAACGCCGGGATGCGCGGCGGGAAGACCAGCGTGCATGAGGGTGGCAGCCGCGTCCCTCTTTTCATGAACTGGCCCGGTGCCAAATGGCCGCCGCATGTGGCCAAGCCCATCGTGGCGCACATCGACCTGTATCCGACTCTGCTCGATCTCTGCGGCGTCAAGGCCCCCGAAGGTCCCAAGGTGGACGGCATCAGCCTGCGGCCTCTTTTAGAAAAAGACACGGCTGCTGGCTGGCCGGAGCGCACCCTCTTCGTCCACAATCCCATCGGTGAAACCAACCGTTATCCAGGTGCCGTGCGCACGCAGCAGTATCGGCTGGTGAAGGAAATCAAAGGCCCCTCCGCAGGATCCGCCGCCAAGCCCAATGATGCCAGCGCCGAACCGTGGCGCCTGTATGATATGGAGGCCGATCCCGGCCAGGACAAGAACATCGCCAATGCCCATCCTGAACTGGTGAAGGAACTCAGCACCAAGTATGAAGCCTGGGTGGATGACATTTTCAAGGATGGCCTGCAGCGCTTCCTGCTGCCGGTGGGCTATAAGCAGCACAACCCGGTGGAGTTGCACGCACCGCAGAGCTTTTACGATGAGCCCCTGCACTTCGCCTCCGGCCCCGGTTTTGCCAATGACTGGCTCACAGGCTGGACCGATGCGGCCGCCAAGGTCTGGTTCGACGTAGATGTGGTGGAGGCTGGCAGTTACGCCGTCGAGATCGCCGGAACCTGCCCTCCGGAAGATGCAGGATCCAAACTGCGCCTCACCGCTGGAGATGCTACCCTTGAAACCACCATGCCCGCCGCCTCCATTGTGGAGATCCCCTTGCCCAACCGGGACGCAAAGAGCAACGAGCGCTATCGCAACCGCGAATGGACGGTGCTTAAACTCGGCCAGATGGACCTGAAGAAAGGTCCTGTGAAGCTGATGCTGGAGGCCAAATTCAAACCCGGCTCACAGGTGATGGACCTGAAACATGTCCGGCTTGAACGCATCAAATGACAGGCACTCCCTCAAAGCCAGGAGGCAAAGTCAAGCCCTGCCAATGATGAAGTCAATCGCCCGGATACTGCCATCAGCCTCCGCGATGAGTGCGTTTTCAGGGCGCACATCCGTGGCAATCCAGCCCTCTTTCTCCCAGGTCAGATTGGCGATCATGGCAAGGTCTGTCGGCAATGAGCAGCGCTTCCAGCCACGCTCAGACATCCATTGATGCAGCGTCAGTTCATCTGGGTGGCAACCGGCAATGAAAGGCTGGCTCAGCACAAGGAACTCGCCCGCCGAGCCGACCAGATCAAGCTCCAGGCCGGAATCGAACAAAGATTCAAACCAGGCGAAACGTTCGACGGCCTCTGCCAGGCTTCCGCCACGGATTCCCCATCGCCCTTTGTCATTCACTTCCAGCACCCAGCCAAACCGGGCCTTCCCAGGCGGTGCAAGGAGCTTGATGGCGAGCTGACCAGCTTCGTCATAAAAGACAATGGCCTCACCGCCCCCACCGAACAGCCTAAGATCTCCCTCACAGGATTCGTCCAAAAAAGGGTCGAGGCGCGATGCCAGCGAGCGTCCAAATTCCGGCGTTTCCCGAAAAATATGAAGAAGCTCGGCTCCTACTTGCGCACCGTCGAGACGGGCCGCGAAACCGGCTGGGCTGCCGATTTGGAGATTATCTGCGGCCCATCCCGTGATTCGAGCGTCGCGGCCTGACGGCGGTTGCGACGTCCTTGCTCGACTGCTTCCTGCCACGTGATGTGGCGTTGATTCAATGGGGCTGGCATGATCAGAGTATAAGACTTTGTGGACGTTTTGCAACAGGAAGGGCGGCAGCGGTTCCATGATTGATGGTTAGCCTTACGGTGATTACGTCAAGGGTTCGATGCAGGCACCAGTTTCTCTCCAGTGGGTGGCGGGGGAAGAGTGGGCTCGCCGGTGAGGAGGCCTTGACGGACGAGGAAGCGGTCTGCAGCAATGAGGGTGACGCGCTGCCAGGGACCGGAGTTGAAGAAACTGTGCTTTTCCCCCTCGGCAATCCACAATTCCGTGGTGGTGTTGCCAAGTGACTTGAGCTTTTGATGCGCCGCATCCCAGCCTTTTTTCCAGGAATCTTCCGTTCCAAAAAAGACAATTGCCGGAGCCAGATCTGGCTTCAGGTGTTGCAGAAAATCAATCTCAGGATCCGCACTGTCATCCGCCGTGAAGGCGGGATTGAACCAGAGGTAGGCGACGACGCTGGTATCCACCTCTTTTGAATCCGCAGGATCGTTCAGTCCGGGATTCACCGTGGCCAGGGCGGAGACATGTCCGCCAGCAGAACCGCCGCCGGTGATGATGCGCTGGGGATCGATGCCCAGCTCCGGGGCCTTTTGCTTGAACCAGCGGATGGCGCTTTTAGCATCGGTCACACAGACACGCTTGCGGCTTTCATTGGCAGGAAGTCCGGTGGCCCCTGCCCTGCTGGAGAGCTGGTATTCCGAGGTCGCACAGACCAGGCCGCGACTGGCGAAGTATTCGCAGGCCCGGCGAAACTGGGCCAGCGATCCCCCGCCCCAACCGCCGCCGTGGAAAAGAATCAAACCGGGTACCTTGGCCGTGGCCGGATCATGATTGGGCGGGAAGTAGATCTCCATCGTCCGCGGCTGGCCGGCGGATGTCTTGTAAACGTAAGGCTTTCCGGGCGTGTCTTTGGCACCGGGCTGCTCCGTCTTCTCTTTCTTGAAGGCCACTTTCTTGGGCTTGGTTTCCTTTTTGGCCGGGGTTTCTGCGGCGGATGCAGCCACGGCCGTGACGAGCAGGAGCAAAAGGGCTGGATAATGTTTCATGATTTCTTTTTTCTGGGTGCCTTGGTTACTACGGTCTTCAACCGTTGTTCTGCATGGGCGGTAAATTCTGCCAGGCTCAAAAAGCCGTCCTGGTCCTTGTCGGCACATTTAAAATGCTGTGCAGCATGACCGCCCATGCGGGAAACCTGGCGGTATTCGCCCGCATTGAGCCTGCCGTCATGGTCCGCATCCAGGCGGGAGAAACATTTCCCGATGCCTTCTGAAAGGATGGCAAACCAGGTTTGCTTTTGCAGGACAGCAGCCAGCTCGGTAGCGTCCAGCAGACCATTTTTATCCGCATCCCCTGCATGAAAATGATCAGCGCCGTGATGCCGGGCCTGCACGTCCAGCGGCAGGTATTCTTCCAGGCTCAGCCTGCCATCCTGATTCTTGTCCGCCGCTGTGATCACGGTGGCAATGGAGAAATCTTCGGCGGCTTGCAGTGCCGCCATTGAGATGAGCCAGGCACATCCCAGCAGAAAGCAGAATAAGCGGACCCTGGGATGCCGGATGGAGCTCATCGGAGTGGAAGGCCAAGGTGGATTCACTTTTGGTAATCCGCGCCAGTGAGGCTCTTCAGCACACCCTCCTGCCATTGGCGGAGCTGCGTTTGCAGCTTCTTGGCAATGTCGGGCTGCTGGTCAAGGAGGTTGGTTTTCTCCGCAGGATCTGCTTGCAGGTCGAAGAGCTCCAGGGTGGCCTTACCGCCCTTTTTGGGCTCGTGGATGACGAGCTTGTTGTTACCGTCAATGATCGCACGAGGACCGAGGTAATCTTCCTCTGTAATTTCGGGATGGCGGAAGTTGGTGAAATCCCGCGTGGCTTTGCCGCCAGATTTCTTCACCAGCGGCGTGGTGCCTTCTTGCAGTTGAGGGTTTATATACGGCTCCAGATCACCCGCCTTTTTGAGGTTCCCGGCATTGTATTCCCAGAAGTAGAGCGGGTTGCTCCGCGCACTCATTTGGCCATCCATCAATCCGCTGATGTCCATGCCGTCCAGGGGCCGCTTTGGCAAAGGCTGGCCGACGAGGGCGCAGAGCGTGGGCAGAAGGTCACTCGTGCTGGCACGGACGCCCGTGCTACGCGGCTGGGGGATGCGCGCAGGCCATTCAATAAGACCTGGGACAAGGACTCCGCCTTCATAAACCTGCCCCTTCACACCGCGATGAGGCAGGCCCAGCGCACCATCAGCGGAGGTGCCATTGTCGCCGCAATAAAACACCAGCGTGTTCTCGCGCAGGCCCTTGTCCGCGAGGTGTTTGCGCAGCATGCCAATGGAGCGGTCCATCGCGGTGATCTCCGCGTATCGCTCGCGGAGCACCTCGCCCTGCGGACGCTGCACCGGGCCACCTGTTTCATTGGAGGTCAGCTTCACCTTTTTCTGATATTTGGCCGGCAGATCATCATACAGCGCCAGGTCTGCAGGCAGCCCGCTGTAGGGCTCGTGCGGAGAGCCAAACCAGACGACAGTGAAGAAGGGCTTCTCCTTCTCCCGGGCGCGGTCAATGAAACGCAGCGTCTCCTGGATGATCACCTCCGAGCTTTCCCCCTGGATGACCTCCGGCGGCGCACCGTTGCGGGAGAGCGACGGGTTCAGTTCGAAAAAGTTGTCATGCGACACCCACTCATGAAAGCCCATCGCACCCGGACTGGTGGGCGACTCCGCCTTAACCGCCCCCACATGCCATTTGCCAAAGTGGCCGCAGTGGTAGCCAGCCTGGCTCATCACATGCGCCAGCGTGATCTCCTCCGGCCTGAACGACCACCCAGGGGCAAAAGTGCCCATGCGGTTGGGGTGGCGTCCGGTGAGGAAGCTGGCTCGTGTGGGCGAGCAGCTCGGATGAGCAGCATAAAAGCGGTCCATGCGCAACCCGGTGGCCGCCATTTCATCCAGCACCGGCGTTTTCACATGCGGATGGCCGTTATAACCGGTCTCCTCCCAGCCATGGTCATCCCCCATCATCAGGATGATGTTTGGCGATGCCGCCATGGCCGCCTGGCACAGGCCGACCAGGGAAAGAAGAAGTGTCAGAAAAGGTTTCATGAGTGAAGGCATTGAAACGCCACGCCACGCACTCCCTTTCCGGCAAATCCGTCCAACGAATGAAGCAAGCTTTGCCCTGGCGCTGCCGTTGATGCAAAACTGTCATCCACCCGGTCTCCGCCAGCACCCGCCTTCATCACCATGACCACGCCGCGTTTCCTCCTCATCTTTCTCCTGCTGGCCGCGTCTGCCCTCCCGCAGACGGCCTTGTCTGCCCAGCCTAACTTCATCTTCTTCATCACCGATGACATCTCCCCGGAGGATACAGGCCCGTATGGCAGCAAGGTGGTGAAAACGCCCCATCTGGACCGCATGGCGGCGGAGGGTCTGGTCTTTGACAATGCGTATCTGACGGCCAGCAGCTGCAGCCCCTCACGCTGCAGCATCATCACCGGCCGTTATCCGCACAATACCGGCGCACCGGAGCTGCATCTGCCCCTGCCGAAGGACCAGCACACCTTTGTGCAGGACCTCCGCAGCGCCGGCTATCACACCGTCATCTCCGGCAAAAATCACATCGGCAAGCCTGAGGACATCGGTTTTGACGTCGAAGGCAAAGGCGGAAAACCCTCCGGCAGCGAAGACTGGGTGACGCTGCTAAAGGAGCGCCCGAAGGACAAGCCCTTCTTCGCCTGGTTCGGCTCCTTCGATGCACACCGCGACTGGCAGATCAATGACGAGGCGCCGAAGTATGATCCAGCTGACGTGGTGGTGCCGCCCTTCCTTTTTGACGGACCGCAGACACGCCAGGACCTGGCCGACTACTACCATGAGGTGAGCCGGTCCGATTTCTATCTGGGGCAGCTTTTCAAGGAGCTGGAGCGCCAGGGCATCGCCCAGGACACCTATGTGGTCTATTGCGCCGACAATGGCCGCCCCTTCCCCCGCTGCAAAACACGCCTCTATGACAGCGGCATCAAAACGCCCCTGCTGTTCTGGCGGCCCGGCACCATCCAGCCCGCCCGCACGGCCTCCCTGGTCAGTTCCATAGATCTTTCCGCCACGTTTCTGGACCTGGCAGGCCTCCCCGCAGCCCCCAGCATCCAGGGGGTCAGCTTTGCCAAAATCCTGAGCGATCCCAAAACCAGCGTGCGTGACTACGTCTTCGCCGAGCACAACTGGCACGTCTTCAACGCCCACGAACGCTTGGTCCGTCATGGCGATTGGCTCTACATCCGCAACAACCGGCCTAACCAACAAAACATGTGCACGGAGAGCGATGATTCTTTCCCCGCCGGGGCCGAGCTCTGGGCCGCCCACGCAGAGAAAAAGACCAGCCACGCACAGCAGGATATCTTCCTCAATCCACGCCCCGCCGAGGAGCTCTTCCATGTGGGCAAGGACGCCCACCAGCTTTACAACCTGGCCACCGACACCACCTATCAGGAAACCCTGCTGGAACTGCGCCAGGTGCTCGGTCAATGGACAAAAGAAACCGGTGATACCAATCCCGAAAAGCCCACCCCGGACCGCACCGTCAAACGCGGCCCGCAGCCCCGTGGCGAACTTCCCGGGCAGTCGATGAACGCCGCCTCCATCAATCATCCGGGGCCGGTCAGGAAGTAGGCTTTACGCACATTAAATTCGTTGATACCGAGCTCCAAAAAGGTTGTCTGAAACTGGAGACTTTTGGCGATGTCCCAGTGACCCTGGAACAGAGTTTTAGCTCCGTGAGCCCGCAGGGCTGCCCCATGAGTAGCCGGAGAGTCAGGCGAATCTGGACGAGCCAGACCTCCGGTAGTGATCAAAAGAATCCCTGGTGAAGATCAACCCGTCAGGGTTGCCCCATCATGTCGTGGCCTAGATGAGCGTGGCGTGGCTGATAGGGCTACTCCTTCGGAACAGGTCGCGGCACGGTCTTACTGCGCCCAGAAGTCAGTATCACCGATGGTCTGAACCCTCATGGGCCTTCAACGAAAGGCGAGGCACCTCCATAGCATGCGAGGGCTCATGCGCTCCCCGGTTTACTGGGTTCCCGAACAAGCCCTGAGACCATTTGGCCCATCCCTGAAACAGTGGGTGGCTCTTACTTCTTCACTGGTGCCGCCGGACCCGTCCCCTGCGGATTGCGTGTTCCGGGTCGCTCGATTTTCTTCGCGCCCTCCGGCAGGCTGGCGGGGTCAAACCTCGTCACCGGCGTTTGCTCCAGCACCTTGAGCTGCAGGTCCTTGATCTGCACCGTATTGGCATTGCCGCGATGAAGCTGGATGGCCAGCAGGCCCTCCAGCGCGCGGCCCTTTTCATCGTGATCCACCAGCTCGGACGTCACCTGGCCGTTGATCTTGTGGGTCAGCCGGTTGCCGCGGGCGATGACAGTATATTCATTCCATTGGGAAACATCCGCCTTCACCGGCTCACGCTCCGCCACCTGCCAGCGCGCACCATCCGGGGCGATGACGACATCCTTGCCGTTGAGGCCAAAGATGCCGCGCCCTTTTTCCTCATAGGTCATGCCCGTGTGCTCAATGGCCGGGTGGATGTCGCACTGATAACCCGTGATGGCCCAGGGTCCCGCCTCCGGCAGCGGCCGGCTGCGATACTGGATGCCGGAGTTGTTGTCGCCGATCACCCGCAGGGTCGCCTTCAGCTCGAAGTCCTTCACCACCCCGCCGCGCCAGATGAGAAAAGTATTGTGCTCCGGGCTGTCCGGCCCGCTGCAGACACCCGTGACCAGTCCGTCCTCCACCTTCCACAGCTTCGGATCCCCCTCCCAGCCTGTGAGGTCCTTGCCATTAAACAGCGGAGTGAACCCGTCCTGAGCCAGGGCGGCGGTGGCAAAGGTGAAGACAGAAAGACAGGCGAGGATTTTTTTCATGCAAGAGATCAGGGTAAAAAGGCTCAGACTCCAGGGGTGGATCAATCACAGGACGCTCTTTCAATCCTCCCCTTTTGTCACTCCCATAACGATGACCCGGCCCGGTTTATGGCAACTGTTTGCATCGGGGTGGAGGCAGAGACGCAGAGGATGCAATGGCAGGCCGGTTTATGGAATAAATGCCTGATGGTTCCCGGCATTGGAGTGCGTAGAAAAGAGACATGCCTTTCTATCCTGCTCTTTTGGTTTCAGGGCTTTGCCTCCTGCTCTTCAGCGCCCATGCGCAGGAGGTCATGGATGCACAGTTTGCCGTCATCTCCAATCTCAAGGCGGGAGTCGCCAAAGTGGACATCACACCTCCGGATGCGGCGGCAACGAAAATCGTCGGGCATGTGCGTGAGGTCACCGGTGTGCGGGATCCGCTGCGTGCCGGGGTTTTGATCCTGGATGATGGCGAAACGAAGGCCGCAATTGTCACCCTGGATACCATTGGCGCCTGGGATGACATGGTCAAGGATGCGCGTGCACGGATCGAGAAGGAAACCGGCGTCCCGTCCGCAAACATCCTCATCGCCGCCTCCCATAATCACTCCGGCCCAGGCTACATTGAAAACATGCGTTGGGCGGCCAGTCTGATCAACCAGCTCGGTTCAGCGGCCAGGGAAGCGTCCGCCAGCATGAAAACCACGAGCATCGGCTATGGCGAAGACCGCATCAGCTTTGGCATCAACCGCCGCAAGACCTATGACGGCCGCACGGTGGTGAGCCTGAACCCCGACGGGCCCAACGACCCGCGCGTGAAGATGCTGCGCTTTGACGATGGCCGCACGCTGACCCCGCTGGCGGTCATCATGCACGCGGTCTGCCATCCCTGTTTCTTCACCTGGGGGGACAAGGGTTCACAGCCGTATCCAAAAGGCTATCCCAAGATCAGCGCCGACTACCCGGGGGAGGCACAGACCTTTGTCGAGATGGCCTATGCGCAAAAGACCCGCGCCCTGTTTATGCAAGGCTGTGCCGGAGACATCCGGCCGAATCTGCCAGGGTATCCCTATCGCTGCGCTGACGAAGCGGACATCCAGTGGGCGGGGCGGGACCTGGGTGGTGCCGTCGCGCGTGCTGCATCCTATAGCGTGACTCGCGAGCAATTGCAGCAACGCGAGACCTTTTACCCCATCCGCATCGCCAGCGAGGTGGTGGAGCTTCCTGGCAAAGAGCAGCCGGTGCATGCGGAACTCATGGCCCTAAAGATCGGCCCCTTTCTTCTCCTCACCATGCCGGGCGAGCCCATGGTGGAATACGGTTTCAAACTGGAAAAGGCGATCGGCGACCGGGCCACGCCCATCATCGTCGGCTACGCCAACGGCAACATCGGCTACATTGCCACCGCTGAATCCTATGCCGTGGGCGGCTACGAGCCGAACCGGTCCCGGCTCCAGCCCGAGGCCGAGGCCCTCATTCTCCACAAGCTCGGTGGGCTGGCAGACCGGGTGATCGGAGATGTTTTTGAAAGCTTCTCAAAACATCCCAAAGACACGGTAAAGCGCGAAGCCGAAGAAAAGGCGCGCCTGCAGTCCACCCCGGCGTCGAAACCCAACTGAAACACCTGTTCTATGAGTAACGATGAAGCCGCACGGCGTGCCTACTGGGCAGATCAAATGGAGGCAGGTTATGCGATGGTGCAGAAGCTCATCTCCTTCCCCGTCAATGAATGCGGCGAGCGCTTCGCCTCCATCCCCGATGCCGCCGCCGCAGCGGGCGTGGAGATGCTGTTTTCCACCAGCAAGATCGCCGGGGATCTGGACCGTGTCTTCTTCCTGCGTGAAAGCCTGGTGCGTGATGTCATCACCATTGGCCGGGAGATGAACCAGCGCGGATGGATCCTAAAAATCGAGGACGGCTTTCGCTCGCTGGACATGCAGGGGCAGCTGGTGCGCAAGCCCTCCGTTTTTGACACCGTCTTAAAGAAGTGCATCTGGGAGCTGGGGGGCGAGATCCCCAGCACCGAGATGATGTTCCGCCGCGCCATCGTGCTCACCGCGAACATGCCCAAGATCGGCGCGCACATGTCGGGATCGGCCATAGACATCTCAGTGTTCCGTCGCGACGATGGCAGCGAGGTCTGGCGCGGCCACTCCTACCTGGAGATGAGCGAGCACACCCCCATGCGCTCACCTTTTGTCGCACCCGAGCATGTGGCCACCAGGCTGGACATTGCCGCCATGCTGGAAAAGCATGGATTCATCCCCTTCCCGTTCGAGTTCTGGCACTTCGACAAAGACGACGCCGCCATGCACCTCCTCACCGGCAATCCCGCCCCCTGCCGCTTCGGCCCCGTGAACTGGGATCCCCGCACCAATGAAGTCACCCCCGTGCCCGAACCCCTCACCCTGCTCAATCCCCTGCCCGTCATCGAAAAAGAAATCGCCGCAGCCCTGGAACGTGCGGCAGGGTAGGGAGACGATGGTTTTGCCTACTCCCAAGGGACTGTGCTCGGGGCTTTGATATAACGCCCTGATGGGGCTGGGGCAACAAGGGATGACCGCAGGAGATTGATCAATAGGTCAAGATTCGCTGCCTTCTCTGAAAAAAAGGCGTCAAGCGGAAAATGGCTGGATCCTTGATTTTATGCGGCTTCGAGCGTCGTGAACCGTGCGCGTCGTGAATACTCTCCAT
>NZ_JBBYXL010000017.1 GCF_039655865.1 Prosthecobacter sp. SYSU 5D2 | reverse complement strand
CTGCTGGAGGCTGCCTTTGACAAAGGAGCCGGGCAGCAGGACCAGGGAGGGCCAGTCCACGAGGGCAGCGGTTTCAGCAGGCAGGTGGCGCTGGAAAAACGCCGTGGCATAGACAGGGTCGGAGAAGACGGCCTTGAAGTAGGCATCGTTAGGTTGGGCGGCCAGGTCAGCGTCGAGCACAAGGACACGGTGAACAATGCCGCCCGAAAACGCAAGGCCAGGGTGAGGGGACCAGAGCGAGGATCTCGGAGTTCGCCGGGACGTTCGCCGACGATTAGTAAGGCTTGTCCATCGCTTGGCTGTCAGCTTTAGGCAGTGCCAAAATAGTTTTGAAAACTTAAAATTCTATCAATTACGTTATTGATAATTACAAGATCGAGATATAATTTCCATATTGAGTGAGATCCTTACCCATGTGGAGCCTTCACGTCGCCCAATGTCAGCCCCTTCATTGTCATGAAAATCCCCCTTCTTCATCGCCTGGTTGTTCCCTTGGCTGCCCTGGCAGTTTTCCATGGGATTCCACGGGCGGATGCCAGCACCATCTTTTGGGAAAGTAATTTTAATGACCTGCTTTTTGATGCCAGTGAGCAGCCGCTAGACGGCGGTTTTACCTTTGAAGCGGGCATTTTTGCCGGCGGATTTGTCCCGACCTCGGAAAATCTGAATGACTGGGCGGCCAACTGGCAGGTCTTTGCCACGGCTTCTGAAAGTGATGGAAGCTGGGACCCTGGAGTCCAGTCATTTTCGAAAACCATTGATCACAATCCGGATGGAACCTCCAGTGATGCGCCCGTCCCCACGGACATCTTCACTCAGGGTGAGGTGGTCTATTTTTGGGTCTATAACACCAAAAACCGGGAGGCTGGCACCGAGTGGGCGCTCGTCGCAGACGGTACGAATGTGGGGGACAATGGCGACAACTGGATCATTCCAGATCCGGCAGATCCCATTGGTACTGTCTCCTACGTCTGGCTTCTGGACGATGCCAACACCGCCATTTACGGCAATCTGGACGGCACCTTCGGCGGTGGCCAGGGCTACACCCTCCAGACCAGTCTGGTGCCTGTCCCGGAACCGGGATCCGTGCTGCTGCTGGGCGTGGCCATGCTGGGCGGGCTGGTCCGCAGAAGGCGGGGCCGCGCCTGCAGCCTGAACCTGGCCCATTGATCGAGAATCCGCTGCCGCATGATCCGCCGTCCTTGTCATCTCTACTTCAGCCGCGCCATTTTATGGGGGCGGCTTTTTGCCTGGATGGCGGCACTGGTGGCCGGGTTTTTGCTGCTTTCAGC
Source organism: Prosthecobacter sp. SYSU 5D2 (assembly GCF_039655865.1). Classification (NCBI taxonomy): domain Bacteria; kingdom Pseudomonadati; phylum Verrucomicrobiota; class Verrucomicrobiia; order Verrucomicrobiales; family Verrucomicrobiaceae; genus Prosthecobacter; species Prosthecobacter sp. SYSU 5D2. The sequence goes on along the minus strand of NZ_JBBYXL010000017.1, from coordinate 53,169 downwards.
CGGAGAGGTGGCGGCTCAGACGTCGGATTTTGGGGATTACAGCTTGTTCGGCAGTGCCAGCAGCACCCGCAATGCCAACATCCGTTTGGGGGCCACCGTGGATGCCGAATCCACCGCCCAGACCAACGCAACGGCGACCGGGGATGACATCCACGGCAGCGATGACGAAGACGGGGTGACCTTGCCGGTCGCCTTCCGCAGGGGGGAGTCGAATTCCATCGTCGTCAATTTGACCAATCTGGGAACCTCCACCGTTTATTTAAACGCCTGGATTGATTACAACCAGAACGGTACGCTGACCAGTGATGAGCAGATCGCCAATAACATCACGGTGGCCAAGGGTACCTCGAACAGCAACCGCACGATCAACTTCACCATTCCCAGCACCGCTCTTTTAGGGAATGCCGGACTGCGCGTGCGCCTGACCACCAACAGCAGCCCCGGCCCGCTCGGTGCGGATGGCAGCGGGGAGGTGGAGGATTATCTGGTCTCCATCACCACCGGTCTCAGCGCGGGTAACCTCATCTGGAATGACACCAATGACAATGGTCGCTTTGATTCTGGTGAAAGCGGCATCAACAACGTACTGGTAGAGCTTTGGTCTCCTGGGGCAGACAATGCCATTGGCGGCACGGGCAGCAATGCCGATACCAAGCTGGCCACCACGACCACATCAGGCGGGGGCGGCTATTTGTTTACAGGCCTCACCGCAGGGAGGTACTTTGTCAAGGTGCCCACGCCGCCTCTGTCTCGGGTGAGCTCGGTCGTCGGCCCTGCGGACAATGTTTTTGACAATGACAATAACGGGTCACAACCGGGAGGCTCCGGCACGGCGGCCTACAGCGGCGTGTTCCAGCTCACTGCGGGAACGGAGCCGGGTTTTGGAGGTAATGTGGATGATACGATTGACTTCGGTTTCGTCTCCAACGTGGGCGCCCCCTTCGTCTGCGACAACCGCTTTTACATCATCCAGAACGTGCAGACGGCAGGAGTGTGGGACACCACTTTATATTATATTAATGAAGACCAGTCACTTGAGCCGCTTTTCATCTTCAGCGGCAAGAAGCTGAACGGACTTGCGGCCTACGGGGGCTACCTTTACTGCATTGATCAAAATGGTGCGCACCTGTATCGCATCAACGCTCTGGGCACCTTGGTGGACATGGGGGAAATCCCCGGCCTGCCCACTTCTGAAACGGACGGCCAGTGGGGCGGGGGGACGACTCTGACCAACGGGCAGATGATCATCAACCGCTATACTTTCAGCAATGCCAGGACCACCCTTTACACCATTGACCTGGGTTCTGCCACCCTGGTGGGCAGCCCGCTCGTCACCAGGTATGCCAGCACTGGCAATAATACGACGGGTAACTTTGGTGACATCGTCTGGGATCCGCTGACGGATAAAATTTACGGTTACAACACGAACGATTCCAACAACCTGGGCCTTCATGAAATCAATCTGGTCACCGGGCTTTGCACTCGGATCGCCTCCTCTTACCTGTCCACTTTCGGTTCCTTGACCATTGACGCGAACGGCCTGGCCTATGGTTACGGAAGCCAGAGCAGCTCCACCTCCCAGGATACCCTCTATGTCTTCAACCGGACCAACGGCGTGCTCAATGGCACCGTGACCATTATTGGCAGCGGCCCGGTGGTGACCAACTCCGATGGCGCGGCCTGTCCCGGGGCGGCCCCGTCCATGAAAATTGGCAACCACGTGTGGCATGATGCGAATAACAACGGCATCAAAGACGGCGGGGAGTCCGGTATAGATGGCGTAGCGGTGCAGCTCTTCTTGGGCGGGGAAAATCCCCTCACGGCAGCCCCGGCCGCTACCTCTACCACGGCAGGGGGCGGGGTTTATACTTTCAATGACCTTTCTCCCGGCCAGTATTTTGTTTACATTCCCACTCCACCGGCGGCCTTCCCTCTCAGCAGCACGAATACCGATACGGCAGACAATGGGGAGGACAATGATGACAACGGCATCCAGACCTCCCAGGGGCAGCCGGTCCGCAGTCCGCTGATCTCCCTCGTTGCCGGCACGGAGCCGACCAACGATGGTGACAACGACAGCAATACCAATTTGACCATTGATTTTGGTTTCCTGGCCTGTCCCTCCATCACTCTCAGCGGACAGCCGCCCAGCGTGATCATCAATACGGCCTACAGCCACACGTTGACAGCCAGCGGCGGCACCGCTCCCTACACATGGTCCGTGGTCAGCGGCACACTCCCTTCTGGCTTGAGCCTCAGCAGTGCGGGCGTGCTCAGCGGCACCGCCTCCGCACTGAACGGTAGCGGCGTATCCGTGACTTTCCGGGCCACCGATGCGCTGGGCTGTCAGGCCAGTGCGGCGCGGACCGTTGTGGTCACAACGAACACCGATTTCGGCGACTATGCCTCTTTTCCTAGCGCCTCCAGTATCATAAGTACCAACCTGCGCATAGGAGCACTGGTAGATGCTGAGGCCACCGCCACCACGAATGCCACCGCGACGGGAGATGACATCACCGGCACGGATGATGAAGACGGCGTGCTGATGCCCGCCACCCTGGAGCAGGGGGCCGCCGGCAGTGCCGCCGTGACCGTCACCAATACCAGCGGCGCGGCCGCCTACCTGAATGTCTGGATTGATTTCAACCGCAATGGCAGCCTGGCAGATTCCGGGGAGCAGATCGCGAGTAACATTGTCATTGCCAACGGCACTTCCAACGTGGCGCGCACCCTGAACTTCACCGTTCCTGCCGGTGCCAGCCTGGGAGCCACAGCCTTGCGTGCCCGGCTGACCAGTGTCAGCAGCCCCGGCCCTGACGGGGCAGACGGCATCGGAGAGGTGGAAGATCACGCCACGACCATTGTGCAGTCCATGCTGGATTTCGGAGACTTCTCCAGTTTCGGCAGTGCTTCGGCAATGGTGGATGCCAGCCTGCGCCTGGGTGCGCTGGTGGATAAGGAAAGCACGGCCACCACCACCGCCACCGCCACCGGGGATGATATCACGGGCCTGGATGATGAGGACGGCGTCGTCATGCCCGCGGGGATCGAGGTCGGAAAAACCGTCACTCTTCCTGTCACCGTGGTGAATGACACCGGCGCACCTGCCTACCTGCATGCGTGGATTGATTTTAACAATGACGGTGTGCTGAACAATGCCACCGTCACCAGCGGCGGCGAGCGGCTGGAACCGGCGCGTCTCATCACCGGTGTGACCAAGGGCGGCATCCTGCGGGAGTGGTGGCTGGGCATTGGTGGTACAGCCATTTCCGACCTGACCAACAATGCGGCCTACCCAAACAATCCGACAGGCTCTGATGTCCCCACCAGCTTTGAAGCCCCGGTCAACTGGGCGGACAACATGGGCCAGCGCATGCGCGGCTGGGTGTATCCGCCTGTCACCGGCACCTACACCTTTTATGTCGCGGGGGATGACGAGTCGCGGCTGCTGCTGAGCAGTGATGCCACCCCGGCCAATGCAGTGACCATCGCCAGTGTGCCGGGCTGGACCAATTCCCGTTCCTGGACCACCTATGCCCAGCAGAAATCCGTCGCCATCAACCTGGAAGGCGGCAAGCCCTATTATATTGAGGCGCTGATGAAAGAAGGCGGTGGCGGGGATAACTTGGCCGTTGCCTGGGAGCTTTCCGGTCTTGCAACTGGACCCGTGGTGATTGATGGCGCCTATCTGGCCCCCTGGTCTGCGTCCGGACCTTTCCTGACCAGCCAGGACATCACCTTTACCGTGCCGATGAATGCCAGCATCGGCAGCAACCGGGGCGTTCGCTTGCGGGTCAGTGACAGCGCCACCACCCTGCCCACCGGCGCAGCAGGTCTTGGGGAGGTGGAAGATTACGTCGTGGAGATCCAGGGGCCTGCCCTGGACTTCGGGGACTGGAGCGGCGCCGCAGATGCCTCCAGCATCGCCAGCAACAATCTCCGCCTCGGGGCCACTGTGGATACGGAATTTGTATCGGTGCGGAATGCGGGTGCAACGGGAGACGACATCACCGGCAGTGATGATGAAGACGGCGTGAGCCTTCCTTCCAGCGTCAGCCTGGGCAGCTCAGGCACGGCGGGTTATACGCTGACCAATACCAGCGGTGCACCTGCCTATCTGAATGCCTGGATAGACTTTAACGGCAATGGCAGCTTCACCGATTCCGGGGAGCAGATTGTCACCAACAACCTTGTGGCCAGCGGAACCGCCGGCGTCCTGCGCAATCTCAATTTCAGCGTGCCCAACAATGCCCTGCCCGGTGTGAGGGGCGTGCGCGTCCGGCTGACCAATTTACAGAATCCAGGACCCACAGGAGCCGCAGGCACGGGGGAGGTGGAGGACTATGTCATGACGCTGAATTGTCCCCAGCTGTCCCTCAGTCCGTCCAGCCTGACCACACCCACCGTAGGCTTCTCTTACAGTCAGGGCTTCACGGCCAATGGCGGCACCGGACCTTACACCTTCACCGTCTCCAGCGGCAGCCTGCCCACGGGGATGAGCCTCAGCAGCAGCGGCACTCTTACCGGACCGGCGGTGAATACAAATACGGCGAATTTCACCATCACCGCCACGGATGCCAACGGCTGCTTCATCACCAACAATTATACCGTCACCCCGGTATGCCCGGTCATCGCAGTGAGTCCTTCCTCGGTGCCGAATCCGGTCGTTGGCAGCTTTTACAGCCAGACCTTCACCGCCTCCGGCGGGAATGCGCCCTATACCTTCAGCCTCGCCAGCGGCGGGTTGCCGCCCGGACTGAATCTGGCCGGCAACGGCGTCCTCAGCGGCACCACCTCCCAGGCAGGAGCCCTCACCTTCACACTGCGCGTGGTGGATGCCTATGGGTGCGCCACCAATTCCCAAAGCTACACAGTCACACCTTCCTGCCCCACCGTCACCATCTCCCCCTCCAGCATGCCTGCGGCCACGGTGGGGACTAACTACAGCCAGAACGTTTCTGCATCCGGAGGATCCGGCTCCTTTACTTATACGGTGAGCGCCGGCAGCCTGCCTGCGGGCCTGAGCCTGAACAGCAGTTCAGGCCAGCTTTCCGGCATACCCACCAGCAGTGCATCCGCCAGTTTCATCATCCGGGCGACCAGCGCCAGCGGCTGTGCCGGTACCCGTGCCTATTCCTTCACCCCTACTTGCCCGACACTGAGCCTGAGCCCCAGCTCCCTTCAGAATGCGACGGTCGGGACCTCCTACAGCCAGACCATTTCCACCAGCGGCGGCAGCCAGCCTTACACGTACGCTTTTACCACCGGCAGCCTGCCTGATGGCCTGGTTCTGAACTCCAGCAGCGGTGCCATCACCGGTGCCGCCACGGAGGAGGGGACTTTTAACCTGACCCTTCTGGTCACCGACCAGTATGGCTGCTCCATCAGCCGGAACTACACCCTGACCACGGCCTGCCCGGTTTTGAGCATCAGCCCCGGTTCACTCCAGAATGCCACCGTCGGCAGCTCCTACAGCCAGACCATCTCTGTCAGCAATGGCAACCAACCTTACGTCTTCAGCATCAGCAGCGGAACCTTCCCGCCAGGGCTGAGCCTGAACTCCAGTACTGGAACCATCACCGGAGCCGTGTCGGAAGCCGGGACGTATAACTTCAACCTGCGGATCACGGACCCCTACGGCTGCGCGACCACCCGGAACTATACCTTAACGGCGGCCTGCCCCAACATGAGCATCAGTCCCGGCTCACTGCCAAACACGGCCGCCGGGGCCGCCTATAACCAGACCATCTCCGTCAGCAATGGCAACCAGCCTTACGTTTACAGCATCAGCAGCGGAACCTTCCCTCCGGGTCTGAACCTGAATGCCAGCACAGGGTCCATCACCGGCAGGGTGTCGCAGGCAGGAACCTATAACTTCACCATGCTGGTCACGGATGCATTCGGCTGCACCATCTCGCAGAATTATACGGTCAATGCGACATGCTCCACCATCACCATGACTCCCAGCAGCCTGTCAGCAGCCACGGCAGGCAGCGCATATAACCAGACAGTGAGCGCCAGCGGCGGCACCGCGCCTTATACTTATGCCATCAGCAGCGGCAGCCTGCCAGCAGGGCTTAGCCTCAGCAGCAGCGGGGCCATCACGGGCACTCCCACCAGCACCACGACCGCCTCGTTTATCATCCGCGCTACGGATGCAGGCGGCTGCACTGGCACGCGCGCTTATTCGCTGACACCCGGCTGTGCACCGGTCAGCATCAGCACTGCGTCGCTGCCCTTTGCCTATCTCAGTTCGTCCTATTCCACCACCCTGGTGGCTGCCTCCGGGGTAAGCCCTTATGCCTGGTCTCTCAGCGGCGGCAGTTTGCCCAATGGCCTGAGCCTCAGCAGCTCAGGTGTCATCAGTGGCACTCCCACGGCTCTGGGGAGCAGCACTTTCACCGTGCGGGCGGCGGATGCCAATGGCTGCGCCGGCACACGCTCGCTGACCCTCACAGTGAAGACCCTTTCTCTCGGCAATCTGGTCTGGCTGGACAGTAACAATGACGGCCTCAAGAACGGCAATGAAACCGGTGTCGCCGGGGCGACGGTGCAGCTTTTCAGGCCCGGCACGGACAATGCCATCGGCGGTACAGGCGGCGCGGCGGATACGCAGGTGGGTTCCGATATCGTCACCCCCTCCAGCGGAGCTTATCTCTTCACCAATCTGCAGCCGGGTAACTACTATGTGAAGGTCACCCCTCCTTATGGTTATACCCACACGGGTGGCACGCCTGTCACATTGGATAACAATGTGGATAACAACAATGACGGTGCCCAGCCTGCCGGACCCGGCACACCGTTGTTCAGCCCCATCATTGCCCTGCAGCCGGGCACGGAATCCATTACCGACAATGATTCCGATGCGGATACCAACCTCACCGTGGACTTTGGCCTGTGGGCACCTCTGGCCATCGGCAACCGGGTCTTCATGGACATCAACGGCGACAGCCGAATGAATCCCAACGAGGGCATCCGCAATGTCTTTGTGCAGCTCTTCCGCGCGGGTGATGATGTGAACACGGCAGAGGCCGTGAATGCCGCCATCACCGATGAAGGCGGCCGCTACCTGATGACGGACATTGACCCCGGCTCCTACTTCCTGCACCTGGCAGCCATCCAGTTTGAAAACGGAGGCGCTTTAAAATGGGCCAAACCCCTGACCAGCGTCGTCCCCGGAGATGACGATGTGGGGCAGGATCTGCTGTTCAACAGCAGCCCCATCATCAATGGGGCGAGCACGGCCGTCTTCACTCTCATTCCTGGGCAGCTCGCCGCAGGAAGTGCCGAATCCGGCGCAGACGGCATGGCGGATGATGAGGGCATTGATGAGAACACGGACCTCACTTATGACCTTGGCCTGGAGTGCCTGGACTGCTCGGAATTAGCCGCCGCTCCCATGGCCATGTCCATGGCGTTCTTCAACGAGGAAAGCCCTTCATCAGAGTCCGCCGGACCGGCATCCACCTTTGCGTCCTGGCAGGAGAGCCAGTCTCTGGGCGGACTGGCCGCACCTCTGGACAATCCCGATGCGGACCTTTACCCGAACCTGCTGGAATACGCCCTCGGCACCGATCCGGCAGATGGTCGCAGCGGGTCTGGACGTTTCCGACTGGAGATTCAGCCGGATACCGGCATGACCGATGTGCTGGTGAGCCAGCCGATGGCAGGCCGTCCGGACCTTTTCTTTATCCTGGAGACCAGCACCGACGCGGAGAACTGGAGCCCTGCACGAGTGCCGTCTGAGACCACCTTTGACGCCACTGGCGGACAGACCCAGCGTTACGCCCGGGTGGACAGCACTTTGTTCGCCGGGGCGGCACGCGGTCTGGTGCGCCTGAAAGTCAGCCTGGATGTGGATTTAAACGGCACGCCTGAAGCCTCCGCCACCACTCCGGCCTGGATGTTCAGCCGGGAGACTTTCCCGGTGGGCACCCGCAGCTTTTCCATGCCGCTGGAGCAGCCCGAGCTTTACGCCGGCCGGGTGGCGAGCCGGGAAGGGGAGCAGTCGGTCCGGCTGGAAGGCCTGTCCGGCCTGGAGCTGGAAGTGCCTGCGGATCTGGAGATTCTTGACGGCCCTTACAGCGGCCAGCGCTTCACTCTGGAAGCCGTGGAAGGCAGTCTCGTCACCACGGCTGAAGGACTGCCGGCGGACCTGACGGGCACCCGCGTTGCCATGCGTCCGGTGTGGACCCTGGAGAAGCTTTTTCCTACTGAACAGTTTGTTAGCGGAGCCGGTGAAGAAACCTCTGACCGTGTGCTTCATTATGATGCGGCCACCAACGGTTTTGCATCCAGTTGGTTAGGCTTGTCCGGCTGGAATTTCAATGCAGGTGCCTCATCCGTTCTTCGTCCGGGCGATGCCGTGCTGGTGCAGGCCCGCACGCAGGAAATCACCGTCCTGCTGGCCGGCCAGGTGCCCCAGGTCATCCGGCCGCTGCTGCCACAGGCAGGTACGCGTTTCGTCGGCACGCATCAGGTCATGGAAAAATCACCGCTGAATGTGAAGCTGACCGCTGCCGATGGATTCACCCCCAGCCCCGAGCCTGCCGGTGCCACGAAGTTACGCTTATGGTTAGGTGATGCGAATGCCGGCGCCAGCGGCTATGACAGCCTCTATCTGGCCCCAGCGCCCGGCGGCTCCGCCTGGCTGCGGGAAGGCGACATCTCCGGCACCGACCTTAGCGGCGAAGACCTGCTGAAACCCTTCCAAGGCCTGTTCCTCGTGCAGCCCCGCTGAAGAAGGAAGCACTCAGGAGGCAGCAGCTCTCCCCGCGCCCTCTTTTAAACCCGCAGCATAGGCACCGAAGACCAGACGGATCTGGTCCCGCACGCGCCGGAAATCGGCGAGGATTTCCTCCTCAGTGCCGGTGGTGTGGGCAGGATCGTCAAAACCCCAGTGATGCCGGTTCACCTGGCCCGGATACATGGGGCAGACCTGGTCGGCATTGCCACACACCGTGATGACGGTCGCAATGTCGCGGTCCAGAAATTCATTCATGTGCTTGGAGCTATGGGCGGAGATATCAATGCCGATCTCCGCCAGTGCCGCTATGGCCTTTGGATGTACGTACCCGGCCGGTTTGGACCCGGCGCTGTGGACTTCAATCAGATCCCCCGCCGCCTGGCGTAGGATGCCCTCCGCCATGTGGCTGCGGCAGGAGTTTCCGGTACAAAGAATCAGAACGCGAGGTTTCGTCAAGGTGTTCATCTCGAGTGATTAGCAGCAGCCGCTGCCCGGTGCGCAGCCGAGCAGATTCACAGTGGGGACCGGGCCGCACACGCCGGGCAGGCACAGTTCCTTGGCCAGGCAGTCGGTGTGTTTGAGTCCAAGCTGGAAGACAAGCACTCCGTCGGAAACGGAGGCATCCGTCACTGGAAACTGGCTGACGGAGAAGTCTTCATACTCCACTTCTACGGGCAGTTCATGGCTGGGCAGCACATCGCCTGCGCGGCCAAAGATCATGCTCAGTTTTCCGGCAACGAGGCGGTGGTCCGTATCGTCTGCGGTCCAGGTTTGTAGCAGGCAGCTCTCCGCGCTGCGGCGCGTACCGCCGCAATCAATGAAGTTCTTTTTCACATGGCCCACTTCCGTGATGTGAAAGTGCGCCGGGATGAAGCCGCCATCCGGCAGCACAAAGAGCAGCGGCTTGTCCGCGTGGGCAGTGAGGTGGGAGAGAAATTCGGTGATATTCATGGTGGTTGGGTTTTCGTTAAAGTCAGTCGCAGCAGTTGGTCCCGCAGGCCTCGGCCTCGGGGGCCAGTTCATCCACGCAGCGCAGAAAGCTGCCCAGGCAGGAGCAGGCCAGGCGGTAGTAAATATTGAGACCGCGTTTTTCACAGGCAAGGACGCCCGCCTTTCGCATCAGCGTCAGGTGCTTGGAGACGGTGGACATGTCCGCGCCGACGAGGGCTTGGAGGTCGCAGACACACTTCTCGCCGCTCATCAGGGTCTCTGCGATCAGCATGCGGGAAGGGTGTGCCAGGGCCTTGATCACCTCCACACGGCGCTGTGTGGTTGCTGTTGAAGATTGTTGAGTGACTGTTGACATTCTGCTTGGCTATTTAGCCAAATAGAGGGCTTTTTGCAAGTGGCAAATTTGATGACGGCTTGTGCTTGCCAGTTTCCACCTATCCTGCTTGCATGGCCTTGCATGAGAACTGCACCTACCTTCCTCCTCGTCGCCTCCCTTGCCGCCATCACCGGTCTGACCAGTTGTGGTACTTCTGAAGCTCCCGCTTCCGCCGCCACCAGCTCCCCGGCCGGATCCGCCCCGCCAGCCACGGCAGCACCTGCCACCAATGCCGAGGGAGACGTGACCAATCCTCTCAATGCCCGGAAAAGCTCACACCTGACCAAGGCTGCCGCCAAGATCCAGAACGGCGTGACCACGCGCCGCGATATCGTCGGCAAGCTGGGCCTTTTTTATACCAAGGGCACCAATGCTGCCGGGCAGGCCACCGGCACCTGGACCTTCAAGCCAAGCGAGACCACCGGCAAGGCCTGGATCCCTGGCTCCGCTTTCATCCCCGGCGCGATCATCACCTATTACCAGTCCGTCACCGCTGTGTTTGATGCCAATGACGTGGTCATCTCCCACAGCTTCCTGGAAACCACCAAGGAGAAGACTGGCATGGGCTTCAGCTACGGTTCATAAAACGAGTTTCGCCGTGGCGTGTGCGGGCTTTCTGCCTGCACACGCTTTTTTTATGCAATGATGGTTAGGGGGTGCCGGGGTAAAAAAGGGTTGATTCAGCGCCCAACGGAGGGCAAGTGACTGACTGCCAATCCCCATGCCCCGTCCGTTTAAAACCGCCATCACCTGCGCCACGCTTCCGCAGGTGAGTCCGCCATAGCCTGTCAAATCCCGCCACCTCACGCAGGTGGCTGACATGTATGTCAACCCCGGTGCAACCATGCAGCACCGTGGACCTGCCTTCACACCCCGGACTTTATTACTGGCCGGGCACGTCGATTTTCTTCCGTCTCCCCCCACTCACTCCTACTTCTCTGTGTTCTCCAAAAATCTCTCTCAAGAATGGTTCTCCAACATCCGCGGTGACTTGCTCGCGGGCATCGTCGTCGCCCTGGCTCTCATCCCGGAGGCGATCGCCTTTTCAATCATCGCCGGGGTGGATCCCAAGGTGGGGCTGTACGCCTCATTTTGCATCGCCGTGGTCACTGCCATCTTCGGTGGTCGTCCGGGCATGATCTCGGCTGCCACCGGGGCCATGGCACTGCTGATGGTCACCCTGGTCAAGGAGCACGGCCTGCAATATCTCTTGGCGGCCACGCTCTTGACAGGTGTCATCCAGATCATTGCCGGCATCGCCCGCATCGGCGATGTCATGCGCTTTGTTTCCAAATCGGTCATGACGGGTTTTGTCAATGCCCTGGCCATCCTCATCTTCATGGCGCAGTTGCCGGAGTTCAAAGGCGCAGGCTGGATGGTCTATGCCATGGTGGCGGGTGCACTGGCCATCATCTACCTGCTGCCGCGCGTAACCAAGGTGGTGCCCTCGCCCCTGGTTGCCATCATTGTGATGACCGTGCTGGCCATTGTTTTCAAACTGGATGTGCGCCGCGTGGGGGACCTGGGTTCCCTGCCGGATTCTCTGCCCATCTTCCTCTGGCCGCAGGTGGCGTGGACGCTGGAGACCTTTTGGATCATCCTGCCGTACTCGGCCGGCCTGGCCGCTGTGGGCCTGCTGGAATCTCTGATGACCGCGCAGATCGTGGATGAGATGACGGATACGCCGAGCAATAAAAACCGCGAATGCAGCGGCCAGGGTCTGGCCAACATCGCCGCCGGTCTGTTCGGCGGCATGGCAGGCTGCGCCATGATCGGCCAGTCCGTCATCAATGTGAAGTCCGGCGGCCGTGGCCGTCTGTCCACCTTTGTGGCCGGCGTGTTTCTGCTCATTTTGTTAGTCGTGCTCGGCCCCTGGGTGAAGCAGATCCCCATGCCTGCCCTGGTGGCCGTGATGATCATGGTGTCCATCGGCACTTTCTCCTGGGCATCGTTTAAGAACATGCGCCTGCATCCGAAGAGTTCCAGCACGGTCATGCTCTCCACCGTCATCGTCGTGGTGGCCACGCATAACCTGGCCATCGGTGTGGGCGTCGGCGTGCTGCTCAGTGCGCTGTTCTTCGCCCGGAAGGTCGCCCAGATCCTGCGCGTACGCAGCAGCCTGGATGCTGAGAAAGACTCCCGCACCTACACCGTTGCCGGGCAGCTTTTCTTCGCTTCATCGGGGGCGTTCATCACGCAGTTCGACTTCAAAGAAGTGCTGGCGAAAGTGGTCATTGACGTCAGCCATGCGCATTTCTGGGATCTCACCGCCGTCTCTGCGTTGGACAAAGTGGTGCTGAAATTCCGCCGCGAAGGCACGGAGGTGGAAATTCTGGGAATGAACGAAGCCAGCGCCACGCTCGTTGACAAGCTTGCGATTCACGACAAGCCCGATGCGCTGGACCGTCTGCTCGACCATTAAGTCAACCCGTCAGGAAACATCCAACCAAGATACACCCAACTTATGTCAACGATTCTTGCCTGCACCGACGGTTCCCAATACGCGCCGAGCGTTTATCAACACAGCGCCTGGGCGGCCTCACGCATGGGCGCTGGCATCCGCGTTTTACACGTGCTCGATCCCCATCGTGAACATGCCATGGGGGCGGATTTCACCGGTGCCATCGGCTTCGATGCCTCGGCTGAACTTACCGCAGAACTGGTCAAGCTGGAGGAAAATCAGGCCCGTGTGGCCCGCCTGAAGGGCAAGGCCATTCTGGAAGATGCCGAAAAGCAGCTCCAGGCCGCAGGCATCTCCCAGGTGGAGACTGTGCAGCGCCATGGTTCGCTGGCGGAAACGCTGGAGGAACTGGAGCCTGCCGCTGAGCTGGTGGTCATCGGCAAGCGCGGCGAGCACGCCAATTTTGCCAAAGGCCACCTCGGTGGCCAGGTGGAGCGCGTCATCCGTACCAGCGTGCGTCCTGTGCTTGTTGCCGCCCGTGCATTCAAGCCCATCCAGCGTTTCCTCATCGCCTATGATGGCGGCCCCAGTGTGCTGAAGGCGGTGGATTTTGTGATGAACAGCCCGCTGCTGAAAGGCTGTCATTGCCACCTCCTGCGGGCTGGCAAGGTGGATGACAACGCCCGTTACTTTCTGGAGGAAGCGGCTGAGAAACTGCGGAGCGTCGGTTTCACTGTCGTTGCTGCGGCAGAAGCGGGTTCCCCTGAGGAGATCATCGCCAACGTTGTCAAGACCAGCGAGATTGACCTCCTGGTCATGGGTGCCTATGGCCACAGCCCCATCCGCCAGTTCATCCTCGGCAGCACCACTACCACGATGGTGCGCACCTGCCAGATCCCGGTGCTGATGTTCCGGTAATGGAGGGCTGCTGATTCTGCCTTACTCTTTGTTATTCTCCTTGGCCCATTCCAGGTATTCCTGGACGGTGTAAAAGGTGCTGTTCTTATACAGGCGGCCGCCTTCTTCGACGATTTCAGAGGAGTTAAAGCTCCAGGCATCGCCATGTTTTTTCATCAGCGCGGTGAGCTGGGCATCCAGCTTTTCACGCAGGGGGGAGGCAGCGGCATCCGACGCCAGGTTTGTCATCTGGTGCGGGTCAGCTTTGTCATTAAACAGCACCCATGGCTCCTCCTCATACCGCGCATAGGTGTAGTCTGCGGTGATGATGCCGCGCCAGGGTCTGGCGATGCCATCGGGGTTAAAAGGGACGAAGATTTGCAGCAGCACGGCCTCGGGTCCTTCGGTCGTTTCACCCAGCGCCACGCGGGACAGGTCGGCGCCTTGCATCACCTCTGGCACGGGCAGTCCGGCCAGGGCCAAGAGGGTCGGGGGCATGTCCACATGGCTGAAAAGGGTGTCCACGGACTTGCCCTTCGGCACGCGGGCGGGCCAGCGGATGATGCCCGGCACGCGGGCGGATTCATCGTGCGGCTTGCGCTTGCGCCGCATGCCATGATTGCCCAGCATGTCGCCATGATCCGAGGTGAAAAGGATGATGGTGTTTTCATCCGCGCCGGTTTCTTTCAGGGTGGCCAGCAGGCGGCCCACCTGGTCATCAATGGCCGTGATCGCCGCATAGTAGGCGGCGATTTCCTCCTTGCCGCCGAGCGGGACAAAGCGGTTGGCCAGCGGTCCCCGGCGAAGACCCTTCTTCGGTGTCGGGCGAGTTTCGCTGCCCTCTTGCCAGCTTTTATCCGGCGTCAGTTTGGGGGCATCGTATTGATTCATGTATTCCTCCGGAGCGCCGTAGGGATCATGCGGCGGCCCCATCTGCACGGTCAGGAAAAACGGCCTCTCTTTGGGCTGTGATTTCAGGAACTCCACGGCAAAATCACAGGAGGCTTCCGGCTCAAATTTGTTCACCACGATGCGCTCCGGTGTATCCCGGAAGTAGTCCGGCTCAAAGTGCTTGTGATGGCACTCATAGGCGGCCCAAAATTCAAAACCCTGCCGGCGCGGCCCCGGTGGCACAAATCCGGGATCACGCGGCCCGCCATCCAGGTGCCATTTGCCGATGAACCCGGTGCGGTAGCCCGCCTCCTGGAGCTGCTCGGCAATGGTCACGTGCTCCTCCCGCAGCCGCAGATCATTGGCCACCATGCCGTTCACATGTGGATAAGTGCCCGTCATCAAAATGGCCCGCGCCGGACAGCACACCGGCACGTTGGCATAGGTGCGCTTAAACATCATGCCTTCCGCCGCCAGCCGGTCAATGTGCGGTGTTTTGACCTCTTCATTGCCATCGCAGCCCATGGCACTGGCACGCATCTGGTCCGGCAGTATCAGCAGGATGTTAGGCCGCTCAGCGAAGCCTGATGAGGCAATGGCAAGCGTGAGGAGGCAGGTTGAGAAAAGGGAAAAAAGGCGCACGGGCATCGCTACGGAACGCTGGAAGAAGGACGGTCTTGCGACCATCCTCGGCTGATATCCAGCTTCAGCACTCTTTGCAGGAGGCCCTCTTTTTCGGCTCGCACTCGACGATGCCGCCGCGCCGGTCGAATTCAAAACGGCAGCACTCCAGCAGCATCTCCTTCAGCAGTGCCCGGCCCCGTTGCACGCGGGATTTCGCGCCGGAAAGGGAGATGCCCATTCGTTCCGCCAGCTCCTGCTGGGTGAGGCCTTGCAGCTCGGTGAGTTCTATCGCTTCACGATACGTCTCCGGCAGCTCGCTGATCATCCGGCGAAAGGCCGCCAGCAAGGTGATGGCCTCCGGATCATCGCGGAAGCTGGAGAGCATCTCCGCAGGTGCGGTCTCCTCATCCAGCGGCTCAGCAGGTTTTACCTGGCGGTGATGGTCCACAATGGCATTGCGGGTGATTTGAAAAATCCAGCTCTCCAGTTTCTCCAGTCCACGCAACTGGCCAAGCCGCTGCTGGATCTTCACAAAAACATTTTGCAGGATGTCCTCGGCGGCTGATTCATCCGCCACCCGCCCGCGTATGAAATGACGCAGACGGGTGGCGAACTGGGACCAGATGTCTTCCAGGGTGACGGTCATGCTCAGGCGATGGCGGCGGGTTTGACAGCCTCAAGGGTGGCGGAGGCGAACAGTTCCTCCAGTCCTTTTCCAGGGAACCAGTCACGGATCACCTCGCGGCTTTCCGGCTTGGGCGTGATGCGGATGTTTTCAAAACCGGCTTCACCCAGCAGCTTTTCCAGCTCAGCGATCTCTGCCGCGCCGGAGGCACAGCCGGCATACAGCAGCATGTCCGTGCGCATCTCCTCCGGCACCGGCTTCAGCGCCACCACATCGGAGATGGCCAGTCTGCCGCCGGGTTTCAGAACACGTGCGGCCTCGGCAAAGACCTGGCCTTTGTCCGGAGAAAGATTGATCACACAGTTGGACAGAATCACGTCCACCGTCGCATCCGCCACGGGCAGATGCTCGATCTCACCCAGCCGAAAATCCGTGTTTTCCAGGCCGGTCTTCAGCGCATTTTCCCGTGCCTTGGAGATCATGACCGGTGTCATGTCCACACCGATGACCCGGCCCGCAGGCCCCACGGCACGGGCTGCCAGGAAGACATCGAATCCCGCGCCGCTGCCCAGATCCAGCACCGTCTGTCCGGCCTGCAAGGCGGCGATGGCATGCGGATTGCCACAGCCCACTCCCAGGTTGGCCCCTTCCGGCACGGCCCCTGTCTGCTCGGCACTGTAGCCCAGTTTTTGGGAAACCTCCGCCACATCCCGTTGATCTGCGCCCGGCGTGCAGCAGGTGGGCGCACAGCCGCAGCCGGTGGATTCCACAATCTTGGCGTAATGCTCCCGCACTCCCTGCCGCAGGCTGTCGTTCTGGTGCGTCTGTTTTTGAGTCATCGTTGTCATGGTCTTTTACTTTGATGGGTTTGGTTTGCCGTCCGGCGGAATGCCGTTGCGGTTCAGCGGGGGAGACGGGCCGAGGTGAAAAAGGACGCAGACTTTTTACGTCGCGGCACTGAGTCGGGCAGATGGGGTGCCTGCATAAGCCATTCATTTGGTAAAATTGCCAAATAAATCTTTACTTGGCCATAAAGCCAAACAACGGTGGTGCACCATGAGCAACGAAACCAAATCCATGAGTCTCTTTGAGCGCCAGCTCACCCTTTGGGTCGGCCTGTGCATCGTCGCCGGCATTGCCTTGGGCAAGGTGGCACCCGGGCTGGCGCAGACGCTTGATGGCATGTCCATCTACGTGAACGGCGCGCCGGTCGTCTCCATTCCCATCGCCATCTGCCTGTTTTTTATGATGTATCCCATCATGGTGAAAATTGATTTTGGAGAGGTGGTGAAGGCTGGGCGCAATCCCCGTCCGGTGTTCCTGACCCTCTTTGTCAACTGGGCTGTCAAGCCCTTCACCATGCTGGCTATCGCGACGCTCTTTCTTGGATTCTTTTTCAAGGACCTGCTGCCTGGCACGGAGGTCGTGAAAGACGGTTCGGAAGTTGAACTTTACCGCTCCTACATCGCCGGGGCCATCCTGCTTGGCATTGCCCCGTGCACGGCCATGGTGCTGGTCTGGAGTTACCTGGCCAAAGGCAACCAGGGGCACACGCTCATCATGGTGGCGGTGAATTCACTCACCATGCTTTTCCTTTACGGCCTGCTCGGCGGCTGGCTTCTGGGCATCAATCAAATGCCTGTGCCGTGGGAGGCGCTGCTGCTCTCCGTGGGCATTTATGTGGCGCTGCCATTGGTGGCGGGTTACGCCTCGCGCCTGTGGATCATGAAGGTGAAAGGGCCGGAGTGGTTCGCGAAGAAATTTCTGCACTTCCTCACGCCCGTCTCCATCATCGCCCTGCTCGCCACCCTGGTGCTTCTGTTCAGCTTCAAAGGTGAGACCATCCTGGCCAATCCGCTGACGATCCTGTGGATCGCTGTTCCGCTGACCCTGCAGACGCTGCTCATTTTTGGCATCACCTATCTGGCCGCCAAGGTCATGAAATTCAGTTACGAGGATGCAGCCCCCAGCGCCATGATTGGGGCCTCCAATCATTTTGAAGTGGCCATTGCGACGGCCGTCATGCTCTTTGGCCTCAGTTCCGGCGCGGCCCTGGCCACGGTCGTCGGAGTGCTCATTGAGGTGCCGCTCATGCTTTTCCTGGTGCGTGTGTGCCAGCGCACCCGGGGCTGGTTTCCTTTCGAGACGAAGACTGCCTGATGCAAAAGCAGCCCCTCTGACCGGAGGGCACAAAGGGGCTGTCATTGAAATGGCGCGCGGTAATGCCGCCGCCGGATCAGTCGTCAATTTTCAGAATACGGCCATCTGCGGCGACCTCAATGTCAATATCTTTGCCGCCGCTTTTGATCTCCACTTCATACTTCACCACACCGTTTTCAGTTTCTGCCTCAGCCTCGGTAAAACGGGCGTCAGGGAAACGGTCCAGGATGGCGAGGGTCACCGGCGGTGGTAGATTGACAATGGCCACTTTTTCGCCGGCATTGGCGTCAGGAAGGCTGGCGGCGACGGCAGCCAGGACTATCGCCAGGATGCCGACTTTTACATTGGAGCAGGGGAAGGTTTTCATAAGGATAGAAGGATTCAATGAAAGAGCGCCCGATGAACAAAAATGGCGCACATGACCAATTCGCCTCCGCCCTGGAAGATGGCTGTAAGTTTTACTTTCCCCTGTTGCGTGACTTCCCGTTAAAACAAATCTGCCTCCTGCGAATATCCGCGTCCGCCGTGACGTTTGACTCCTCCCTCCCAACCTCACTGATGAAGCTTCAATCCATCCTGCTTTTCGTCCTCACCGCCGTCTGTCTGCCTGGCATCCAGGCCGCCGCCCCGAACCCACCACCGAAACTCGTCGTCGCCATCGTGGTGGACCAGTTGTGCTATGAATACCTGGAGCGCTTTCATCACCAGTTTGAAGATGGCGGCCTGAAGCTGCTGACGGATGGCGGCGCGTTCATGACCGCCGCGCAGTATGATTACGGGCCCACCGTCACGGCCCCGGGCCATGCCAGTTTTTTCAGCGGCAGCTCCCCCATGATGCACGGCATCATCGGCAATGACTGGTATGACAAGCGTACCGGCCAGAGCATGTACTGTGTGCAGGACACTGATGTCACTGGCGTGGGCACGGACCCTGAAACCAAAGCTGGCAAGATGTCCCCGCGCAATTTTATCGGCTCCACCGTGGCTGACCAGATGCGCCTGCACTGGGGGTCCAAGGTGGTGGCCATGGCCATCAAGGACCGGGGCGCCATCCTGCCGGGCGGCAAAAAGCCTGCCGGGGCCTTTTGGTTCGAGTCCGCCACGGGCAACTTCATCACCAGCAGCTACTACATGAAGGAGCTGCCTGCCTGGGTGCAGACCTTCAACGAGCGCAAGCTGCCGGAGTCCTTCATCGGCCAGACCTGGGACCGCCTGCTGGATGCCAAGGAATATCCGAATCCCGATGACGTCGAAAGTGAGAACACCCTGAGTGGTGAGACCACCCGCACCTTTCCGCACAAAGTGCTCCAGGAGAAAAAAGGCGGCTACGAGGCCGTGCTCTCCACGCCGTTTGGCAACCAGCTTCTGGCGGAGTTTGCCAAGGCCGCCATCGAGGGTGAAAAACTGGGGCAGGGGAGCCAGCCGGACCTGCTTTGCATCTCCTTTTCCTCCAATGACTACTGCGGCCACAAGTTCGGCCCGTATTCCCAGGAAGTGCATGACCTCACCCTGCGCATGGACCGGCAGTTCAAGGATCTCTTTGCCTTCCTGGATCAGAAGATCGGCATGGAAAATATCTCCCTGGTTTTGACGGCTGACCACGCCGTCTGCCCCATCCCGGAGCAGGCCCGCACCCAGGGCCTGGACGGTGGCCGCCCGCCGATGTCTGAGATGATGACCGACCTGCAAAACAAACTGGTCGAGCGTTTCGGCCCCGGCCGATATTTCCTGGGAGCCAAGATTGGGAACAAGCCGACGCTCAGCAATAACAGCCTGTTCTTCAACCACCCTGCGCTGCTGGAAAAACAGCTCACCCCGGAAACCGTCACCGCCTTTGTCCGTGAGTGGGCTTTTTCCACCGGGGTGATCCACGCCGTGTATGGCCGCGACCAGCTCCTGGACGGTCGGGCGCCTGGCGTCATCGGCCAGCGCATAACCAAAGGCTTCAATGGTGAGCGCAGCGGAGACATCGTGTTTGTGCTAAAGCCCTACCTCATCCCCGGCAGCGGCAAGGCGGGCACCGGCACCACCCACGGTTCCCCTTATTCCTATGACACGCATGTGCCGGTGATCTTTTACGGCTCCGCTTTCAAGCCAGGCCGGTATGCCGATGCGTTTGGTATCTCCGATATCGCCTCCACACTGTGTGCGGCGCTGGGCATCCTGGAGCCTCCGATGAACATGGGCACGCCCATGGTGCGGATCCTGAAATAATCGTCTGTCCGGTGGCAGTGTGCGGTCAGAGCGTGCATATTTGGGGCTGGTCCAGTCAATGAACGCTCATTGACCGGCAGCAAACGCGCATCAAATTCATGCCGTCTTTCAGCGGCATTCGTTATTCTAGTTTACGCTTATGAAAACCAAGACCGCCCCGCCTCTCATTGACATTGGAATCAGCGAAAAGGACCGCACCAAGATCGCCGCCGGGCTTTCCCGCCTGCTGGCCGACAGCTACACGCTCTATCTGCAGACGCATAATTTCCATTGGAACGTCACGGGACCTATGTTCCAGACGCTGCATGTGATGTTTGAGACGCATTACACGGAGCTGGCGCTCGCCGTGGACACCATCGCGGAGCGCATCCGATCCCTGGGCATGCATGCGCCTGGCACGTATGCGGACTTTGTGAAGCTGAGCAGCATCAAGGAGGTCTCCGGCGTGCCGAAGGCCAAGGAGATGGTGGCGATTCTGGTCACCAGTCATGAGGCCGTCGTCCGCACCGCCCGCTCCATCTTCCCGGTGGTGGAAAAAGCCGCCGATGAAGCCAGTGCCGACCTCCTTACCCAGCGCATCCAGCTTCATGAAAAGACGGCCTGGATGCTCCGCAGCCTCCTGGAGGAATAACCACAAGTGCATTCACCGGTTCAGCTTGCCCGTTTATGAAATCTCTCTGCACCCTCCTCGCCAGCCTCCTGCTTGCCGCCTCCCTGGGGGCCCAGGAGACCAGTGTCAAACCGGGCATCAATGACAAGTTTCTCGACCCTCAGCTGAAGGTGGAGGAATGGACGCAAAGGTTCGAGGTCGAAAGCCGCGAGATCTATCACAACCGTGACCAGATCGTCTCAGCGCTCGGCCTCAAGCCGGGTATGACCGTGGCGGACATTGGTGCAGGCACGGGCCTTTTTATTCTGCCCTTTGCCCAGGCGGTGGGGGATGGAGGCAAGGTGTATGCCGTCGAGATCGCCAAAAACTTTCTCGAGCACATCCGTGCACGGGCCTCCAAGGCCAGCCTAACCAATGTTGAAACGGTGCTGGGCACGGAGCGCAGTGTGGAGCTGCCGGAGGCCTCCATTGATCTTGCCTTCATCTGTGATGTTTATCATCACTTTGAGTATCCCCAGGCCAGCCTGGCCACCCTGCACAAAGCCATCAAACCGGGCGGTGAAATTGTCCTCATTGATTTTAAACGCATCCCCGGTGAGAGCAGCGAATTCATCCTGGGCCATGTCCGCGCCGGGCAGGAAGTCTTTGAGGCCGAATTTACCGCCGCCGGTTTTGAAAAAATCAGCGAGGTGAAGGACCTTCTCAAAGAAAACTACCTGGTGCGGTTTCGCCGGAAGTAGCCTGTTCCGCACCCATCCTCTTTGCCATCCCATGCCTGCTGAATTTAAAGATTACTACGCCAGCCTCGGAGTCGCCCGGGAGGCCAGCGATGATGACATCAAAAAGGCCTTCCGCAAACTGGCCCGCAAGCATCACCCGGATGTGGCCAAGGACAAGCAGGGAGCCGAGGAAAAGTTCAAGGAGATCAACGAGGCCTATGAGGTCCTGAGCGACCCGGACAAACGGAAAAAATACGACCTCCTCGGCGCGCGTTGGCGCGATGATGAGGGCGGGTATTCACCACCGCCGCCGCCGCCCGGCAGCGGCCCGCAGCAGGAGTTCCACTTTGGCGGCACCGGCTTCAGCGACTTCTTTGAGCAATACTTCAGCGGCGGCACCCGCTACGGCTTCCCGCAGGATGAGGCCGGCTTCAGCCAGGCTTATGCCCAGCAAGGCAGCCCGCGCCCCCGCCGGGGCAGCGACATTGAGGGCGACATCCTGGTCACCCTTTCAGAGGCCATGCACGGCACCATCCGCCCCATTTCCATGCAGACGGTCAACCGCCAGACCGGCCAGGTGCAGACGCAGGAATTCCAGGTCCGCATCCCCCCGGGTGCCACCGACGGCCGCCGCATCCGCGTGCCCGGTCATGGGGAGCCCGGCCATGGTGGTGGCTCTGCGGGAGATCTCTTCCTGCGCGTCCGCCACGCCACCCATCCCGACTTCAGCAGCCGCGAGGCGGACATTTATCATGAGCTGGACATCGCCCCGTGGGAGGCCGTGCTCGGTGCCGAAGTCGTCGTTCCCACCCTGGACGGCTCCATCAAACTGCGCATCCCCGCCGGGGCCGAAAACGGCCAGAAGCTCCGTGCCCGGAACAAGGGCCTGCCCAAAGGCAAAAGCGGTGACCGGGGTGATTTTTACGTCGTCCTCAACGTCCAGCTTCCCACCAGCCTCAGCGATGAAGAGCGCGCTCTTTGGGAACAACTCCGCGCCACCTCCACCTTCCGCCCACGCGCCGTCTGATCACCTTTCGCCCCCTCCGCACGCCATGCCCGCTGATCCCACTTCCCACCGTGCAGACCTGCCTCTTTACGAGGCCGAAACGGATGCCCAATACACTCTGGATGTCATCACCAGCCTCACCGGCCTGGATGGCCAGACCATCATCCGTTATCAGGAGCAGGGCTTCATCCGCGCCGTCCCGGCCCCGGCGGAAGAGGCTCCCCTCTTCGATGAAGAAACGCTGCGCCAGCTCCGCCGCATCGAGCATCTCCGCGCCACCTGCGCCGTCAACGACACCGGCCTCAAGCTCATTCTCGACTTGCTTCATGAAGTCGAATGCCTGCGCCAGGAGCGCCTGCAGAGCTTGCGTTGATTTCACCGCTTCACCCTTCCCGAGCTGTCCCCACCCATCAGTGCCTCCACCTCTGCGCGGGTGGTGTAATTAAAATCTCCCTGGATGGAATGCGCCAGGCAGGAGGCCGCCACGGCGAAGGCCACGGCCGTTTCCGGCTCCTGCAAATCAGGTGTTGTGAGCGCAAAGAGCAGTCCGGCTGTGAAGGCATCGCCGCCGCCCAGACGGTCCACCATGTGGCGGATCTCATACGGCTCCAGCATGCCGTCCTCCTGCCGTAGAGGAGCCTGGAAAGCGGCATCCAAATCCGCCATATAGAGCAGGCCTGCCCAATTGTTATGCGTGGCGGAGATCCCCTCCCGCAGCGTCATCGCCACGCGCCGGATGCGGGGATATTCCTGCACGATGCGCCGTGCCACTTCCTCCGGCTCCAGCCCATCCACCTCCAGGCCCAGCATCTGCACCGCATCCTCCCGCCCGCCGATGAACAGGTCCACCATCGGCATCAGCTCCCGCATCGTCCGGGTGGCCAGTTCCGGTGCGCTGAGGCTAGGTTCCCAGCGCCATAGCTTGCTGCGGAAATTCATGTCACAGGCCACCTTCACGCCACGGCTGGAGGCCTCTTCCATGGCCACCCGCGCTACCTCCGCCGCGTTTTTAGATATCGCCGGCGTGATGCCTGAGATGAGCAACCATTCCGCCCTTTCGAAAATGCCCGCCCAGTCATAAGCCTCTGCCGGAGTCACTGCCATGGACGAGCCCTCGCGGTCATAGATCACCTGGCCTGCGCGCTGGTTTGCCCCTGTTTCCAGGAAGTACAAACCCAGCCGGCCCTCCGCTGTGCGCACGATGTGCCGCGTCTCCACACCCACGGCGCGCAGATTCGCCACACAGGCATCGGCGATGGCATGGTCCGGCAGCGCTGTCACAAACACCGCCTCACCGCCCAGATGTGCAATGGACATGGCCACACTCGCCTCCGCTCCCGCAAAGGTCACCTCCAGGCTGCCCGGCATCGCCTGCTGGAAGCGCAGATGCCCTGGTGCCGCCAGCCGCGCCATGATCTCCCCCAGCGTCACCACCCGGTTCATGATTCACCCCCGCGCAAACGGTTGACGATCTCCCGCACCGCCCGCGCATTCGCCGTGATGGCCTGCCAGTCCTTTTTCAGGATCAGCTCCCTCGGCGCCAGCCAGGATCCGCCGAGAGCCTGCACACAGGGCTCCTGCAAATAGGCCTCCGCATTGCCCAGATTCACCCCGCCTAACGGAATGTATTTCACGTCCAGATGCGCAAACGGGGCTGCAATTGCCCGCAGATAGTTCAGCCCGCCGGAAGGCTCTGAAGGGAAAAACTTCAGCAACCGGCAGCCCTGCTCCACCGCCAGCTCAATGTCCGTCGGCGTGCAGATGCCTGGCGCAAACGGCAGGCCGATGCGCTGCGCCTCCGCCACCACCTTCGGGTTCATCCCCGGGGCCACGCCAAAGGACGCTCCTGCCTCCTTCACCTCATTCACCTGGCCCAGCGTCAGGATGGTCCCCACGCCCACTTGCATCTCCGGCACTTCCGTCCGCAGGCAGCGCAGTACATCCATCGCCACCGGTGTGCGCAGCGTCAGCTCGATGCAGTCCACCCCGCCCGCCAGGAGTGCCCGTGCCACAGGCACCGCATCAGGTACCTCATCCACCACCAGCACCGCGATCACGCCCCGGGGATGGAGGAATTTTTTCAGAGAGTCAGAAAAGCCAGTTGTCATGCAGACCTCCGTCTTACCACCGGGAAGGCGTCCCAAGCAAGCCTGGAACCCTGTCTTCCACCACCCTGCCTCCCGGTCATGAACGAGATGACAAACTCCCCTCAAAATCACTTGCAGCCCGTCTGAGAAGGCACCATGGTATTAGCCCGCTGCCAGAAACGGCATCGGTAAACGGACAGATGCCAGAGTGGTCGATCGGGCTCGCCTGGAAAGCGTGTGAACAGTAAAATGTTCCGAGGGTTCGAATCCCTCTCTGTCCGCCATTCTTCGCCGACTTTGGGAGGTGAAGAATGCCCTCCGAAGCTCGAAGAGCGAAGGACCGGGCTGATCTTTACCCGCCCGGCTTCGAATGGCACGCCATCTTTCCCGATACGAAATGCTATGTACTACGTCTATCTGATCCGCAGCCAGGCAGCAACAGACCAAGTTTACACGGGATTCACCGAGGATCTGCGGCAGAGGCTGTTGGATCACAATGCGGGAAAGTCCGTTCATACCAAGAAATACCTGCCCTGGACTCTGGAAACTTACCTTGCTTTTTCAGATCGAAATCAAGCGTTGGATTTTGAGCGTTATATCAAAACAGGCTCAGGCATTGCATTTGCCAAAAAGCGGCTGCGCCCATCCCGGACAAACTCTTCGAAAATGCAGAATTTAGAGAGGTGATTCGAGTTTAGAATGCCCTCCGAAGCTCGTGGAGCGAAGGACGGGCTGATCTTCTCCCGCCCGGCTTCGAATGGCACGCCCGCTTTGTCCACCTAATGTCTTTTATGCCAGGGTTAACACAAAGCAATGCTTGCACAGTTGTGATACTCCATTTTTAAAATCATCCGGCGTTCCCTCCTGCGATAAAATCAGCCCAGCCGGCAGCGCAATAATCTCAGCATCTTCGCAAGGTGCCTTCCGTGAGCGCTGCTATCATGAGCCTATGAGAGCACCATTCCAGCTACATCCGGTGGTTTGCCGACATCACCATTGCTGACGTGCCTCTGGTGGGTTGCAAGAATGCTTCGCTCGGGGAGATGGTGCACAAGCTTTCTGCCAAGGGGGGGGCAAGGTGCCGGACGGCTTTGCCATCGCTGCTGAGGCCTACCGCAACTTTATTCCCGAAGCCGGGCTGGATGCCTTTATCTGGGCGACCCTGGCCGATCTGAATACACGGGAGATGGCCAATCTGAGCCAGTGCGGCCATAGGGTGCGGGAGGCGATTGGCCCTGGCGGCGCATCTGTAGCGGCTCATTGGGGAGGCCTCTGCACAGCTTCAGGGCGGCCGTGCCATACCGCTGGATGTGGCGGTGCGTTCCTCGGCCATGGCTGAGGATCTGCCGGATGCGAGCTTTGCCGGGCAGCTGCCTGAGATCATCGCCTGATGTTCATCAGTTAAGCAGTCGCTCAAGGGGGGCAAGTCACAAAAAACCCGCATCATGAAAACCGTGAGGCTTAAACGATGCGGGTTCGGAACAGGTTTTTAGGCTGTCAGCAGGGATTAATAACGGCCACCGCCGCCACCACCACCGTAGCCGCCACGGCCACCGCCGCCGCCACGGTTGCCACCACCGCCACCGCCGGAATAGGCAGGACGGTCTTCTTTCGGACGGGCTTCATTGATGGTCAGGGCGCGACCACCGAAGTCTTTGCCATTGAGAGCTGTGATAGCCTCATTCATGGCCATGGCAGAATCCATGGTGACGAAAGCAAAACCACGCGGCCGGCCGGTGGCATGATCCATCGGCAGGTGCATATCGGTCACGGTGCCGTAGTCATTGAAGAGGGCACGGAGTTCGGACTCCATGGCTGTGAAGGGCAGGTTGCCCACATACATTTTGGTATTCATAACGTTAACTTGAGCCGTTCCTCCTGATGAACACCACTCAAGCTCCGTTATCGGATTTCAGAACATCACCGAATCCAAAGAATCACCTGATGAACAACTTAGCTTAGCCTTCACCAGGGTAACTTGCAGGCGCAGACTCGTCCCGTTCCTGGCAATAGCAAATCATTGTTACGATTGTTTCGCGGCTCCGGCTTGACGGGCGGGCTCTCTGAGCGCAGGCGTGTGTGGTGCGCAGCCTCCTTCCCAGCCACCGTCCGGCCCTCGTCCTTGCCCCCATGCAGGACGTAACGGACCTGCCGTTCATGCGGCTCATCGCCCGATATGGCGCGCCGGATCTGTTTGTGACGGAATACTTCCGCGTCACCCCGGACTCCAAGCCGGATGCCACCATCCTCAAATCCATCACGGAAAATGAAACGGGGGTGCCGGTCATCGCGCAGATGATCGGCCAGGACATCCCCGCCCTCATCCGCACGGCGCAGCAGCTGGAAAAGTATCCCGTCGCCGGGATCGACCTCAATCTCGGCTGCCCCGCGCCGGTCGTCTGCCGCAAGGATGCCGGTGGCGGTCTTTTGCGCCAGCCCGAGCGTGTGGATGAGATCCTGCGAGTGCTGCGGGACACCGTGCAGGGCCGTTTCACCGTGAAATGCCGGCTCGGCTTCACGGACAAGGCCGAGTTTCCCCGGCTGCTGGAGGTTTTTCAAAAACACGCCATCAACGGCCTCACCGTCCACGGCCGCACCGTGCGGGATGCTTATAAAACGGCGGTGCATCCGGAATGTGTGGCCATGGCGGTGCAGGCGATGCCCTGTCCGGTCATCGCCAATGGCAATGTGGTGGATGTGCCCACGGGCATTGCTTACCTTCAGCAAACCGGAGCCGCCGGGCTCATGCTCGGGCGCGGGGCCATCCGTCATCCCTGGCTGTTTGACCACCTGCGCGCGCATTGGGAAGGCCGCCCTGTCCAGACCCGCACGGGCCGTAACATGCTGGAATACATCCAGGCCCTGTATGACGTCACCGCCGCTTTCCATCCGCACTTCGAGACGAACCTCCATGTGCAAAAGATGAAGCGTTACATGGTCTATATCACCACCGGCATCGCTGAGGGCCAGCTCGAATACCGCATCCGCCGTGTCAGCACGGAGCCGGAGTTCTTCGCCGCCTGCCGCGAATACCTGGACAATGATGAGCCGCTGCCTCTGCGCCCGCCGGAGAGCTCCAGTGTCTTCTGCGGATTCGCTGAACTAAAATAAGTTAGGCGCTGGGTCAAAAAAAGACCGGCCTGGAGATTCCGGGCCGGTCAGTCTAACAAGGGATAAAATAAGATTAGTGCTTGCCATGACCGCCGCCGCCACCTGTTGGCGACTGCCGCTGGGCGGCCTCACGGTCCAGGACGAGAAGGCTGGCAGGATCTGTGCCGGCCAGCTTCAGGCGGTCCAGCATGTCACGCACCGTTTTTTCCTCCTCGATCTGCTCATTGAGGAACCAGAGGAGCAGGTTCTTGGAGGAGTGATCTTTCACCTGCTCGGCCACATCATACAGGTCATTGATCTGCTGGGTGACCAGTTGCTCCTGCTTCAGGCTGTGCTCAAACACGTCAATCGGGGATTCAAAAACGGCCTTCGGTTTGGCGATGGGCTCCAGCACCACGACGGCATCACGGTCCACCACGTATTGGTAGAATTTCAGCGCGTGCATGGTCTCTTCGCGGCTCTGGTTAAACATCCAGCTCGCAAAGCCCATGTAGGGTGTCTGCTCGAACCAGGCGGCCATGGCCAGGTAAACATAGCTGGAGGACATTTCATTGTTGATCTGCTCATTCAGCAGCTTCGTCAGGGTAGGATTCAGTGTCATAAGTCGTATCGGGTTGCGGGTGGTTGTATTGATTCAAAGGGATAACGGCTGTAATGCAAGGATTGGATGGCTTTACCCCTAAGATGTGGTTGCGAATCAATTGCATGAAGCCTTTATAAATCAGCCTTTGAGCCTTGCTTGGGGCACCCATTCGCCCCTTTCCCAGTCCAGCTTTTCCAGGCCATGAAGCTGCTTTTTGTAGTCGTATTGGCTGGGCTCATGAGTGGCGTATCCTGGGTAATAAAAACGGCAGCCCAGCGCCTGGCTGTATTCGATTTCTTTTAGCATCGTATAGGTGCCCAGGCTGCGCGCGGAGTGCTCCGGCTCGAAGAGTCCATAGACTGCCGAGGTCGCGTTTTCACCCACATCCAGGTAGCTGATGGCGATGAGTTCCTCCCCCAGATACACCCGGCATTCCCGGCAGGGGCAGGGGAGTGTGGCGGGCGATTCGGATAAAAAGGTATCCAGGTCTTCCGGCACCATGTCATGGAACCGCCGCTTGTGCCGCTGAAACATCTGCCGGGCCTCATCGGACAAAGAGGCCGGGACAAACTCACAGCGCACATCTTCATTTTTCCTCAGTACCCGCCGCTGGCTTTTGCTCGGAGTGAACTTTTCCAAATCCAGGCGAAGCGGTGTGATGGTACGTATTCCATCCTTATCCAAGGTGAAGTTATACCGGAAAAAGGTGATCCCGAAATGCCGCCAGCCCGAGTTCCACAAACGGTCCATCATCTCCGGCGGAACGGATGTGCATTGGAAGGATTGGTCGAGGATTTCGGACACCTGGTAAATTCGCCAAGGACCGTGCTGTGTCCACACTTTCGCTTCCTATCATCCCACCCCCTCAACTAAACTTCCCGCGCACGTACGCCTCTGTCTGCGGATCCTTTGGTGTGCTGAAAAGATCCAGCGTGGGCCGGAATTCGATCAGCTTGCCCAGATAGAAAAACGCCGTCCGGTCTGCACAGCGTTTCGCCTGCTCCATGTTGTGCGTGACGATGACGATGGTGAACTCCTGCTTCAGGCCATGCATCAGTTCCTCGATCTTCAAGGTGGCCACCGGGTCCAGCGCGGCGCAGGGCTCATCCATCAGCAGGATCTGCGGCCGGTTGGCAATCGCCCGGGCGATGCACAGGCGCTGCTGCTGACCGCCGGAAAGGCCAAAGGCGCTCTCATGTAGCTTGTCCTTTACCTCATCCCACAGGGCCGCACCGCGCAGGCTTTTTTCCACCACTTCGTCCAGCTCGCTTTTGCCATTCCGGCCTGCCACGCGCAGGGAGAAGATGACGTTTTCGTAGATGCTTTTGGGGAAGGGATTGTACTTCTGGAAGACCATGCCCACGCGCTTGCGCAGGGAGATGACCTCCACATCCGGGTCATACAGGCTCTGGCCGTCAATGTAGATGTCCCCTTTGTGCTGGATGCCGTCCACCAGATCGTTCATCCGGTTGATGTTCCTAAGCAGCGTCGTCTTGCCGCAGCCGGAGGGGCCGATGAAGGCCGTGATCTCATTCTCCGGGATGTCCAGGGTGATGTCATGCAGCACCTGCTTCGGCCCATACCAGAAGGAAAACTGGTCCACCTTGATGAAAGCCGGGCTGGGGGAAGGATGGGACATTGGGGATAAGAGAACTGAGAACCAAGGAGTCTGATAAACAAGCGTGCCGAATCAAAAAGCACTCGCCTGATACTTCTTCCGCAACCGTGCGCGGATATTGATCGCCGCGAGGTTCAGGGCGACGACGAGGAGGATCAAAAGCAGCGTGGTGGCAAAGACCATCGGCTTGGCCCCTTCGGAGTCCGGGGACTGGAAGCCCAGGTCATAGATGTGAAAGCCCAGATGCATGAATTTGCGCTCCGCATGGATGAAGGGCCAGGAGGTGTCCAGCGGCAGGGAAGGGGCCAGTTTCACCACCCCGGTAATCATCAGCGGTGCCACCTCACCCGCACCACGCGCCATGGCCAGAATGACGCCTGTCATGACACCCGGCAGGGCACTGGGCAGGACGATGCGCTGGATGGTCTGCCACTTGGAGGCACCGCAGGCCAGCGCGGCCTCGCGCACGCCGCGCGGCACGGCCACCAGGGCCTCTTCCGTCGCCACGATGACCACCGGCAGCGTCATCAGCGCCAGTGTCAGCGATGCCCAGAGGATGCCTCCGGTGCCAAAGGTCGGCGTGGGCAGGCTGTCGCTGAAAAAGCCATGGAAATACGGGCAGCGGGCGACGGTGACGATCAGCAAAAACACACTCGTGATCCACAGCAGCCCTTCCACCCGGTGAAGGAATTTCTGCCGCTTCTGCTGGGTGGGGATGGCCGTCCGGTTGTGGGTGGAAAGATAGACTGCGATGCCGATGCAGCCGATGGACCCAAAGCCGGAGGCAAACCACCAGGCGGGGGCCATGGGATACTGCACCCCGCCATCAATGAACCCGCCGACGCCATAAACAAAGAAGCCCAGGCCAAATACACCGAACACAATCGAGGGCACCCCGGCAAGATTGTTCACGCAGATGCGGACGATCTGAACCATCAGCCCCTGCCGCGCATATTCCCGCAGATAAATTGCCGCGATGATGCCGAACGGCGTCACCATGACGGCCATCAGCAGCGTCATCACAAACGTGCCGAAGATGGCCGGGAAGATGCCGCCCTCCATGTTCGCCTCGCGCGGTTCCGCCGTCAGGAACTCCCAGATGCCATGCAGAAAGACGCCCGTCTGACCGATCAGGCCGATGTCATTCGGCTGATAAAAATGCAGGATGTCGCCGAGGTTCTGAGTCCGCTCTTCGCCTGAGGCCAGCTTGTAGATGAGCTTGTCCGCCGTTTGCTCCGTACGCAGCTTTTGCGCCTGGTCGGCCAGGGTTTGATAAAGCGCCTGCTCCTCCGCGATCTCCGCCTTCACATCCTCCGTGCGGGAGCGGATCTCCAGCCGCTTCATACGTGCATTGATGTCGCCAATCTGGTGCTTCTCGATCTTCAGGATCTCCGCCCGGCGGTCATTGCCAGCCTTGACCAGGCGTTTGAATTCTTCGGCGAAAGCGGCGTCTTCTCCATTGATCTTCCGGCCATCCGCCAGCTCCAGCCGCACCGGGGTGAAGATGGAGTCGCCATATTCCATGCGCTCCGCCACATAAACGCCCTTGGTCTCCGTCCGGGCCACAATGTCCAGGTCATTGATGTAACGGAAGCCCAGGTTATACGCATCCTTGTTGCCGGTGAAAAGCTGGTGCTCGGTGGCAAAGCTGCCGTCCGCCTTCCGGCGCTGCTGCGTCTTCACCAGCCTGCCGGCGATCTGTTTTTCCTGGTCGCCTTCTTTGAGGGTATAGACCGCCACCCGGTCCGGCCAGAAGACCGACAGGCCGTTGGCCGCGATGAGCAGCAGCAGGCCGCTAATCATGAGCAGGCCCACGGCCAGACCGGCAGCGGTGAGCCATACTTTGACCTCGCCTTTCGTGCGGGCCGGGGATTGGGGAGTCGCGTCAGGCATCAGACGATTTTAAATTTCTCGCGCAGTTTCTGGCGCATCACCTCGGCGGCGGTGTTCAGGACAAAGGTCATCGCAAACAGTACCAGGGCACCGAGGAAAAGCGTGCGGTAATGCGTGGAGCCCTGGGCGGCCTCCGGCAGTTCCACCGCAATGTTGGCCGAAAGTGTGCGCATGCCGTTGAAGGGGTTCCAGTGACTAGCCAGCGGAAACTGACCATTGCCGATGCCAAAGTCGCCCAGAATGAAATTTCCAGATTCATCAAACAGCGGCGTGTTTCCCGTGGCCATCACGACCACCATCGTTTCCCCCACCGCACGCCCCAGGCCGATCATGATGGCTGAAAGAATGCCAGCGGAGGCGATCGGCAGAACCACCGTCCTGACCACCTGCCAGCGGGAGGCCCCGAGCGCTTCTGAGGCCGAAGTGAGCGATGGTGGCACGTTTGAAAGCGCATCCTCCGCGATGGTGAAGATGACCGGGATCACCGCAAAGCCCATCATGAAACCGACCACCATGCAGTTGCGCTGGTCATAGGACATGCCCGTGAAGCGCGGCCACCACAGGCGGAAGTCCGCGATCTGGGAGCCGTCCGGCATGGTGGCGACGAACACCGCCTCCTCCAGCGCAGGCCCCAGATGCCAGCCCGCCCAGGCAAAGACAAGCATCACGGGGGCGATGAGCATGTATTCGGTCCCCTTTGGCAGACGGTTGCGGCGGGCGATGGGCATCTGCCCCCAGAGAAGGCCCAGCAGGCTGGCGGAAACCGGGATGGAAACGATGGCCAGCAGGATGGAGGGTATCCGGTTTTCGATCAAGGGCGCCAGCCACAGCGCCGCCAGGAAACCCAGCACCACGGAGGGCAGGGAGGCCATGATCTCCATGGAGGGCTTTACAATCCGCTTCATGCCCGGTGCCAGAAACTGCGAAGTATAAATCGCCGCCAGCAGGGCGATGGGCACAGCGAAAAGCATCGCATAAAACGTCCCCTTCAGCGACCCGGCGATCAGAGGAATCAGTGACAGCTTCGGCTCAAAGTCATCTGTGCCGCTGGTGCTCTGCCACTCATACTTGGGCTTTGCGAATCCTTCATACCACACCTCGCCAAAGAAGGCCCGCCAGCCTGCTTCCGGGTGCGGATCGCTAATCTCATAGAGATGCATCTTGCCCTGGGTGTCCAGGAATCCCATGTGCTCCGCCTTGGCATCCATCGCCACGGAAACGGCCTCAAACGGCAGGTCCACATGGCGGCGCACACTGGCTGTCGTGGCATAACAGAGAGCGCATTCCTTTTTATTGCCCACCAGGAAGGATTTGTTCCGCTGGCTGGCCCGATAGAAAGTGATGGGTCCGTCAATGGGCTGAAATTCCTTGGTCAGGCCGAACAGCCGCATGGTTCCGCCTTCCGGCACAAACAGGCTGTAGATGCGCACCTGCCCCTTCTCATTGTAACAGACCACACTCACCTGGCCGAAGAGGTAGTCCACCCCTGTCACCTGC
Source organism: Prosthecobacter sp. SYSU 5D2 (assembly GCF_039655865.1). Classification (NCBI taxonomy): domain Bacteria; kingdom Pseudomonadati; phylum Verrucomicrobiota; class Verrucomicrobiia; order Verrucomicrobiales; family Verrucomicrobiaceae; genus Prosthecobacter; species Prosthecobacter sp. SYSU 5D2. Next base: position 20,160 of record NZ_JBBYXL010000017.1, on the reverse strand, counting down.
CCGCCATCGAAGGGCTTGAACCGCTGCCGCAGCTCCCAGCCGCTGCTCAGACGGAAGAAATACATCACCTCACCCGCGTCCGTCAGTGCCAGCAGGCTGTCTGCCGTGCCTGCCACCAGCACCCGCTGCGGCCTGGCACCTTCCATCAATGCCGTCAGGTCATCGCGGCCATCCACCTCCGTTTTGCCTTTGCCCATCAGGCTCTTTTTCTGCCTCAGGCTAAGTGTTGTCAAAGTCCGCTGGCCGTCCACTTCCTGGATCGCCGCAAACAGCTTTTTGTCGCCCGCGTCCGCATAGTCCATGTCCAGCACCGGGGCGGTTACGCCCTCTTTCATTGCCAGCAGCGGCTCAGCTTTCACAGACGGTTTCACCAGGGCCGGACCTTCCGCCTGATATTCAGACAGATACGTCACGCCCACAAATCCCACCTGCCCGTCCGCCGTGCCGATGACCACGCGCCCCTTCAGGGGATCATGCCGCTTGGCTGTGATCTCGGTGCCCTCCGGCAGGCCCGTGGGCAGGCGCTGGGCTGCGCCCCCCTTCACAGGCTGAAACACCACCCCGGCTCCGCCATCGAAGTAAAACGGCAGTTCGGACCATTCATCCAGCCCCACCACCGCGCCCTCGGGCGCGGCCAGCAGCACCTGGCTTTTCTCCTCAATATGCGCCCCTTTGAACAGCGGCGCGATTTCCAGGGCAATGAAAGCAAAGATGCCAAACACTGCCACGATGATGCCGATGCCACCAAAGACGATGGCCGAATTCATGAAGCGATCCCAGCGCAACGTGCCCTTGGAAACGATGAACCGCTCAGGAACTGGACGTGATGGCCCCGTGGCGCTGCTGGTCGGCTGGGAATGAGCGTCTGAGGGACTGGGTGACATGTCGGGAGGAGAATCGGATCTCACCAGACCCGAACCGCTAGAAAGCCGGGGACACGCTGCTTTGCAAATGACAAAAACGTCGCAAAGGTGACGGAATTGTCACACTGTTAAAATAATCGTATAAGTTGGATTCTTAATCGTATTCGGTGCAATCACAGACACGCAAAACCCGCGTCAGGCACGAATCTCTCCTGCCCGGCAAAAAAAATCGCGCCGGAGCAAAGCCTCATCTCTGATGGCAGGTTCATTCTGTTTTCAGCTGGATGTCTGGCACCTTCTTCTTGCTCTCGTGCGTAACGCCCTTTACCTACCTTTCTAACCCAAACCAAACATTATGGCTCATACACTGCCCGCACTCCCCTACGACAAGACGGCGCTCGAACCGCACATTGACGCCGCCACGATGGAGATCCATCACGGTAAGCATCACAACGCCTATGTGACCAATTTGAACAACGCCATCGCCGGCAAGGCCGACCTTGAGGCGCTTTCCATCGAAGATCTCTGCAAAAACATCAGCTCTGTGCCTGCCGATATCCAGGCAGCCGTCCGCAACAACGGCGGCGGTCATTTCAACCACAGCCTGTTCTGGAACATCATGGGCCCCAATGCCGGTGGCGCGCCGACCGGTGAGCTGGCCGCAGCCATTGACGCCGCCTTCGGCAGCTTCGATGCCTTCAAGGAAGCCTTTGCCAAAGCCGGTGCCACCCGCTTCGGTTCCGGCTGGGCCTGGCTCGTCGTCAAGGACGGCAAAGTCGCCGTCACTTCCACACCCAACCAGGACAATCCCCTCATGGACGGCAGCGGCACCCCCATTCTGGGCTGCGATGTCTGGGAGCACGCTTATTATTTGAAATATCAGAACAAGCGCCCTGACTACATCGCTGCCTGGTGGAATGTCGTCAACTGGACCGCCGTGGCAGATCTCTTTGCCAAGGCCAAGTAAGACCTCCTCATTCTTCAGCGGAGCTGCCCACAAAGCAGCTCCGCTTTTTTATGCGTGAGTTTGGCCGTCTGTATCTGCAGCGGTTTTGATTGAATCCCCGTCATCAAACCGATACTGTTTTCCTATGATGCGTTACGTCCTGCCCCTGCTCCTCGCCACCAGCCTCCATGCTGAGAACTGGCCGCAGTGGCGCGGTCCCCGCCTGGATGGCACCAGTCATGACCGGGGTTTCCCCATCGGACTGACGGAGAAAACGCTCACCTGGAAGACTGAGCTGCCGGGCGAAGGCCATGCCTCCCCCATCGTCTGGGGAGACCGCGTCATCACCGTCGCCTCCTTGCCGGATGAGCAGCAGCGCGTCATCCTCTGCCTGGACCGCGCCAGCGGCAAACTCCTCTGGCAGAAGCCTGTCCTCACCACCGGCCTGGAAGGCAAGCACCGCCTCAACAGCCACGCCTCCAGCACCCCGGCCACCGATGGCGAACTCATTTTCACCGCCTTTCTCGATCAGACTGAGGTCGTCGTCAGCGCCCATGATTTCTCCGGCAAACAAGTCTGGCAGGTCCGCCCCGGCACCTTCGCCAGCAAGCACGGCTTCTGTTCCAGCCCCATCCTTTTTGAGGACAAAGTCATCGTCAATTGCGACCACGACGGCCCCGGTTACATCGTCGCCTTCGCCCGTGCCGATGGCCGCGAGCTCTGGCGCATCCAGCGGCCGAATCAGACCCGCAGCTACTGTGTGCCACTCATTCGTGAAATGGCCGGGCGCACTCAGATGGTCCTCAGCGGCAGCAAATGCATCACCAGTTATGATCCCCGCACCGGCAGCCTCATCTGGATGATGGACGGCCCCACCGAGCAGTTTGTCGCCTCTCCTGTCTTCGATGAAAAGTCCGGCCTGTTGCTGGTCAGCGGCGGTTTTCCAGAGCATCACATCCTGGCCATCCAGCCCGATGGATTTGGCGATGTCACCCAGACCCACATCGAGTGGCGCACCAACAAAGGCGTCGCTTACGTGCCCAGCCCCATCTGTGAAAACGGTTGGTTCCTCATCGTCAGCGATTCCGGCATCGGCCATTGTTTTGATGCCAAGACAGGCGAGATCGCCTGGGAGGAGCGCATGAAAGAGCACCATGCCTCCCTCGTCAGCGCGGAGGGGAAAGTGTTTTTCATCAATGACTTCGGCACGATGCGCAGCCTCAAGCCCGGTAAAAATTACGACGTCCTGGCCGAAAGTGAACTCGATGAAAAAGTCTTCTCCTCCCCCGCCATGAGCGAGGGACAGATCTTCATTCGCGGCAGCCAAAGCCTCTTCTGTCTGGGCAAGCGCACAGCAGCGACGGCGGCAAGGTGATTTCAGGGTTCGGAGTGCCGCATTTATGGGGTGATTGGGGGGCTTCGAGGCTCATTGATTCCGCACAAACGCGGTACTCCGAACGCCGAACCCCATCACCGGTACTCCATCACGCTCCCCGCCTCAAAGCGCACCTTCGGCAGGCTGGCATAGCGGTCATCCGGGTGCCGGTAACCTGCCGGGCACAGCACCGCGGCTGTCCATCCCTCCGCCTCCAGGCCTAACAGCTCATCAAACTTGGCCGGCACAAAACCCTCCATCGGGCAGGTGTCCACGCCCAGCAGCGCCGCGCTGAGCATGAACTGCCCGAGCGCGATGTAAGCCTGCAGTTTGGCCCATTGTTCCAGCCCGCCCTGGGCTTCCATGCCATCGCGAAAACCCGTCAGCATTTTGCGGAATCCCATCAGCGCATCTGGGGTGCCGCCGCGCACCTCCGCCATGCGCATCAGGTTCGCATCAATATGCGCCTCCGGCATCACCTTCGGCACCGCCATGACGATGAGATGAGATGCATCGCTGACCTGCCTCTGGTTCCAGGCATGAGGCACCAGGGCCTCACGCAAAGCCGCATCCTGCACCACGATAAACCGCCACGGTTGCAGGCCGAAGCTGGACGGCGTCAAAACCAGCGAGGCCTCCAGCGTCGCCCAGGTCTCGGCAGGGATTTTTTTGGCCGGGTCGAAGACCTTGCAGGCATAGCGCCAGTTCAGGGCGGAAAGGAGATCGTTGGCAGAAGTCATACAGGCACAGCTAAGTGCCCGCAGGTTTCCCCAGGGTCAAACAGGAAGTGCGTACATCCACCGCACCTGCCAGGGTTACTTCTTCTTCAGGATCACATCGCCCAGGCTGAACATCGGCCCATAGATCGCATAGATCAGGAAGCCCACCATCACGCCGAGGATGAGCATCGTCAACGGCTCGATCAGCTTGTCCAGGGAGGCGGCCATGTTGTCCAGCTCCTCCTCATAGTCATCGGCGATCTCTGCCAGCATTTCCGTACCAGAGCCCGTTTCGGAGGCCAGTTCAATGAGACCGCATAGGTTTCTCCCGTCCGCCCCCAGCCAGTGGGATTCCATCAAAAAGCCCTCATGCAGAGTCCGGCCCACGCTGATGTGATCCCGCAGGCGGTTGAAGAACTCTTTGTAATGATAGTGCCAGGTGGCCGAAGACGTGATCTCCAGCGCACTCGTCAGCCTCACATTGGATTCTGTGAGCATGGCCAGCGTGCGAAACCCGGAGGCTGCTGCCGATTTGCGCACCAGCATCCCTACCACCGGGATCTTCAGAGCCAGGTCCTGCACCCACTTCAGCGCAGTAAACTTGCTGAAGTTGGAAAAGAAGATGTACAGGGCCACCAGCGGGGCCGCTGCCATGTAAGGCTGATGGATGAACAAATTGGACAGGGCGATGAGTGACTTGGTGGCGAAGGGAAGCTCCGTACCGAAGTTCAAAAACAGCTTCGACATGGCAGGCACCAGCGTGAAGCTCATGATGATGACCACAATGACGCCCAGCACCGTCACCACCGCAGGATAGATCATCGCGCCCTTCAGTTTTTTGAGGGTCTTCGAGGACTTCTTTTGGGCCACGCCGATGCGCTTGCACACGCGGGCAAGCTGGCCGGCCTCTTCACCTGCGATGATCAGGGACAGGATGTCCTCAGAAAAAATATCGCGATAGCGGGACATCGCATCGCTGAACTTTTCCCCCATGGAGATGGAGTGGATCACTTCGGCGATCATGCCTTTGTAGCGGGCGGAGACGACGCGGTTGACCTGCAGCTTCAGGCTTTTGGTCATGCTGATGTTGCGCTCCAGGCAGCGGCCCAGGCCGGAGAAAAAGGCGGCGCAGTCATCCGTGCCACCTTTGGGCGAGGTCATCCTCTGCAGCTTTTCATCCGGGCCGGTGATGTCTTCGATGGAGGCCGTTTCATTAGCGGAAATGCCGGACCCGATCAGCGCCTTTTCATGCGTGTCCGTATCCACCATGGAGATGCTCTTGTGGCCCGTGTTGACATTGGTGATGGTGACTTTTTTCAGCATGGCGGCGGGGTATGGAGATCAGCGGGTCACGGTGCTTGTGCGCAGCAGCACAGGCAGGCTGGGCCGATAAACACTGAGGGTGAAATTGGAGCCCTGAATTTTCTCTGCGGGATTGGCGGCGACATTCACCGAAGCGCTGACGATGGCGGTCTGCAGCGTGCCCAGGCCTTCCGGACTGGTGGTGCCGGTCTCAATGAGAAAGGGGGTTCCGTTGATGGCTTCATTCAGGCGCACACTGTTGGCGACGGAGGGCATCACCGCCCCGATGTTGGACGGGTCCTTGCTGCCGGTGGGGCTCATGCCGAGCTGCCACAGCCGGGCCATGTTTTCCTGATAATTACGTGTGATGGCGGTGCGCCAGGCCAGCTCCTCCTGCAGCATGAGCGAGCTGCTCAGGCTCACCGCCGCAGCGGCGCTGACAGCGATGACGGCGGCTGCGGCCAGCACCTCGATGAGGGTGTAGCCACGGCGTAAACCGGTTGCAGCAAATACCGTTTTCATAAGTCCTTTGGAGGAGGGTCCGGAAGAAAGAAAGTTTCCAGCCACGCATCCCGCGGCAGCAGGGATTCATACGTCGGGCTGGTTTCAGCCTTGGTTGGTACGGCCTTGTCAGATTTAAAAGTCAGCCTTTCAGCTCTCGGACCGGTATTCCTGTCACGGATGAAGGTCCAGTTGGTCATCACCCCGCCGATCCAGGTGATGTCATAGGCGCTGTTATCATGCAGCCTCAGCCGGATGTTCTGCCCTTCATTGATGAGCGTCATGCGCCAGCGCAGTTCACGGCCCGTCAGGGGATCCCCGGTCCATGTGAAAATCATCTCCGTTTTGTCGAATTTCAGGGAGTTGGTATTGAGCGAGCTGAACTTCTGAATGCCCAGGATCAAAGGCCGGTTGTTCTCGTTTTTGAAGGCGATGTTGCGCAGCGGCTGGGAGGTGCCTTGCAGGAAAGTCACGATGACCGGACTCTGCTGTCCTGCCTTTTCGTACTGGTCCACAGTGTTCTGTCCTTCAATGACGATCTGGTTTACAATGCTGCCCAGCCGGCTGTCAATGAAGAGGTGCTTTTTCAGTCCGGCCACGTTGATGTACAGGGTCCTGAAAGGAACAGGGTAGCCGCCGTTGGCATAGTCAGGCGGCGGGACATCGGGCGTGTCATAGAATTCGGCCAGCCGGCATCCCGAAATAACTTTGGTCTCGTCATAAACACTCAGCAGATCATATTTTTCCAGTGGCATGGCCATCAGGGAATTTTCCGGATTGGCCTCGTTGTTGATGACATTCAGGTACCCGTCAAACAAACGGCCGTCCGTGCTGCTGTCAGGGCCTGAGGAGCTTGGCACAGCCGAAAGATTGGAAGGGATCAGCTTTTCATTTTCCAGTCCGGTGCCCCGGATGGGATAGCTGCCGGCGGCATCATAGGACTGGATGTAAACCGCCTTGGACTGCATCGGCAGCGTGACCGCTCCTGACCCCCTTGCAAACAGGGAAGGGGGATGCCGGACGACCACGCGTCCTTCCACCCGGTAAGGTGCGGTGGTCCGGTGGACATCCAGGATCTCATTGTCGGGATACTTGTCCGGTTTCCGGTAAACCACCACCAGGTCGCCATTGAGCACTGGACAGTGGCTTTTGAGAAGCAGATGGGCCGTGAAGGGATCCAGCGCTACGCCCGTGGGCATGGAGGGCCGGAGAAATTTCAGAGGCAGGAAATAGCTGCCTCCAGGGCGCAGACCCGTTTGATTATACGGGGTGACTCTGTCAGTGCCAAGGACACTGTAAAGCCCCAGGTCTTTCCAGCCGCCCGCAGTATCAATGCCGCCACCGTTGCCCCCCAGGAGCAGGGCCGATTTCGCAGCCAGATCTGTCTCAGGGTCAAAACCCTGGTTCATGGCTGTCTGCCAGGACAGCAGGCGGGAGTTTTCCAGGGAAATGCGACGTTGCACCGCAGATTCCAGCCAGCTCACCTGGATGGCACGGGTGCTGATGATCGTCACCCAGGAGGCCAGGAACAGCCCGCTGCACAGCATCATCAGCAGGGCCACACCCATCAGGGCGCCGCGCTTGGAGGATGCAGGATAGGGGAGACGGGATTTCATGGAAAACCAAGGTCAAAGGGCAGGGAACATCGGCACGGTAAACATGAAGGAGGTGCGTCCCCCCATGTGGTTGTAGGCGTGCTGCGGGGTCGTCGGAGCCGCCGTATTGGCCTGGGCTCCCAGATGGCGTGCGGCAGGATCAGGCCACCAGACAAAATAAAAGGGGCGCTCGGCGGCCAGCTTAAAGCGGTCAATGGGCATGCCTTCCTCAAAGGCCCGGCGTGTGTGGCGCTCGAAGGTCACAAAGAGAGGCGTAAAGCCATCCGTGCTAAAACCTGCCGCACTGGTCGCCAACGGATTGGCCGGTGGATAGAATACCCGGTATGCAGAGGAAAATACCAGTGAATAAGCATTGCCCTCAGGAACAGGGGACGGATCGGCATATCGTTTGACACTGGCGTGAAACCCCATGGCCTTTTTGGGGTCGGTGAAGCGGATCACATCAATGTCATAAATGGCCTGCACGCGCAGATAGGAATCCGTGCCTGTGTAGCTGAGGATGAAGATGCTCGCATTCGGTGGCAGGCTGTTGTTCCCCATGCCTGGATTGCGGAAATCCACATATTGGGTCAGTGGCACGCCCGCCACGCGGATGATGTGATTGCGGAACTTCTGCGGCATGTCCAGCTCGTCATCCGTCTCCGCATTGTAAGGGATGTAGGCAGGCTTCCAGGTGTTGTCCACGCCCTCATTTCGCGGCAGGCAGAACACCGCCGTGGCACTGAGCACATCGTGGTAAAACTGTTCGCGCAGTTTTTCCGCTTCAGCCAGGCTGCCAAAGGAGGGCGCGACATGGGTGTCCCGGTAATCGCTGCTGTTGTTGTTAAAAAACGTGCTCAGGCGGTCGGAGGTCAGTGGCACATCCACCACGGTAGCCACCTGCGGCTGGCTGCGCACCAGGGTCCCGTAGCTGACCACCATGGCGCCCATGACCAGGGCGGAGAGGGCAAGCACGACCACCAGCTCCATGGAGCTGAAGCCGCTGCGTGCTGCTGCTGGCCGGCCCAGGGTTTTCATTTGGCTTCAGGCGGACGGTTGCCAAACAGCATGCGCAGCACTGATGCTTCCGGAACATTGGCCGGTGGCGGTGCAGGCTGCGGGGCTGCTGGTGCGGGAGTTTTAGGCGCTGCCGGAGGGGTGGCTGGTGCGGGCTCCGCCGGGCGGACCGTGGCCACTGACGAAGCGTCCTCTCCTGAGCGGGGAGAGAATGCGGAGACCCCGGACCGGCGCAGGGTGCCCATGCCATTCCCCCCGGAACCTGAGCTGGTGCCACCCGCTGGCATGCGGTAGCGCACTGTGGGTGACCCGTCCATGGGGATGACAAGAAGCTTGGGGGGAAGCCCTGTGGGCTTTTTTTCCACCCAGACCAGTTCGATGGCGGACGTGGTGATGGATTTCACACGGAGAACCACCTGCTGGTCTGGAATGACAGGCGGAACCTCCATGCCGGGTTCCAGCCGCATCCCGCCCAGCATCACCCGCATGCCGTTGAGGCCGGAGGCCGCACCGCCAACGGGCATTCGCAGCAGCAGGTCACGCACCTGGTTTTCTTCTGTGCTGCTGTCATCATCCTGGCTGCCGTCTGAAAGGGATTCAAAAGGGTTGTTTTCTTCCGGCTTCACCATTTCCGGGGTTTTTTCTTCAGGCAGGATGAGGGTGTATTGAACACGCTCATTTTCATCACCCGCTTCATCCTGTGCCCGGGCGCTAAGCCCGGAAAGCACGGTGATGAGCAGGCAGCCTGGAATAACAAGAAATCGTTTCATGGGAGGTCAGGCCTTTTTCTTGGATTTCGCAGCATCCGGTGCTGCGGAGAGATTGATCAGCGGGGTCTCCAACGACAGGTCCAGCCGCAGCTGCCGGGCAGAGCTGCCGCCGGTGATCCGGCAGGCCTTTACCCGGGCCAGGGGCAGCCTTTTTTCGATATCCCCCAGCCAGTTCTGCACTTTCGCGTACTCATCCTCAATGACCAGGGTGGTGAGGACACTTTTGGGAATGATTTTGTTGTCGCGTGCGGTTTTAACCTCCGTTTTACGGGAGCGCACCAGGGTGATGCCGCGCTCACGCAGGCTGAATTCGATGATGCCCTCCACCTCCTGCTCGGTCTGCGCTTTGTCCACATACGGGACCCAGGCCTGCAGGAAGCGGCGGATCTCCTCGGTTTCGGCCTTGGTACGGGCGGTCAGGATTTCCGAAGCCTGGCGGGCTCCTTCTGCGGTGAAGGCATCCTGCTTGGCCGTTTCGGCAGAGTTTTTCATGGCGGTCACCTTGTGGTGCACCGTCTGGGCAAAGTAGGTCACCAGGCCGATGAACATCATCAGCACCACACAGGCGAGTTGCTTGGGATTCATGTATTAAAGGGGGGGGAAGGGGTTACTGCTCCTGGCGGACCAGTGTGGAGCGATATTCAATGACGTCTCCCGTCTTGGTCTGCTGGGGGGAATAGGACCGGTAGTTCAGGCGGGAGATGCTGCTTTCGATCAATGCGACCTCGTTGGCGGAGCCGCCGTTGATGCGCACCGTCAGGGACAGGTTGGAGGGCACCTGGTCGCTGCGCTCGATGGAAAGGTCGGAGAGCCTGACCTCAGGCGGCATGGCCCGCGCGATGGCCACGCTGATCGGCTGCAAATTGCGCGCACCTTCCACCCACTTGGCCACGTCTTCCGCCCTGGCCGTCTCTTCGTCCAGAGCCAGCTTTTCGGCCATCTGCTGCTGGGTCGCGCTTTCATGCTCCAGCTTCACTGATTCTGCCGCCAGCTTGTCTTCCTGCGCACGCTTGTAGGCCATGTAGTCCATGGTCATGAAATAAGTGCCGCCGACGAGGGCCAGGTAAAAGGCCACCGGCACCAGCTTGAAGGAGTTTGGCAGCCGCTTGGAGGTGTCGTTGCGCGGCGTTTTGAAATCGTGGCAGATGTATTCGGACATGGTCGCGGATGGGAAAGGAGGGCTGGCAGTCAGTGGCTGCCGATGATTTTCCAGAGCAGGTCTTCCTGGGTGAGGTCGCTGGCGCCGATGCGCTCCAGATGCACAAAGAGTTCGGAGCGGAACTTGGCGTCCTGCCCGTCACTGATGAAATAGATCGGGCTGCCTTGCGGCACCTTTTGGATGAGCGGACTGATGATTTGGAGGGATGTCTCCACGGCATCCGGGCCCAGGCCGCTGCGGCAGCGCAGCTCCTTCCACTGGCCCTCCTGCTGCACCAGCACGGCGATGGAGCCCTCACATGCGGAGATCAATATCATGTTAGGCTGTACGCTGCCACGCTGCGCCACATAGAGCTGGTGCACGGCATATTCAGTGAGGGCAAACAGCCCACAGCAGACGCGGCCGGGCCGGATGCCAATGGTCTTCAGCACATCCTCCGTCACCTTCACCATGCTTTCCTCACAGGCCAGCAGCATGCTGCCGGAGCTTTCCGGGTGATGGCAGATGGCGTAGCGCTTGCCCCGGTCAAACTTGGGTCCCAGCACGGCACGCGGATTGGTGCGCAGCAGGTTCACGCAGTTTTCACCGCGCATCATGTTGTTCTCCAGGCTCATGATGAAACGGTTGTTTACCGAGACCACACACCAGCCTCCGTCCGCCATCTGCCGCCATTCATCGGCACGCTGCGGGGCGATGTCGGCAAACTCGCCCTCCATGACGCCGCCGTCTTCAAAGCGGCCCTTTTTGTTGAGCCCCCGCCAGCTTGTCTGGTTGCGGCCGACATTAAGAAGAAGAGTCTTGCGCCCCTCAAAGCGCTTGCTCCAGGACACGCTGGCATCGTCCGCCTCCGGATTGAAGGCGGCGAAGCTCAGTACAGATTTGATTTCATCCAACAGCATAAACAGAAGTCAGGTTTTCACGTGATAAGTAGTCATACACCTCATGCTCGGCGTATCCGGTCTTGCGCGCCTGGGTCGGCTTCCAGCCGTCCTGCTGGCGGAATGCCAGGCACCGTTCAAAGCTGATCATCCCGCGGGTGAAGCCGGCCTCCAGCTCCTGCTCCAGGTTCTTGAACTCCCCCCGCCGGATCATTCCGCACACGGAGTCATAGGGCAGCAGCAGCTCATGGATGGGGAAGCGCTTGCCGCGCGTTTCATCAAACAGCAGCCGCTGGCAGAGGATGCCACGGAAGCTGTCGGCAAAGGAGAGCATCGCATTTTCCATGCGGTCACTGGGGATCAGCTTCAGGTAGCGCTGCACCGTCTGCGCCGCGCTGGAGGTATGCAACGTGGCCACCACCACATGCCCCGTTTCCGCCGCCTGCAGGGCGATCTCTGCCGTTTCCCCATCACGAATTTCCCCCACCAGGATCACATCCGGTGCCTGGCGCAAAGCTGCGCGCAAGGATTTGTTAAAGTCCAGTTCATCCGTGCCGATTTCGCGCTGGGAAACCAGGGAAGGCGTGCCTTCCGGATACACAAACTCAATCGGGTCCTCAAAGGTCAGCACATGCTCCTGTCTGCGCTTGGCGCGCTCCAGGATCATGGAGGCGATGGTGGTGGACTTGCCTGAGCCGGTGGCACCGCAGACCAGAAACAGGCCGTTCTTGGCTTCCAGAAAGGCTTTGATGGCCGCCGGCGGCACCATCAGCTTGCTGATGTCCGGGATGCTTTCCGGCAGCAGGCGCATCACCCAGCGGGGACGGCCACGGGTGACCATCCTGTTCACCCGGTAGCGGCGGTTTCCCAGCGTCAGCGCATAGTCCACGCAGCCGGCGGTGAATTCCAGCGGCCTTTCCGGCTGGTAGATGAAAGAGTCAAAGAACAGCTTGCCGTTGCGCTTGTAGGTCAGCGGCTCCCACGGGGTGATGTAAAAGTCACTCACGCCCGCATCCTTGGAAAGATGAAGCATTCGGTAGCCCAGCTGGCTGCGTTCGTTGATGTCTTCCATGAACTTGAAAAGAATTATTGGTTTGGCACAAAGCGGCCTCTCAGCACCGCGCTGGCCGTGGCGGTTTCATAGATGTAAAACTGGTTGCCCTGAACCACGCCGGCTCCTGGGTCCAGTGTTTCCCAGCCCAGTTGCAGGCGGTACTCCACTCCATCTACGGTCACTTTGAAATCGGTGTTGGGGTTGCGCAGTTCCACGATGTCGGCGCTGGCCAGCCTGTCGGAGGTGTTTTCGGTGCTGATGAGCCCCAGGTTGATGTGCACCACGGTGGAGTGGGCGGGCTCTGTCAGGTTCAGGTTGATGCTCAGCGTCACGGCGCTGGCCTCGCTGTTATAAAAGGTGTTGCCGTTGAGCATCACCAGGTTGCCCAAATCAAACCAGACATTGGGTGTGATGGTTTCAAACTGTCCCGGTGTGAAGGTCAGAACGTTCTCCACCCCGGCATCCAGGAACTCTCCGTTGCCCAGATCCAGCTTGGTATTGCCGTGCTGGAACGTGGAGCTGGTGCTGCCGTTCTGCACCGAGGTCACCAAATTGGACCCGCCGGCAGCATTCCCCCAGGTGCCGGTGCCGGAGCCGCTGAAGCCTGAAACCAGCCGGTAATAAGTATCGGAATCCGGACTGCTTGTCCTGTACAAGGTGGTATCCGTGGCAAAGTTGCGTGCTTCCACCTTGTCTCCTGAGCTCAGAGGGATCGGGCTGCCGGAGTAGGGTTTCCATTCGCCGCCATTGACCCGGTAATCCAGTCTGGAGCCGCCGGCAGGAACATCACCTGGACTGATGGCCACTGAGGCAGGAAATGCTGCATACGGGAAAGAACGGTTGCCATCTGGCAGGATCCTGGGCCTGGGCAGCTGCTTGATGGAGGGTGCCGGTGGATCATCATCTCCACCCCCTGTATCACCCCCTCCGTCATTTCCCGCGCCGTCATCTCCGCCGTCTCCAGGATCAGGCAGCGGGGCTGGCTGGCTCGGATCAAAGGGGTTGCTCGCGCCTTTGCCATCGTTGCTGCCAGGTGTGTTGTAGGCGATATTGCCTGTGGCGGAATAGCCCCACACCCAGCCCTGGTTCTTCCCGGCCGCAGAATTGTATTTCACCACCGGGGCCGTGCGTGACTCAGTACCTGGCTGGCTGGCTGCCAGGGATTCGTCCAGGTAAAATTCGCTCACGGCATTGCCCCCTTTGGTGGTGAGTTCAAAGCGCTGGGTCTTGGGATTCCAGAGGGCCCTCTCCTGGCCGTTTTTTTCGGCGGTGCTGGTGGTCCGGGCCATGAGCCGCACATCTACCAGCCTGCCGGAGACCGGGCCTGTATGCTGTTTCCACTCAGCTTGCGGACGCGCCTTCTTCAGCCTGTCAAGCACGGTCTGGGCATTGGTCAGTCCGGCCAGCCTGCCACCATCAGAGACATAGACGGAAACCATCTGATTCAGTGTCGCCACGTCTGAAGCCAGTTTTGCGTTACGCACCGCCACCGGTTGGGAACCCATCATCGTCACTACGACGGTGATGAGGACACCCATGATGGCGATCAGCACCACCAGCTCCATCACCGAAAATCCCAAACGCGACCGCCGGGCAGGCGGAGCTGAATGAAAAGAGTGACGGGCTGCTGTTTCCATAATGGTTATGGTAAATATTTAAAGATAGCGAAATTTGTGGGTGAAATCAAATGGAACTGAAGCATTTTTATATTTTCCATATTCCAAAAGTCCAGAAATGAGGTTTTCGTTTTGAGATTGACCATGAAGAACGGCGGTCTTTCCAGAAATGAAGATATTTAGGACTTACGGAAAATATTATCATCATGGAGATAAATAATGTTTGAGTGAATTCATTGCTTCCACTATATTTATCATAACAGCCCCTTTTCGATGCATACCCCTCGTTTTCATCTCCTGGTTTTTGGCCTCGGCATCTGCCTGTCGCTGCATCCCGCTTCCGCGCAGATGGGAGGGGCGGGATTCAATTTCTCCTCTGCCCAGTACGACATGGAGTCGCAAAAGCTGCGGGATGCCCCGGCTCAGCAGTATGACTTCTCCAACGCCATCCTCTCGGATGTGCTCCGTTTCCTGGCCACAGATGCCGGGATTTCCTTTGTCTCCTTGCCCAATGACAGTCCTGAGGGATCCAGCCAGATAACCTTTTCCATCCGTTCCAGCCCGTTTCGCGTACTGGAGACCCTGTGCAAAGCCAATGGCCTGGCCATCATTCCTGACAATGGCATCTGGTATATCCGCCCGGCAGATGACAAAGAACTCATCGGCCGGGCCTACCAGATCCGCCACAATGCCATGGAAAGAGTGGACCGGGTGAGCTCGGGCGGTGGCCTGAGCCTCACACCTGTGGGTGGCGCTGGAGGTGGCGGCGGCGGCTCCGGCGGTGTCAATCTCCAGGGAAACCAGGAAACCTTCTCCGTGCGCCGTAGCGGCATCATCAACGCCATCCGCAACCTCCTCAGCCTGCCGACCGAGGAGCAGGAAAACGGGCAGGGGATGGCTGCTGATATGGGGGCTGCGATGGGGGCGGCTCTCGGCGGACCCGGTGGCGACCAGACCAAGGCGATGAATTCCAATGAACTCAGCAGCTACCGCAAGCCTAAGGTCATCTGGCAGTCCGATTCCAACACGTTGTATGTCGTCGCAACACGGCTTCAACATTTGTGGATCGAAGAATATCTCCAGGTTTCTGACAAGCCTCAGACGCTCATCGCCATCGAAGTCAAGTTCATCGAAACCACCCGTGATCCCAAACGTGAATTTGGCATTGACTGGTCAGGCACCTTTGAAACCGGCAACTTCCGGGATGTGCAGTCTGTGGAGACTGCCGTGGATTCTGTGACCGGGGAAAGAACCATCAACGTGGAATATGAAAACACGCCAACCAACGGGGGATACCGCGCGGACCTGACCAACCTGTTGAGCCCCACCAACCTGAATGCCGCCGGCGGAGCCCTCGGCTTTCCGGCTCTGGGCATCCTGAGCTCCCAGGACATCAACGTGAAACTGCGGGCTCTGTTACGGGATGAGGAAACCCAGATGACCTCCTATCCACGGATGGTTACTTTGAACAACAGCGAGGTCTCTTTTCGCAGCGTCGTCAACCAGCCCGTGCTGGATGGTACGGCCTCCGCCACCGTGGGTGCCGGGGCCACTACCACATCCTCCATCGCCTATCTCCCCATCGGCACGGTGCTGAACATCCTGCCGAAGAAAATGGATCACGACAAAATCCTGCTGAACATGGCGGTCACCGTTTCCAGCATCATCAGCACCGAGGTCATCAACGGGAACCCTTATCCCGTGGCCTCCTCCCGTGTTTATAATGCGCCTGTTGAAGTGAACTCAGGATACACGGTCGCGGTGGGCGGCCTGGATGAAGCCCGCGAGCGGGAGGGGAAAAGCGGCGTTCCTTTCCTCCACAGCATCCCTCTCCTCGGCAAGGCGTTCAAATATGACAGCAAGAGCAAAAACCACAAAAACCTCATGCTCTTCATTACTCCGCAGATCATTGATGCCCGTGACGGCGGCCTGCCCGCTGAGCCCCAGTCCGTCATTCCGCAGAAGCCTTCCCAGTATCTCCCCAAGATCCCACAGGTGGATCCCAACAGCGGGGCTATCATCGGTGGCCCGGAGTCACTTCCGAATGCCGTCGCCTACCTGACGCGCGAGACCGACATCCTGCACCACACCATCTACGAAAGCCGCATCACCCCGGATGAAAGCCGCAAGGTCAAAGAGCTCAAGATTGCCGTGGAGCAGCTGGATGCCCAGTGTGAAGTGCTGAAGGTCCAATATCCCGGCCAGCTTCACATCATCTATACCAACCAGCAGCAGCTCAAGGCGCTCCTGGACCGCAACCAGCAGATGGCCCGGCTGCTCTTCTCCAAGAAGTACTTCTGATAGGGCTTCCCACGAACCCTGTTTTTCAGGCGCGAAAAAGGCAGGAACACGGGAGATCAAACTCCTGCATTCCTGCCTTTCCGTTTTATCAAAGATCAGACCCAAGTCACGTTACCGTGAGGGGCGGCCAGACGAAGAGGAACGGGAAGACGATGGACGGGACATCGAAGGCCGCGAAGAAGAAGGAGCTGACCGTGACATGGACGGGCGGGATGAGGTTGTCGTCACCCGCGGCGAGGAAGGCCGGATTGACGGAGCGGACGAGCGGATTGAAGGACGTGAACTCGAAGGCCTGGAAAAGCTGCCACTGGAAGGGCGGCTAAGCTGGCGCGGGGCTGAAACCGACGGGATGCGTGGTGGCGCACTGGTCACCGTGCCCCGGTGGGAACTGGGACGCGCTACCCTGGAGGCATAACTGTTGTTCGCAGACTGGCGGTAGCCGCTGTGACCATGGTGGTGATGACCACGGTCATAATAGGAGGAACCAAATCCCCGGCCACCGAGGCCGAAGAAGCCCACACTGGAATACGCCGGGTAACCGCCCCAACCGCCCCAGCCACCGCCCCAGCCGCCCCAGCCACCGCCCCAGCCAACATTGTTGTAGCCGACGTAATTGTCCACCACCACGCCACGGCTGACCAGCGGTGCTCCGCCGTAATAACCGCCGCCAGCGTAACCGTAATCATCGTACGCCACACAGGAACTCAGGGCTGCGACACAGACTGCAACACCTGCCATAGAAAGGAGTTTTGTTTTCATAACTTGGGATAAGACACCTGATGCAGCCGATTTATTCAAAACCATCCGTTCTGTGCGCATTCAGTGCCTTTTGCAACACAGACAATTCCCCTTTGCAATACAGCCGTTAGCATGTCTCTTTCAGGTCACCAACCGTTATGAAACATCATCTTCCGCTTCTTGCCGCCCTCGCTTTCACGTTTGCCGGCTCGACCGGTTTAACCCAAGCCCAAGAGACCCCTGTGAGCGATACCCCACCTGTCAAAGTCGTGATGGAAACCAGCAAAGGCACCATCGAAATCGAACTCGATGCCGCCAAGGCCCCTGGCAGCGTAGCCAACTTCGTCAAATACGTGAAGAAAGGTCATTTTGATGGCACCATCTTCCACCGTGTGATCCCGGGTTTCATGATCCAGGGCGGCGGATTCACCGCTGACATGGATCAGAAGAGCACGGACGCCCCCATCCAGAACGAAGCCAAAAACGGCCTCAAAAACGTCCGTGGCACCCTGGCCATGGCCCGCACCTCCAATCCCCACAGCGCTTCCAGCCAGTTTTTCATCAACCTGAAGGACAACGGTTTCCTGGACTATCCTGGCCAGGACGGCTGGGGCTACTGCGTCTTCGGCAAGGTCAGCAAGGGCCTGGAAGTCATAGACGCTATCGCCGCAGTGCCGACGACCACCAAAAGCGGTCACCAGAATGTGCCGGTCGAAGCAGTGACCATCACTAGCGCCAAGGTCAGCGAATAAGCTTTGCAGACATTCGCCCTCTAAATTCCAGGCCGGTCATCTTCCCGATGACCGGCCTTTTTAATGTGGGCACCAGCAGAAAATGAGGTTAGCGAGCCAGGACGCAGGAGATGCGTCAATGGAATGCACATGCAGAGGATATGTGAAGGCTTCGAAGTTCGAGATCCCTCTGCCTCATATCACTGCAAGCACCTGGGCCAGATGCTCTTCCGGCTTCACCTTGGGAAACACCGCCCGGATCTTCCCATCGGGGCCGATGACAAACGTCGTCCGCTCCGTGCCCATGTATTTTTTTCCGTACATGTTTTTCTCCACCCACACGCCATAGGCGGTCACCACCTGCTGGTCCTCATCGCTCAGGATGGGGAAGGGTAGGGCGTGTTTCTGGATGAATTTTTCGTGGCTCTTCACGCCATCTGTGCTGACGCCGAAGACCTTTGCCTTTTCACGGATCTCCTCCCAGCCGTCGCGCAGCGCGCAGGCCTGTTTGGTGCAGCCGGGAGTGTCATCCTTCGGGTAGAAGTAAAGCACAACCGTCTGCCCCCGCAGGTCCGCCAGCCGCAGCCGCTCACCCTCCGCATACTCCCCGCCCACTACGGCGGCATCAAAGTCAGGGGCATCACTTCCGGGTTCAGGCTTGGCATTCATGGGCAGGAAGAACGTCCGGAGAATCCGCCTTGCCGCACCAAAAGTCAAAAAAACGGCCAGGTGCGGGCGGCCATGCACCCGCAGCCTCACCGTCTCCCTCACCCCCCCTCGGTATCAGGCTCAATGGCATCGTCCCCGGCCTCATCTGCACCCCTCACCTCCACCTAGGCGGAGCCTCAGGTTCTCCTTTTCCAGCTCCGTGAGCCGTTTGACGGTGCTCTTCTCCGCCCCTCCATGCTGTTCCTTACAGCGATGGTAAGTGGGCACGCTGACGGCCGATCTGTCGGGCGGCCTCTTCACCGGTTTTGCCTCCTGCAAAGAGACCTGCCGCCTCACGCAGCTTATTGTGATTTCTTCCGGGGTATGTCTTTTGCCCTGGGGTGTGTTTGCCGCACACTTCAGACTCTCATAACCCGTGGGGCAACTTTCAGGGTACATTCCAACCCCAGGAATCCCGCCAGCGCCACCGGGCATAACAACCCGGTCCGGCTTCTTTGAGCCCTCAAAATCAACCCCAGATGTCACAGAGAGCACAGATATCGAGAAGCCAAGGCAGCCAATCTCTGAGATCGCATCTGTGTTTATCTGTTTCATCTGTGGTTAAAAGGGTTGGCTTCTTTGAGCCCTCCAAACCTAACCACAGATGTCACAGATGTCCAAGACCTGAGCCAGCACCGCGTACAATCCCGAACAAACCACGAATGCCCACTAATGTCAGAAGCTTAAACGGGATCGTGGGAGGGATTTGGACATGAGTGCCAATTGCTGAGCATGAGCCTGTCCCGCGACAGCGGCGATGGTTTAAAGAATCCCCTCCTTTCCCCAGGCAAGCGGACGATTTCAAGGAGCGGTGACAGGCGCTAACGTGGCGGCGGGAGAAGCTGCCGGTTGTGGCGGCGGGCTGCTATTGGCAGGTACAGTGGGCCGGGACGGTGAGGGGCATAAGCTAGCTGATTTAATTAACTTCGTTTTTTGAAACGCATCCACAGCAAGGTTGTGACCGACAAGATTATCAGCAAAAGTACATATGAGTTGAAGACCTTTTCAGGCGTAACATTTGTATTGATTGCATTTACCAATTTAGAATCATGTTTTGTTTTCTTTTGAATTCTTGAATTATCGAAACGTTTTATTTCGGGAGAGGGTATGGCAGTGTCATTTAGCCGTCTATTCAACCGTTTGATATCTGGTTCTATCACGAAAGCTACTTCGGCTACCGGATGACTCGCCATTTGTAACAATATTTTTTTATCTTCCTCACCTCCATGATGGCTGAGTATCCATGCCATAGCATAACAAGTTCGTGGCTCGATCTGAATCCCTTCTCTCCTCCAAAGGTCACGCGCCGCATTAATAAAGGGCTCTTTATTAATGGAGGAAAAAAATCCAATTTGGTGAGCAAATCCGCCCTGAAGCTGTTTTCTGGATTATCATTAAAAAGCTCTAAAAGCAATGGGGTTAAATCATCCCCCCTTTTTTTAAGTTCATTTGCTGTAGCAATGTACCACCCAGGTTTCGTTCCCTCTGGACGACGAAGGATTACTTGAGCCAACGCGTACCTGAACAAAGGTGAATCATTGGGCAAAGACGCAATGCTAACTGAATCTAAGTTGACTAGATTTGTGTATGAATATTCCTCAGCAGCCAACGCATAAAGATGTATATTTAAGCATATAATGAAAGTGACATTAAACTTAATGATCATAATAGCTGGATTGCTTCATCGTTTCTATTTCACTTTCTCTAAAGCGCTTCAAATCATGATAGGTATTTGCATGAAAAACACCCATATCAGTCATAAGCAAATGTTTAATTTGTATGCCTTCTGGAAAACGGGGTCAGGCGACATGAAGCCTGATAAATCAAGGGTTCCAGCGGTATTTCCTGGGTAAAATGGCGTTTGTTATAGTGGCGGTGTCATGAGCA
>NZ_JBBYXL010000016.1 GCF_039655865.1 Prosthecobacter sp. SYSU 5D2 | reverse complement strand
TTTGTTGAACCAGCGGCTGTAGCGTTCTTTGACTTCTTTGACGTAGATGGACAGGTCGCAGAAGCGTTTTTTGATGGCGGCGAGCTTCTCCTGCGCGCGTGTTTCCAGGCCCTGGCGGCGGAGTTCGGCGAGGTCCTGCCGCAGCAGTCCGACGTAGGTTTTGCTGTAGAGGATGGCGAGGTGTTCCATGAGTTTTTCTTCGCCCTGCGGCCCGGAGAACCGCTCCAGCCAGAGGTCTTTTTTGGGGACTTCCACCAGCAGGTGGAAGTGATTGCCCATGATGCAATACGTCACGAGCTTCACCCCGCAAAAGTCTGCCAGCCGCCACATGAGGCGTTTGAGCGCCTCCTTTTCCACGTCATCAAAGAAGACCTCGCCGCCGCAGGTGCGGGACATGACGTGGTAGCAATAGCTCTCATAAGGGCCTTTGCCGACGATCCGTTTGCGTCCGCCTGACCAGGACCGCGCGGCAGGATAGGGAGCGGTCTTGGCATTCACGCCCACGAGCTGCGCCTCCAGCGCATCGCGTTGCGGATCAGTCGTTTGAGTGGCCTTCATAAGGCGATGCATAGCATCAAAGCCGTCGCAGTCAACAACTGTATGCCTGGCATACAGTTTAAGATAATCTGATTGGCACAGGGCTAATTTCCGCGCCGGAGCCGAATGCATAAGCCGGGGCACTTTATTCCCTGGTAAAACCCTCTATTATGAAAACTACATTCCTTTTTCTGTCGGCTCTGGCCGTGGTCCAGCTGCCGGTGACACTCAACGCTCAAGTGACTGTGGTGACTCCGCCGGAAGCGGTGACTCCCCCTTCGGTGGTGATCGAGTCTGGTGTTGTGACACCGTCGGGTGCCCCACAGGCGCCGGGAGTGGAAACGCGCGGCCGTGCCCGTGCCATGGCCCTGGATGCAGCGGAGGCCCGGCGCCAGCTTTCCGTGGCTCCGCAAGTGATCGTCGTGCAGGGAGGAAAGCCCCCTGCCGTCACGGCGGTGCCAGTGCCCACCCCTTCCACAGATACCGTTAAGACAACAAAGACGACCACGGTCATTGAGACTCCCGGCCAGCCAACCCGTGTTTACAACGCGGAGCGCAACGTGGTGGTTATTCAGGACCAGGGTCAGAACCGCGAGCTTCCCTATGTGACCCTTCCGGTGCTGTTCGTCAAAGAAACCGCTGAACTTCTGGACGATGAATCCCGCAAAGCCCTGGAACAGATCGCCGGTGTCATCATGGCCATCGTTAATACGGAATCAGGAACCGTCTTCGACATTGAAGGGCACACCAGCACGGATGGCACGGATGAGTTCAACATGGAACTCTCGGCTGCCCGCGCCAAACGCATTTATGACGAACTGACGCAAAACTATGGAGTGCCTGCCAATGTGCTGAGCGCCCACGGTTATGGAGAAATGTACCCTCGCTATCCGGAAGGCACGGAGGAGCAGATGCAGATGGACCGCCGGGTGCTCGTGGTGCGGACAAAATAAGCATCCATCACTCTTTTCTATGGGGGCTGGCCGAGAGTTCAGCCCTTTTTCAAACTGTCAAAAATGGCGCGTTGAAGCTTCAAGTACTTCTCGGCGTAATAGCTGGTGAAGGTGGCAAGCTGTTCACCATCGGTCCTGGCTACAGCCAGCCACGAATCACGCAAGTCGGTCCGCCCTTTCTCCTGGGCAATCTGAGCACCGACTGCGTGAGCCCAGGAGCTGATGGCGAGCACGGCGATCCCGTGCCGCTGCCAGCCACGGGCGGCATTGATGTCAGCGAGGGCCTCCTGGATCTCTTCCAAATTGCGGCTGTGAATCGCCAGGCGGGTGCGCGCCTCAGCCAGGAGCACGCGGGCCATGGGGGAATCCCGCATCTGATGAATCGCGTGGGCCATGAATTCCACTCCCTGCTGCCGCTCATGGGCATCTTGGCTATGGCTGAGTGCGTGCCCCAGAATCAGGTAATCCTCTCTTTCTTTGGGCTGCGCATCGGCCAGGGTGGCCATCACCCGGTGGTAGCTGCGGGTGTCATCTGTCAAATCATGGGCAGTGGCCAGGAGTGCCCTGGCCGGGATGCTATTGGGGGCTTCTTGGACGAGTTCTTCCAGCGTTTTGATGGCCTCTTCCACACGGCCCTGGATCAAGTGCTGCTCTCCCTGCAGCAGCCCAATGAACGCTCTGGGCACACCTGCCTCTTTGCATTCCCGGATGGCCGCCGTGATCCATTCATCCTCGCCGCTCATGATGGCAAACTGGGCCGCTTCCACCGCACGCTGGGCTTCCTCGATCCTCAGCCTAACATAAAGAGTGGTGGAAATGGCCAGGCCTGCCAGCAAAGATAGCGCAACAAGCGCGACCGTAATAAATGCCGCACGGTTTTTTTGCAGCAGCTTCTGCAGGCGATAAACGGTGCTGGGCGGTCGTGCCAGCACGGGCTCGTGATCCAAATGGCGCTGAAGGTCGTCCGCGAGCGCGCTGGCTGTTTCATACCGCCGCCTCCGGTCCTTTTCCATGGCCTTCATGACGATCCAGTCCAGGTCCCCTTTGAGCAGGCCAATGAGTTTCGGGGGTTCGCTCTGACGATGGCTGGCAACTGTGCTGGCGGTCGCGGCGGCCATTGTTTTTAAAAGGGTGGAGGGCTTTCTGGGCTCACGCTCACGGATCAGACGCCGCATTTCATCAAACCCGGCCTTCATCAGCTCATCCTGGCTGAAGGGTGTGTGGCCGGTGAGCAGTTCGTATAACAGGACGCCCAGTGCGTAGATGTCGCAGCGGGTATCAATGTCCAGGCCGCTAAGCTCAGCCTGCTCCGGGGCCATGTACAAGGGCGTGCCGACCATCTGCTCAAAATGGGTGAAGAGCGTCTTGTCCGTCAGGCGCTGCTGCATGGCCTTGGCGATGCCGAAATCAATGACCTTGGCCACCGGCACGCCATCATGCAGCGTGACGAGGATGTTGGAAGGCTTCAGATCCCGGTGGATGACGCCTTTCATGTGCGCATGCTGGACGGCGCGGCAAACACTGATGAAAAGCGTCACTCTGGCCTGAGGCGTGAGAAGATGCTCATCACAAAAACGCGTGATCGGGATGCCCCGCACCAGTTCCATGACAAAATAAGGACGCCCGGTTTCCGTAGCCCCGGCATCCAGCACGCGGGCAATATTCGGGTGTTCCATCATGGCGAGCGCCTGGCGCTCCTGCTCAAAGCGGGCGATGACCTCCTTGGTATCCATGCCCGCCTTGATGATCTTCAGTGCCACCCGGCGCTGCACGGGCAGCGTCTGCTCCGCCATCCAGACGGTGCCAAAGCCACCTTCACCGATCTGCTGCAGCAGCTTGTAGGGGCCGATGACCTCGCTCTCCGTTTTCAGCAGCGGCTGCACAGTCGTCGGAGGTTCCAAATGCACCCGCATGAAGTTTTCTGCCTTCAAGGAGTCAAGCAGGGCCTCCACACGCCGGTACAAAACAGGGTCATGACGACATTGCTCCTCCAGCATCCGCCTCTGTGCCTGCGAATCCTCCAGAGTGAGGATGGCATAAAAAATTTCCTCCTCCGTCATGGTTTCTCCAGGGACAAGAGGGAAAGGCTAATGCAAGGGCGGTTACTCCAGATCGCGCTCGACTTCCAGGATGCGCTGAAGCGCGTCCAGAAATTCATCGGCGGCTTCCAGAGGCAGCATGATGGTATCACGGCGTCCGCGCACGTCTTCTGTGATCTTGATCACGCGTCCACGCTCGTTTTCCTTGAGATCGAGGAAGAAGATCTTCCGGTCAGTCATGATCTTCTCAGAATGCAGCGCTGGGCTGCCGCGCCTAGGCTCTTCAGATTCGTCGTTCCTCATTGAGTGGTAACCTCCAGTTCCCGTATGCAGTTGAATTACAGGCAGGAGTGTAGAAATCAGCCCCGGAATGTCAATGTTTAGTCTTGGAAGTTGCGCACGAAGTCCGCGATGTGCCGGGCATCGGCAGCGGAGACCTGCTTTTCACTTTCGCACTCCCCCGGATGAAAGGCGCTGCGATGGTCAATCCGGCCCGCCTTCCAGACCCATGCGTTCGGATTATAGGGGCCCACCTGACGCGGATCACTCCAGGTGTGAATGCCGAGGACACGGTCATTCACTCCGGCGGCAATGTGCATGGGCCCACTGTCCACGCTGATGACAAAGCGGGCCTGCCGCAATACCCAAACCAGTTCCGCCAGGGAGGTCCGGTTGCTGAAATCCGTGATGTGGTCGCCGGCAGGAATCGCGGCTCCCTGGGACATGCCAACCAGCACCACAGGCAGTGGAGCCAGGGCAGTGCAGAGCGCCTGCAGGACCTCGGGCGAAAGCGATTTTCCTTCTCCCCGCGACCAGGGATGCAAAACGATCAAGTCCCTTCTGTCAGGCCAGCCGGCAGGCGAACGCCCTTCTGCCAAAGGAAAGGTGAGCCGCCCTGTATCCACCGGAATGCCAAAGGCCCGTGGCAGGGCCAGGTAGCGGTCCACCGCATGAGCGGAGGCATCCACCGGAATAACATGATCATGAAAGAACCGGGCGCCCTCACGCGAATCCGAGAGGCCGATGACAGGGTTGGAACCGCGTGTGCGGGACAGGTATCCGCTACGAAACAGCCCCTGGAAATCCAGCACTATCTCCGGGTCTTCCCGCCCCATGCTGCGCCAGCTTTTGGCCCAGCGCCGCAGAATGAAGAGTCCCGGCAGCCCCCGGCATTGCTTGCGCGGAAAGGCAATGACCTCTTCCAGCAGTGAGGAACCCTGTAAAAGCGGGGTCCACTCCGTATTCGCCAGCCAGCGGATTTTTATCGCCGGATACGCCTCCTTGATCGCCTGCACAGCGGGCAGGGTGTGGACGATATCGCCAAGCGAACTGGGTTTTACGATCACGGCGGAGCGGAATCCCGCCAGGGAAGGCAGCCCGGATGCGCTCATTTATTTGCCCAGGGACAGCCGCTCAGCCAGGAGGGAGGGCAGACCGGCGGCGCGGATCTTGTCCTGGGCCGTCTGGATGTCATATTCCAGCCGGCGGATGGAGATGGTCTGCGCCTGAACATCGTAGATGGCGTAGGACGCGCGCCAGTCGCCATCGCGCGGCTGACCGACGCTGCCGACATTGACAAAATACTTCACCCCGCGTTGCAGCGTCACGTCATTGCCGCGGGCAGCCCGTACAGAATCATCCTTTTCAAAAATACGCGGCACATGCGTGTGACCGTAAAAGCAAACCTGCGTAAACTGGTAGCTGAAGCTGGCCATCGCATCAAAGCGGTTGGTCACGTAACCCCAGGCCCCCGGAGAATCGAGCGTGGAATGGACGATGGTGAAGTCCCGCACCTGGCGCACCAGTTTCAGCTCCCTCAACCACTGGCGCTGCTCTTCACTGAGCTGCTGCCGCGTCCACAGCAGGGCCGCCTGGGCCAGCGGATTCAGCTCTTCCAGCGTGCTTTCACTGGCCGCGCCTTCATCATGATTTCCCCGCACCACCGGGCAGCCCATCTGGCGCACTGTTTCCAGGCATTCCACCGGGTTGGCGGCATAACCGACGATGTCGCCCAGGCAGACATAGTTGGCACAGCCCTGTTCCTGGGCATCCCACAGTACCGTCTGCAGGGCTTCAAGATTGGCGTGGATGTCTCCGAAAATGGCGAATTTCATCGAGGTTGAGCGATGGGAATAAAAAGGGCATCATCGGGACGGCGGCAGGGAAATCAAGCATTTCGGTAAAGTGCCCTCCAATACATAACCTAAAAGTGACCCAAGGTGACACTTTTTATAAAGGTAACTCGCGCGGCCAGTCTAACTGCGATTCCCCGTGCATCACCTCTGCCAGCACCGGCACGCCCAGGCATTGCTCCAAAATCATGCGGTTGGAGATGCTGGCCAGATCCCTTTCATCCTGGGCATAATTCAGAATGATGCCCGCGCAGGTGAGGCCGCGAGACTGGATATTTTTTACCGTCAGAATGGTGTGGTTCAGGCAGCCCAGGCGGTTGTTCACCACCACGATGATCGGAATGGCCAAATCCGCAGCCAGATCCGCCATGCTCAGCTTGTCCGTCAGCGGCACCTCCCAGCCTCCTGCCCCCTCGACAATAACGTGGCTGAAACGAGCCGCCAGACTGAAAAATCCCTGCCGCGCCGCCTCCACATCCACCGTTTTGTTTTCCAACAAGGATGCCGCATACGGGGAGGCGGGCACCTTCAGATAAACCGGGTTCACTTCCTCCAACGTCAGCGCATCCTCACCCGCCTGGCGCAGCGCATGGGCATCAACCCGGTCCCCACAAGCCAGCGGCTTGTATCCCACCGCTGCATGCCCCTCGCGCCGAAGAGCCTCAATGAGCAGACAGGAAACATAGGTTTTTCCGGCGTCCGTATCCGTGCCGGTGATGAAGTAATGCATGCAGAGTTATGGCGTGCCGAGGCCGGATCGGCAACGGGGGATTGAGCTGGCATTCCGTTGCAAAGCAGCCCAAACCATAACAAAAACACCTGCCTCGCTCTGGCCATTTGTCATTTGCCGGAGATTCGGCATGCTGTGCCTCCTGGTCATCAGGTTTTATACTTTCCCATCATGCTCCCTGTTTCTGAACAAATTGACATCCTCAAGCGCGGCACTGTGACCATTCACAGTGAAAAAGAGCTCGCGGCCAAGCTGGCCAAGGGCACGCCGCTGCGTATCAAACTCGGAGTGGACCCTACCTCCCCGGACATTCATCTGGGCCATGCGGTCGCATTGAGAAAACTGCGCCAGTTTCAGGACCTGGGCCACCAGATCGTCCTCATCATCGGTGACTTCACCGCCATGATCGGCGACCCGAGCGGCCGCTCCACCACGCGCCCGCCGCTGACTTATGATGAGGTCCTGGCCAATGCCAAGACCTATACTGACCAGGCTTTCCTCGTCCTCGACAAAGACAAAACGGAGGTCGTTTTCAACGGCAGCTGGTTTAAGGAAATGCCCTTTATGGAGGTCATCAAGCTCAATGCCCGCGTCACCCTCCAGCAGATGCTCCAGCGCGAAGACTTCAAAAACCGCGTCGCCAACGGCACCGAGGTGCGCCTGCACGAGATCCAGTACCCCATCATGCAGGGCTGGGACAGCGTCGTGGTGCGGTCCGATGTCGAGATCGGCGGCAGTGACCAGTTGTTTAACATTTTGGTAGGCCGCGACCTGCAAAAAGAAGAGGGCATGGAGCCTCAAATTTGCATGACCCTGCCGCTGCTGGAAGGCCTGGACGGCGTCAAAAAAATGTCCAAATCCCTCGGCAACTATGTCGGCCTGACTGATGCGCCGAAGGAGATGTTCGGCAAACTCATGAGCATCCCCGATGAGCTCATGGCCAAGTACTACCTGCTCGTCCTTGGCGAAGAACTGGATGCCACCATGCACCCCATGGAAGCCAAAAAAGCCCTCGCCGGCAAATGCGTCGCTGTTTACCACAACGATACCGCCGCCCAGGAATGCCGCGCTGACTGGGACCTCCGTTTCAGCAAAAAGGACCTCGCCAACGTGGAGCTGCCCCTCCTCACCCTCAGCGACCGCAAAGACGTGCTCGGCGTGGTCCAGCATGCCTACCAGTCCGTCTTCAACCAGCCCGTCTCCGGCGGCGAAGTCCGCCGCCTCATCCAGGGTGGCAGCATCCAGCTCAACGGCGAAAAACTCAGCGACCCCAAAGCCGAACCCGCCTGGGAAACCGGTGCCGTGCTGAAGCTGGATAAAAAGCGCAGCGTGCGGCTGGCGTGACCTGATTTTGGATTACAGATAAGGCTCAATATCCAGCTTCCCGTTCGTCGCGCAGATGAACATGGTGCCTGGACGGACGGTGCTGTCACGGGTGACGATCTTGCCCCCGGCGGCTTCCACCAGCATGACGCCGGCGGCGATGTCCCAAAGGCTGATTTGCTCTTCCACATAAGCATCCAGGCGGCCGCAGGCGATGTAGGCCAGGGCCAGCGCAGCGCTGCCGAGCATGCGGGTCTTAAAAACCTCGTAGCTGATGCGGCGGTAACGCTCGAAGCCGGCATCCAGCGCGGATTTGCTCTTGGAAAAACCGACGGTCACCACGGCCTGGTTCATCTCGCTGCGGCTGCTGGTGGAGATGGGCTTGCCGTTCAGGGTGGGCACGCCGCCTTTGACGACGGACCAGGTTTCATTTTGCATCGGGTCATGGATGACGCCCAGGAGCGGCTCCTTGGTGGAGCGCACACGCGCGCCGATGGACACGCAAAAATGCGGGATGCCGTAGAAATAATTCACCGTGCCGTCAATGGGGTCCACGATCCATTCCACATTACCATCGCCTCCGACATCGCCTTCTTCCTCGCCCAGGATGCGGTGGTCCGCGTGGTAACCCAGGATGATGTCGGCAATGAGCTGCTGCGTGCGCACATCCAGCTCCAGTTTCACATCGCGCCGGTGCATCTCGTTGACGGTCTTTTCAGAACCGAAGTTGTCTTTGATCAGCTTGCCGGCCTGGTGGGCGGCTTCGAGGGCGATGGTGATAAGCTCTGGCATGGAGGTATGGGGGACGAAATTTCCCGGTTCGTCGGAATGGGGTTCAAAATAACTTTTTCAAAGACGCCTGCTGGGTGATGAATGCGATGAGCTCGCGGGCCAGCACGGCTTTGGACTGACGCGGCAGGGGGAACGGCGAGGCGTCAGGCAGACACAGAGTGACTTCGTTCTCCTCGCTGTCAAATCCGATGCCCGCCTGCGACACATCATTCGCGATGACCAGGTCGCAGCCTTTGCGCACCAGCTTGTCCTGCGCATGCTCCAGCAGCCGCTCCGTCTCCGCCGCAAACCCGGCCAGGTATCCGGTGAAGCCAAAGACACTGCGGGCGGAGCCCAGGATGTCCTCCGTTTTTTCCAGCGTCAGCGTCAGGGTATCGCCCGTCTTTTTGATCTTTTGCTCGGCCTGCGATGCGGGCCGGTAGTCCGCCACCGCAGCGGAAAAAATGGCTGCGTTTTGTCCCTCCAGGCGGTCACGCACAGCCTCATACATCTGGCGTGCTGTCTCCACCTGGACCAGCGTCACTCCTGCGGGGGCGGAGATCACTACCGGGCCGGAGATCAAGATCACCTCATGGCCGGCTTCGCGCGCCGCTTCGGCCAGGGCATAGCCCATTTTGCCGGAGGAGCGGTTACTCAGGTAGCGCACCGGGTCGAGCGGCTCACGCGTGGGACCGGCGGTGATGAGGATTTTCATGCCAGGCCTTTTTCCAAAAGGGTGTGCACTGCCGCCAGGATCTCCTCCACCGGGGCCAGGCGGCCCACGCCTTCATAGCCGCAGGCCAGCAGGCCCTCCGCCGGCTCCACCCACTGCACGCCCCATCCCTTGAGGGTTTCCACATTCCTTTGCGTGGCCGGGTGCAGCCACATCTTCCCGTTCATCGCCGGGGCGATCAGAATGGGCGCCCGCGTCGCCAGGGCGATGGCCGTCAGCGCATCATTGGCAAATCCATGCGCCAGGGACGCCAGGACATTGGCCGTCGCGGGGGCAATCAAGAGCAGGTCCGCATCATCGGCGAGCTGGATGTGTCCCGGCTGCCAGCCTTCTTTTTCCGCAAACAGATCCGTCACCACCGGGCGGCGCGACAGGGTGGCCAGCGTCAGCGGCGTGACAAATTCCAGGGCCCCCTTCGTCAGCACACAGGTCACCTCATGCCCGGCCTTGGTGAGCTGGCTGGCCAGATCCGCTGCCTTGTAGGCGGCGATGGAGCCGGTGATGCCGAGGACGATGCGTGACATGCCTTCTTTTAAACGCGCCCCCGCCCTCATGCAAATCCGCCTTTGTCCGTGCAATTCCTCGAAACCATGATTCGCTGCCGCTCCCACTCCCCATGTCTTTTTTCAAACGCTTCGAAGTCTGGCTGCTCATCCTCCTCAGCCTGGGGGCCACGATCTGGGTCTTCACCACCGATTCAGGTCCCGGTAATGACGATGGCGACCCTCAGCCCATCTCCTCAAGCACGTCATCAGACCCCGTCTTGAAAATCCACCGCAGCACCCTGGAGCGGGATTTTGGCAATGCGCGGCTGGACCTGGAACTGCGTTATCAAAATGCCTCCCCACGTCCCCTTTCCCTCCAGCCGCCGGACGTGCGCCTGCTGACTGCTGAGGGGAAGGAAGTGCCGCCCTTCATGCTCGCCACGGAAAAGCCGCCCCAGATTCCCGCTCAAACCGCCCAGGATGTACGCCTGCGTTACTGGCTGGAAAAATCCCACCTGCAAGGGGCCCTCACCCTCGAAATCCGGGGCGAGAAAGCCGAGGTCAAAACCGCTGCTCCCCTGGATCTGGAATCCTTGGAAAACGGCAAGCCCAAGACCTGGACCAGAGCCATCCAGTAATTCCCATCGCACTTGCCGGCCTCTTTGTTTCTGCCCGGCTGGAAGGAATGCCACAGGGCTTCGTTCAAGGCATGGCTGGGCGGTATCTTCATCCTCCATTCACCGTCCGGTTTCCCAGAAACCTGCCATTCCCTTTTTCTTTTTCCTGTTTTTGGCTACCGTGCTGCCTGCCGCTGAACCGCTACCGGACTTCTCGGCTTATGAAAGGAAAAGCAAGTGGACCGTCTCTCCGGAAACCATCGCCCAATTCCCTCTGCCCCGACGCTGAAATCGTGAAGCAGCACGAGCCCGAAATCCTGGAGACCCTGGCCCAGTTCCAGCCGGATCAAATGCACTTCGTCTCCTTCTTCCCCATCGAATGCGCCTGGTGGCGGTTGCGACCTGTTGTAGTTAGAAACTAATTCTTGCATCCTTTCGGATTACACATGTAAACTCACGATTACATTTGTAATTCAAAAAATGCCACGCCCGCCCAAAGCTCCCCCTGCTCCTAAAATTTCCGATGCGGAATGGACCGTCATGAAGGTACTTTGGGAGCGTGGTGCCAGCACCGTCGCGGAGGTGGTGAAGGAGCTGGAAGGCCGGCTGCACTGGAAACCTCGTACCGTCCAGACCCTCATCCGCCGCCTGGCTGAAAAGGGAGCGCTCGCCGTGGAAACAGTGGGGCGCGAGTTTCGGTATTCGCCCGCCGTGGCCCAGGATGAATGCCAGCATGAAGAAAGCCGCAGCTTCCTGGAGCGCGTCTTCGACGGTCGCCTGACGCCATTTGTGGCGGGTCTGATGGAGCGGGAGCAGGTGTCAAAAGATGACCTGGAAGCCCTGCGCAAAGTTCTGCGTGAGGCAGAGATGAATCTCAAAAAATAAGCTGATGCCATGAATGCCGCCGCCTTGGATTCTGCCCTGCACTGGCTGCTCCGCACCTCGCTGGAAGCCAGTGTGCTCATCCTGGCCGTGCTCGGCCTGCGGGCGGTGCTAGGGCCTCGACTTGGCCCGGCGTGGCGGATGGGTCTCTGGGTTCTCGTCGGGCTGAAGCTGCTGCTTCCCGCCTGCATTCCGGCGGGATTTGGCCTGGGCGGATGGGGGCAGAGCGCCATCTTGATAGTCCCTCCAATTGAGGCAGCAGCCTTGCCTCGAGAGGCATCTCCCACCAATCTGACACCCTCGTCCATGACGACGTCAAAAGTCACAGACACGGGGCCTGAGCCATCGGTTTCCTGGATGGAGATCATGGCAGCTTTGTGGCTGGCTGGTGTTTTAACTGTCGTCGGCATTGCGGCCTGCCGGCAGCGGAGTTTTGAAAAAAAACTGTTGGCTTGTCCGGTGGCAGATCACCCGCAGCTCATGGCACTGCTGAGGGAATCCCGGCGGCTCGCGGGAGTGCCCGGGCAGGTGTCCATTCTGCTTCTTCCTGCCGGCAGCACACCGGCCATCACGGGACTGCGCACACCGCGCCTGCTGCTGCCTGCGGACTGGCAGTCATGTTTTGATGAAGCCAGCCTTCGCCATGTGCTGCTGCATGAGCTCATGCACGTGCGGCATCGGGATCTGCTGTGGAACTGGGCCACCCTGGCCGTCCAGGCCCTGCACTGGTTCAATCCGCTCGTCTGGATCATCGGCGCACGCTTTCAGTCGGACCGCGAGCTACGCTGCGATGCCGCCGTGCTGAGCCTGCTTTCGCCTAACGAACGATTGTCCTACGGACACACCCTTCTCCGCATCCAGGAAACCTTTTTTGCACCTCCGGCCATTGCAGGACTGGCCCCATGCGTGCGCAACCATCCCACCCTGCTGCAACGCATCACCATGATCGCCCGGCCCCACCGCAACCGCCCCTGGCTTCAAACCGTCTTCACACTGGCCTTTGGTGTGATCACCTGTTACGCCTTCACCACCGCCAGCGCCTCCGCCGAGAAGGACCTCCCCGCCAAGGACCGCAGCCGGGAAGGTGAGCGCACCAGCAACCCCAATGAAAAAGCTGAGGCCCCGCGGGAAGGCGATGGTAGCAAAATGAAGGAAGGCCAGCGTGACGGCGATGGCGGCAAAAAACCCGGCATGGGCGACCGCGAAGGCGGACCGAAAACAGGCCCCCGCGATGGCGACAAGCCCCGCCCCGGCACCCGCGATGGAGACCGGCCCAAAACGGGTGAGCGTGACGGCGAAAAACCCCGCACCGGTGAGCGCGATGGCGAACGCCCCAAGACAGGTGAACGCGATGGCGACAGGGGCCGTGAGAGCGCCGAGAAAAAGGCTGGCCGCAGCAGCTCCCAGGAAACCCTGAAACTCCGCGTGATCAACCAAGGAAACACCGTCCTGGTGGCAGGTGAAGAAGTGCCTATGAACCGTCTGCGCGGCCATCTTCAGAGCTACCTGCCCGAGCATCCCGGTGCCTCCGTCATCATCAATGCCGAGGATGATGTCCCTTACAAAGTCCTGACCGGTGTGATGGACGCCGTCCGCGACAACGGCAACAAGAGCGTCAGGATCTCGGCGGAGTGAGCCCAACTCATCTGTTTTCAGCTTATGCGCCTTATTATTCTCGGCCTTTTGCTGCCCTCATTTGTCCATGGCACATCGCCAGGTGAAGTGAGTCAGGCCTTGTCCAAAGCCGTCACCTTTTATCGTGGCAAGGCCGCGTCTCATGGCGGCTACGTTTACCGCTACAGCGCGGACTTCAAGCTGCGCGAGGCAGAGGGGAGTCCGGGGCCGGACACGATCTGGATTCAGCCGCCGGGGACGCCGGCGGTGGGGATGGCTTTTTTGGATGCGTATGAGGCCACGAAGGATGAAGCCTGTCTCAAGGCGGCGGTGGATGCGGCGCATGCGGTGAGCCGCACGCAACTCACTTCCGGCGGATGGGATTATTCGGGGCACTTCGACGGTCGCAGCCGGGAAAAGATGCTTTATCGCCGGGATGTGGATGGGAGGCTCATTGAGCGGAAAAAGTTTCCTCAGGGCGAGGCGGGCTGGCACATCTGGCGGCAGAGGGAGCACAAGGACACCAACTACTCCACCGTGGATGATGATGTGACCCAGGCGGCCACGCGGCTGCTGGTGCGGGTGGACCATGCGCTAGGCGGCAAGGATGAGGAGATCCATGAAGCGGCGGACTATGCGCTGAATGCCATCATGAATGCCCAGTATCCGGCGGGTGGCTGGTCGGCGAGCTTTGACACCTGGCCGGCATCGCCCCCGCCTGCGGACAAGTATCCCATTAAACCTGGCAACTATCCGGCGGATTGGCCGCGCAAATGGCCGAAGGACTTCACCGGCTGTTATGTTCTCAATGACAACACTCATGCCACCCTGATGGACACGCTTCTGCTGGCCTGGAAGCTACGGCAGGATGAGAAGTATCTCGCTGCAGCCAGACGCGGAGGCGACTTCCTGGTCACCGCTCAGATGCCGGATCCGCAACCCGCCTGGGCGCAGCAATACAATGCGGACATGCAACCCGTGTGGAGCCGCGCCTTTGAGCCCAGCTCCGTCAGCGGTCGCGAATCCCAGGCTGCGATGTGGGCGCTGCTGAAGCTCTCTGTGGCTACGGGTGATAAGAAATATCTGCCTCCCGTGGCCAAGGCCGTCACTTACCTGCGCAAGTCGCTCCTGCCTGGCAACAGGCTGGCCCGTTTCTATGAACTGCAAACCAACAAGCCGCTGTATTTTGAGCGCGGCGAAGGCGGCAAAGGTTTCGAGCTGACTTACAGCGACAAGAAGGCCTCTTCCAATTATGGCTGGGTGTGGGACAGTGAGCTGGATGCCATCGAGGCCGCTGGGCGGAAGATTTTTCGTGACGAGCCGGTGGTGTTTCCACGCACAGAAAAGGAGCGCTGGTCGTCCCCGCCCACGGACAAGGACATCGCCAGCATCCTGGCTGAGCAAAAACCGGATGGATCGTGGACGGAAACCAAGGATGAGCGGGGCACGATGCGGGATGCCAACGGCAAGAAGACCGATCCCAAAGGCGGCGTCATTCATAGCGATACCTTTGTGCAAAATGTCCGCGCTTTGAGTGTGTGGCTAAAAACGAAAGGCGGCGGTGCATGAAAGCCTGCGGGACATGCCTGCTTGCTGGTCTGCTGCTGACCACGGCGGGACTTCCTGCGGGTGACTATGACAATCCCGTGCCCTGGTCTTATCAACCGGTGCAGCGCCCGGCGGTACCGGAAGTGAAAGATGCCGAGTGGCCCAGAGATGACCTGGACAAGTTCATCCTGGCCGGGCTGGAGCAGGAAAATCTGAAGCCGGTAGGCGATGCACCGCGCGCCGTCTGGATCCGCCGTGCTTCCTTTGACCTGCGCGGTCTGCCTCCCACCCAAGAGGAGGTGGAGGCATTCGTAAATGATCCATCCGTGGATGAAGCCGCCTATGCCAAAGTGGTGGACGCCTTTTTGGAAAGCGAACGCTTTGGGGAACGCTGGGCGCGTCACTGGCTGGATGTGGTGCGGTATGCGGACAGCATCGGCCGTGTGTGGAACGCGCCTTTCCTGTATGCCTTCCGTTACCGGGACTGGGTGATCGATTCCTTCAATGCGGACAAGCCTTACAACAGGTTCATTGCGGAGCAGATCGCCGGTGATCTGCTGCCCGCAAAAACCGTGGCGCAAAGGCGGGATCAAATCACCGGCACAGGCATGCTGGCGCTTGGCAGCCTGAGCCTGCAGGAAGGCAGCTATGAACAATTTATTCTCGACCAGGTGGATGACCAGATGGACGTCACCTCCCGCGCCTTTCTTGGCCTAACATTAAGCTGCGCAAGATGTCATGACCACAAAACAGACCCGGTAAGCCAGAGGGACTACTATGCGCTGGCAGGCATCTTTTACAGCAGCCGCACCCTCTCCGGCCTGGCCAACCGCCATGACCTGACCCGTGCCGGGTATGTGGACCCTGAGATGCTGGTAGACCTGCCCGCCGCCGTAGAGGAGCCCGTGGGCCCGCCACAAAAACTGCCCGCCGGTGTGCATTCCATGGAGGACATCCGCTCGCTGGGGAATCCCAAAAAAGTGCCGCGTTACGACCTGGACCCTCACTTTTGCATGGGTGTGGTGGACGGCGATGTGCGTGACTGCGAACTAGCAGTTGGCGGTGATCCTTATGAGCGTGAAGCCGCGCCGCAGCGGGGCGCGATCACCATCCCCGGACTGCCGCCGCTTCCGCCCATTGCTGCTGGTTCTTCAGGCCGTCTGGAGCTGGCCCGGTGGATTGCCTCGCCAGAGAATCCGCTGACCGCGCGGGTGATGGTGAACCGGGTGTGGCAGCATCTGTTTGGCGAGGGGATTGTGCGGACGGTGGATGACTTCGGCACAACCGGTGCCGATCCCACCCACCCGGAGTTGCTGGATCATCTTTCCCTGCGTTTTACTGAAGGCGGCTGGTCGGTGAAAAAGCTGATCCGCAGCCTGATGCTCAGCCGAAGTTACCGGCTGGCTTCCTCCTCCGGGAACGCTACTGATGCGGAGCACCCGGATGCGGGGAACCGGCTGCACTGGCGCATGAACGTCCGCCGCCTGGAGATCGAACCGTTACGCGACAGCCTGCTGCAACTGGCGGGCCGTCTGGATTTGGCGCGGCCTGAAGGCATCCAAGTAGGCGGCACGGGAGGCAAAGGCCGACTGGGGGTGACCCAGAGTTTCCTGGGCGTGGATGATCCCTTCCGCAGCGTTTACCTGCCAGTGATCCGCGATGGGGTGCCCGAGCTGTTCAGCACTTTTGACTTTCCCGGACCCACCCAGATCAAAGGCCAGCGCGACGTCACCACCACCCCGCCGCAATCGCTGTTTTTCATGAACAGTCCGTTCATGGAGAATGTGGCGGGAGAGATCGCCTCACGGACATCGGAGATGGGCAAAGATATGCCGGAAAGCATTCGCGAATTGTACCTCTTTTTGTTAGGCCGCGAACCGTTGCCGGAAGAAACTGCCGATGCGACCGCCCTGCTGGAGAGCCTGGAAGGCCCCGACCAGGCCGCCCGCTGGACCACCCTGGTTCAGGCCCTGCTGGGCAGCGCGGAGTTTCGTTATGTGTTTTAACCCCAGTTCAGATCTGCTGCCATGAACACCCGCCGCCATCTCCTTCAGAACACCAGCGCCGGTTTTGGCTGGCTGGCTTTCCAGGCCTTGAGCCAGCAGTGGGCTCAAGGAGCGGCACCGCCGAAGACGTTGAATCCGCTGGCCCCCAAACCCCCGCACTTTGCCCCGCGCGCCAAACGGGTGATCTTCATGTACATGCAGGGCGGCCCCAGCCATCTGGACACCTTTGACTGGAAGCCTGAACTGGTCCGCGCGCAGGAAAAGAAGCTGCAGAAATATATGGGGTCCGTGTTTGAATTCAAACCGCGCGGCCAGAGCGGCCTGATGATCTCCGAGGCTTTTCCCGAACTGGCCAAACATGCCGACAGTCTCTGCGTGCTCAATGGCATGAAGACGGCCACCAATGCGCATCAGATGGCCACGGTGGCGCTGCACATTGGCAGCGAATCCTTTGTCAGGCCGTCCATGGGGGCCTGGGTGGTGTATGGTCTCGGTTCGGAAGCGGAAGACCTGCCCGGTTTTGTCACCATCAATCCCATCGCCGACAATGGCGGCGCGATGAACTACGGCTCCGCCTTTCTGCCCGCCAGTTTTCAAGGTACCCGGCTGAACACCAGCGGCGGCGGGGTAGCGCATCTGGCCAATACCCGCCTGTCCGATGCGGACCAGAAAAGGCAGATCGATTTCATCCAAAAAGCCAACCGCCGGCTGTCCGGCCAGGTGCCGGGCAACCCGGAGATTGAAGGCGTCATCCAGTCCTATGAACTGGCTTATAAGATGCAGACGTCTGTGCCGATGACGCTGGATCTGGACAAGGAGCCGGAGCACATCCGCGAGATGTATGGCCTGAATGATGGTGACACGGAACGCTTTGGCACGCAGTGCCTGATGGCCCGCCGCATGGCGGAAAAAGGGGTGCGGTTTATCCAGCTCACCTCACCCGGATGGGATCATCACAACGGCCTGCGCGAGAACCTGGGCCGCCAGTGCCGGTCCATTGACAGGCCCATCGCCGGGCTGATCGCAGACTTGAAACAACGCGATATGTTGAAGGATACCCTCATTCTCTGGGGCGGTGAATTCGGGCGCGGATCCGTTTATGACAATGAGATCTACAATGGCCGTGGCCACAACGGCGGCGGTTATACCATGTGGATGGTCGGCGGCGGTGTGAAAGGAGGCTATGTACACGGCAGCACGGATGAGATGGGCGACACCGCAGCCACCGGGATCATCGGCACACATGACCTGCATGCGACCCTGCTGCACTTGCTTGGCATCAATCACGAGCGGCTCACGTATCGCTACGCAGGCCGGAATTTCCGGCTCACGGATGTGGCCGGGGAAGTGGCAAAGGATATTTTGACATAACTATAAGTGTGGCTCGATAAGCTCGTTCACAAACAATTTTTAAACCACTAATGCTCAGCAATAGGCACTAATGTCAGAAGTTTGAATTGGCGAATCCTGGATAAACTGTGCTTTGGTATCGGGATGAACCGCCGCACGATCCCTGCTCTCCAGATGAGCGACTATGGGCAGGACAGCCTGCGGGAGCAGGGCGTGGTGGTGATGCCGCTGGAGCTGTCCATGAGCCGGGAGCCGGCGCGGATGATCCCGCATTTCCATGATTTCTTCCAGGTGTTCCTGATCCAGGGACCGGCGCGGCTGATGCATGACTTCCGTGAATATGACGTGAGCGGTGTGACCTTGTTTTTCCTGGGCCCCGGCCAGGTGCATACGATCTATCCGCGCTCTGCGGCCATGCGCGGTACGGTGGCTTCCTTCACCCAGGCGTTTTTTGATCATCCGTCCCCGCCGCCCAGCATGCTCTTTGAGCTGCCGTTTTTCTTCGCCTCTGCTGCGCCGCCCTGGTTCCAGGTGGAGAAGAAGGAGGCAGGCCGGATTATCGCTCTCTTTGCCGATT
Source organism: Prosthecobacter sp. SYSU 5D2 (assembly GCF_039655865.1). Lineage (NCBI taxonomy): Bacteria > Pseudomonadati > Verrucomicrobiota > Verrucomicrobiia > Verrucomicrobiales > Verrucomicrobiaceae > Prosthecobacter > Prosthecobacter sp. SYSU 5D2. The sequence goes on along the minus strand of NZ_JBBYXL010000016.1, from coordinate 96,962 downwards.
TGCAGCGGGAATACGATGGCGGGCAAAGGGGCGTAATGGAGGCATTGCGGGCGCTGCTGCGGCTATTATTTATTGAGGCCAGCCGCCTGGACGCGGCCGGACTGCCGGTGCGGGAGGCCAGTCGCGCCGCCTTGCTGGCCCGGCAGTTTCAACTGGCCGTGGAGCATCACTTCCGGGAATGGCAGGCGCTGGCCCCGTATGCGAAGCAACTGGGCGTGACGGTGAACCACCTGAATGACGTCATCCACGAAGAAACCGGCCACTCCGCCGGGGAGCTGATCCGCCACCGTCGGCTGCTGGATGCGAAGCGGCTGCTGCTGCATTCAGATCTGAGCGTTTCGGAAATCGGCTATCAAACAGGCTTTCACGATCCCTCCTACTTCAGCCGCTTTTTTCGCCGATATGTGGGAGAAACGCCCGCACAGTTCCGAGAGGCGATCCGAGAAAAATACCATTGAGAGGCCATTCAGCACCAGGAGCGGAGATTGAGGAAGGAGGACTTTGCGCGAAGAGTCACCGTCCTATGAATGAGACTGCGATTGAGCAACTGCCGCCTGAGGTGAGGCCGCAGACGAATGCTACGGAGACGGTGTTTGCCCTGCTGTTTGCCATCAGCTTTTCCCATCTGTTGAATGACACCATCCAGGCCCTGCTGCCGGCCATTTATCCGGTGCTTAAAGAATCCTATGGGCTGACCTTTACCCAGCTCGGCCTCATCACACTGACCTTTCAATGCACGGCCTCGCTGCTGCAGCCGCTGGTGGGTTACATCACGGACAAGCGGGCGATGCCTTATTCATTGCCCGTGGGCATGGCCATGACGCTGGTGGGGCTGATTTCTCTTTCCCAGGCGCACAGTTTTGTCACCATCCTGATCTCCTCCGGTCTGGTAGGGGCAGGCTCGGCGGTGTTTCACCCGGAGGCCTCACGCATCGCCCACATGGCGGCAGGCAGGCGGCGTGGGTTGGCGCAGTCCTTGTTCCAGGTGGGCGGGAATGCGGGCTCATCCATCGGTCCGCTGCTGGCAGCGTGGTTCATTGTGCCGCATGGGCAGGGTGCCCTCTCGTGGTTCTCCGTCATCGCCATGCTGGGGGTGCTGGTGCTCTTCCAGGTGGGGCAGTGGCAGGCGCGGAATCTGCACCGCATCCACAAGCGGCACGCCCCGGTGGCTGGCGCTGCGCGTGAGGTGAATGACGGCCCGGCGACCCGCCGAGTGGTGGCAGCCGTGGCAGTACTCGTAGTGCTCATCTTCTCCAAATATGTGTATCTGGCCAGCCTGACCAGCTACTATACCTTTTACCTCATGGACCGCTTCCAGGTCTCGGTGCAGCAGTCGCAGTATTACCTGTTTATGTTCCTCTTTGCCGTGGCGGCAGGGACCATCATCGGCGGGCCGGTGGGGGACTGCATCGGGCGGAAGCGGGTCATCTGGGTCTCCATCCTGGGCGTGGCGCCTTTCTCCCTGTGGCTTCCGCATGCAGGTCTGGTGACGACGGCACTGCTGAGTGTGATCATCGGCCTCATTCTAGCCTCTGCTTTTTCAGCCATCCTGGTCTATGCCCAGGAGCTGATGCCTGGAAAGGTTGGCATGATCGCCGGACTGTTTTTTGGCCTGGCCTTTGGCATCGCGGGCATCGGGTCCGCCGTTCTGGGCGCGGTCGCGGATGCGCGAGGGATCAATTTTGTCTTCGCTGCCTGTGCCTTTCTTCCCCTGCTGGGACTGCTGACGGTGTTTTTGCCGGATGTGGAAACGGCCGGGGAGAAGTGACGCCCACACACCCAGCTCAGGATCCGCTGCCCGGCTCAAAGAAGCTCAGCATGAGGAAATAGCCTGCGATGATGATCACGAGTCCGTGAAAGGACATCGCGATCCAGTAGGAAGACGAAGCCGTGTCCCTTTTGTAAAAATCGATTCTTCCTTTGTTGTTGATCCAGGTGCTTCCCGTAATCAGGCCGCTATGGAAGAGAGTGAGTGCGTGGAGAATCAAAGCGCCCAGCGCAATCCGCAGCCAGAGCTCACTGGTATGCCAAGCCACGAAAGCCGAAAAGACCACCAGCCCCTGAAAAAGCCCCTGCCACCAGGCGGAATGGCGCGTTGGACGATAAATGGAATGAATGAGCTTTTGAATCACGACCTCACTATAAAGAGGCAGGCCCTGGAAACTTGCATCTTGGGCCGCCGCATGTTTGTGTGGCCTCCCGACCATGAAAGACGACCCTACAGTGCCCAGCGAGGCACGTTTTGAAACCCGAGCCATCCACATCGGCCAGGATTACCGCAGCGAGACTGGTGCGGTGATTCCGCCGATCTACATGACCTCGACCTACGAGACGGGGAATCCGGGAGGGTTTGACTATACGCGCAGCGGCAGCCCGAACTACCGCAACCTGCAGACCACGCTGGCCAGCCTGGAGAACGCGCAGCACTGCACCGTCTTCGCCAGCGGCGTGTCCGCCATTACGGCCATCGCCTTTGGCCTGAAGGCAGGGGATACGATCATCTCTGAGCAGAACATTTACGGCTGCACTTACCGTTTGTTTGAGCGGGTGCTGCGGAAGTTCAATGTGGACATCCAGTATCTGGACTTGGCGGATGCGGCCAATCATGCGCGCATTGCCGAGATCAAACCGGCGCTGGTGTGGCTGGAATCGCCCACGAATCCGCTGCTGAAGATCCTGGACATCGCGGCCATTTCAGAGGTGGCGCATAGCGTCGGCGCCACAGTGGTGATGGACAATACCTTTGCCTCCAGCCTGCTGCAAAAGCCGCTGGATCTCGGTGCGGACCTGTCCCTGCTGAGCACGACCAAGTATACCAACGGTCACTCCGATGCCCTGGGTGGTGCGGTGTGCTCCAACTCCGCCGAATGGCAGGAGAAGATGATCTTTGCCCAAAAGGCTTTGGGTTTGCAGCCGAGTCCGTTTGACTCCTGGCTGACCTCGCGTGGTGTGAAGACGGAGGCCATCCGCATGGAGCGGCACAGTGCCAATGCCCTGGAGCTGGCCACCCGGCTGGAAGCGCGGGCAGATGTGAAAAGCGTGCGCTACCCTTTCCTGCCATCCAACCCGCAGTATGAACTGGCGCGCAGGCAGATGAGCGGCGGCTCCGGCATGATGCTGGCGGACTTTGGCCACACGCAGGATGAGGCGCTGGCCTTCATCCGCCGGCTGCGTCTGTTCACCCAGGCGGAGAGCCTGGGCGGCATTGAGTCCCTGGTCTGCCACCCGGCCACGATGACCCATGCCTCCATCCCGAAAGACATCCGCGAAGCTGCCGGCGTGACCGACGGCCTGGTGCGTTTCTCCGTGGGCATCGAGCACATTGAGGACCTCTGGGCAGACATCGAGCAGGCGCTGAAAGCGTAATCCTCCTTTTAGTTAGACTGTTTTTATTTCAAGCACCGAACATTCATGGCCCACCGCATCGATACCGCCATCCTCCACGGTGAAATTGACAATACCGAGCGGGGGCGTGTGCGGGGAAAGCTGTGGCTGCTGGGACGCGAGGAACCGGTAGTGCTGGACCTTGACGGAGATGCCTGGCGGGATGTGGCGGGCACACGGGTGGCCTTTAAAAATCCCACGCCGCAGCCTCAGCCTGCGGCGGCGAAGCTGAACGCCGTTCAAACCGGAATGGCGGGAGACATCACGGCCTCGCGCAAGGTGAAGGTCTTCACCGTACCGGAGGAGGAGTGGCAGGAGGCCTACCAGCAAAACAGGATCGCCGAAGTGCCAACGGAATGGCGCAACAGCCTGTATCTGGAGTGGTTTACGCCTGAGCAGGGACGCTGCGTGGTGGAGAGCGCAGATTTTGAGATCACCGTGTCCGGGCATGAATGGGAGATGGACGAGGATGAAGAGGGCGCGCAAAAGCTGGCCAATATGCAGGCCATGCGGGACTTCTTGGCGGGCATCATCCAGCGCCCGGAACCGAAAGAGGCAGATGAGGAAGACCTTGAAAATGAAGACGCCTGCGACAGCCTGGAACTGACAGAGGAAGAATGGGAGGAGCAGCTGAAGGCCTCCGACCGGCTGACGGATGCCAGCATGGAAGCCTATGAGAAGTACGGTGAAGATGACGACTCCGAGGAGAAGACCGCCTTTGTCATGGGCTGGGACCACCTGCTGGAGGACATGGCAGATGCGCAGGAAGGCGTGCTGCCCTCTGATGATGACAGCCCTGAAAAAAAGCGCCGCCGTGAGTGGGCAGAACAGATGAATGAGGCGGCCGAAGAGGCTGAAGAAAGCAACTGGCTGGAGGAACAGGAGGCCCTGGAGCCCCATCCGCTGCAGCAGCAAGCGCGTGACTACCTGTCCCAGGTGATGAGCGACATCCGTGGAACAGACCTTAATGAAAGCCGGGGCGAGGACCGCGACCATCCGCTGGACCGCTACCTCACCAATGTCATGCAGATCAGCGGCAAGCTGGCCGGAGCCTTGCATGCCCGCCGGGATCTGGACGATGATTATAACCGGGGGTATGTGCTGGCCATCACCAAACGCTGCCTGAACTGGGCGAATGAAGCTCTGGCTGCGGTGCAGGATCTGCAGGCCAGCCCTGAATTAGAAGCCCACCGGCAGCGCATGGAAAACTGGCAGCAGGGACTTTTCGGCCTGCGGGATGGCATTCTTCAACTGCGCAATGAACTGCGCCGGGACTGATGGTAGATTCAAACACTGTTCCCTGTGTCACCCCGTGAAGGATGAGGCAGGGGACAGAACAGAAATGAGAGGTTATCGGGAAGGTGAACCCGTATTGGTGCCCGCAGCCGTTCCCGTGGCTGGAGCAGGGCTCACGCGGGTATCGGCTGATGGAATGGGCGTGCCTGGAGCGGTGCCGGGGATGGATGCGGCGCTTGGACGTCCCGTGGTGGCGCCGTCAGCCAGGGCTGAGACGCGCTGGAATTCGGTCATGCTGAGAATGCCATCCGCATTGGCGTCCAGCCTGCGGAAAAGTTCTTCCGGATTTCTGAGAAGCTGATTCGCTGCTTCATTGTCATTGCTGGTGCGCACAGAGGTTGCCGTGCCGCTCGGTGTCTCCGTGGTGATGGTGGTGGTCGTCGTCGTATCCGTGGGGGGCGTGGCGGGAACCTGAGCCAGAAGGGTAAGCGGGGAGAATGCCATGCCAACAAGGCAAAGGGACCTGATGATGTTGTTTTTCATAATGGTGAATCCGGTTTGTTTAAGATTTGATCCAGGGGCCGCCGGAAGAGCTGGCAGGCAGAGTTTCCGCAGAGGCCTGGGCGTATGGGTTCGCATCCGCTGCGGAGTACGGATGTGTAGCTTATTTTATCCGGCAGAGGCCAAAAGTGACAGGCGCAATCTGCCGGGCGGGTTCGATAAATCATTGATGAAAGACATTCTTCTCACTCCCTTCCTGGTGAGCCTTCTGCTTGCCTTTACCCTGGTCATGGCAGCCATTGGAGCCCGAGAAGCGAGTGTGCCGACGGAGGAGGCGGTCATCCGCTCCACGCTCCTGGCTGCGTCCACGGGACAAGGGTAAAGCGGTTCCGCTATTGAAGAGCCGTGTTGATCTTGGAACTTCCTTGATTGACTGAAAAAGCGGGGACTTCACAGTAACCGGACTCTTCATGGAGACACCTTCCCAACATACACCTGCCCCTCCTCCCCTTCCTGGTGAAGGTGAGGAAAGAGTAACGCGTATTCTGGAAAGCATCTCGGATGCTTTCTGCGCCTATGATAGTGACTGGCGGATCATCTATCTGAATGAAGCTGCCAGGAAGATCCTCCTCCCCATCATGGGTGATCCTGAAAAGATGCTTGGCCGCTCTCACTGGGATGTGTTTCCTGCAACTGCGGGAACGCTTTTGGAACGGGAATTCCGGCGTGCGGTAGAGGAGGAAAGGGCGGTGGAATTCGATTATTATTACACTGACTGGAAGCGCTGGTTCATTCTCCGTGGCTACCCCATCAGGGGCGGCGGCCTTTCCGTTTACTTCCGGGATGTGACGGAGGAAAAACGCATCGCCGCAGCCCTCCAGACCAGCGAGCAGCGCTACCGTTCCCTGTTCAATTCCATTGATGAGGGATTTTGCATCATTGAGATGATCTGGGATGAGAACGGCACCCCCTATGACTACCGGTTTGTGGATGTGAACCAGTCCTTTGAACAGCACTCTGGTCTGAAGGATTCCGTGGGAAAAAGGATGCGGGAACTGAATCCCAATCACGAGGAACGCTGGTTTCAAATCTATGGCCAAGTGGCGCGGTCAGGTCAGCCCACCCGTTTTGAGGAAGTGTCTGAATCTCTGGGCCGCTGGTTTGATGTTTATGCCTTTCCCTTCGATGGCATGGCTGGTGGCCAAGTGGCGGTACGTTTTGCCGATATCACGGCCAAGCGCCACGCGGAGAAAGAACTGAGCCGGCTGAACCTGGAAAGCAGCTCCCGGGTGGCGGAACTGGAAACCTTGCTGGATGTGCTGCCCATCGGCATCGGCATCTCCCTGGACCGGGATTGTAAAAACATCCGGGTCAACCGGGCTTTTGCCCAGGTCCTGGGCCTTGCTCCTGAACTGAATGCTTCCAAAACCGCCCCGGAGGAGGAGCGCCCGCAAAACTTCCGCATCCTGGATGACGAGGGCCAGGAGGTGCCTGGTGACCGGCTGCCCATGCAACTTGCCGCGAGCGAGGGAAGGGATATCCGGAACCAGGAATTCAATCTAGTTCATGCAGACGGCCGCACCCTGAGGCTGCTGGAGTACGCGGCACCTATTTTCGATGAACAGGGCAGCCCGCGCGGCAGTGTCGGCGCTTTTGTGGACATCACTGACCGGATGCAGGAAACCGCCCGCCAGCGTTTCCTGGTCGCTCTGGATGATGCAGTGCGGCCGCTGGGCAATCCGGTGGAGATTGTGGACACCTCGGCGCGCCTGCTTGGGCAGCATTTAAAAGTGGACCGCTGCAACTATGCCGAGGTGGAGGCGGACGGGAAGACGGTGAACATCCTGGGGGACTACACCCATGGCGTGCCCAGCCTGCTTGGACGCTACTTCTTCACCCGGTTTGGAAGTGATGTTCTCCGCTCCATGCAAGCAGATGTCACCTACATCGTCGAAGATATAGAGCACCATCAGCCGGCACCGGAGGACCTGGCCGTTTATGAGGCTGCCAGCATCCGGGCGCTCATCTGTGTGCCCTTGCATAAAGACGGCCGGTTTGTGGCCAAAATGGCTGTTCACCAAAAGACTCCCCGCCGCTGGACCCAGGCAGAAGTGGGCCTGGTGCAGCATGTAGCCAACCGCTGCTGGGAGGCGCTGGAGCGCGTGCGGGTAACCCGGGAACTGGAGGAAAGCGAAACCCGCTTCCGCCAGATTGCCGAGGTGACGCCGCAAGTCGTCTGGCTGGCGCGTCCCAATGGCGGCGTGGATTATTTTAACCGTCGCTGGTATGACTTCACCGGCCTGCAGGAGGGCGGAGGCCTGGATGAAAGCTGGGTGACTGTACTGCATCCTGAGGACCTGCCTGCCTGCCTGGAACGCTGGCAGCACTCCATCAAAACCGGAGAGCCTTATGAAACCCGCTACCGCTGGCTTAGCGCCTCCGGTCATTATCGCTGGTTTCTCGGCAGGGCGCTGCCATTGCGGGATGACGCCGGGCACATTCTCCGATGGTACGGCACCTCCACCGACATTGATGACTTGGTCCGCGCGGAGGAAACCGCCCGTGTCGCACGTGCAGAAGCGGAGCGTGCCAACCGCGCCAAGGATGACTTTCTAGCCGCCCTTTCCCATGAGCTGCGCACGCCGCTGACACCGGTGCTGATGGCGGCGGAATCCCTTTCAGAAGACGGCAGCCTGGACGGTACCACGCGGGAAACGCTCTCCATGATCCAGCGGCACATCGCCCTGGAAGCCAGGCTGATTGATGACCTGCTGGACATCACCCGCATTTCCCATGGGAAGCTGCAACTGCGGCTCCAGGAGGCAGATGCCCACACGCTTATCGGTCTGGCGCTGGAGATTGTGCGGGAGGAGGCGCAGGCCAAAGGCCTGAAGCTGTCCATAGATTTCGCCGCCCGGAACACCACCCTCAACTGCGATCCTGCCAGGCTTCAGCAGGTGTTTTGGAACCTGTTGAAAAATGCGGTCAAATTCACTCCTCCGCAGGGGCGCATCCGCATTTCGACAAGGGATGAGGGCAGCCGTCTTGTGCTGGAAGTGTCTGATTCCGGCATCGGCATTGCCAATGAAAAGCTGGGACGGATTTTTGAACCCTTTGAGCAGGCAGGCCTGGCCAATGATCATCGTTTTGGCGGACTTGGACTTGGCCTTTCCATCTCCAAAGCTCTGGTGGAAATGCATGAGGGCCAGATCCAGGCGGAAAGTGCCGGACCGGGTCAGGGCTCCGTCTTCCGCATTCTGCTGCCCGCCATGGCGGCAGACTGTCCCTCCCAGCCTGCTTTGTCCACCGTTGGCACCGCTTCAACCGGTGCGTCACAGGAATCCTCGCAGCCTGCCATGCGTCTCCTGTTGGTGGAGGATCATGAGCCTACTCTCGTTGTGCTGGCCCGTCTCCTCAAGCGTGCGGGTCATGAGGTGATCACGGCAGACAGTGTCGCCACGGCCCTGGAGGCCGCTGAAAATCACCCGTTCGACGCCGTCGTCAGCGATGTGGGCCTGCCGGATGGCACCGGCATGGATCTCATGAAAATTCTGCACACCCAGCATGGGCTGCGCGGCATCGCCCTCACAGGTTACGGCATGGAGGAGGACATCAACCGCGCCCATCAGTCTGGCTTTGCCGTGCACCTTACCAAGCCCGTCCAGTTCGCCCAGTTGCGCCAGGCCCTGCTTCACCTCTCTATGGTCGCATCAGAAGAGGTCAGGAAAGACGGGTGAGGGGGTGGCTGCGGTCCTTGAGCGGCAGTTCCACACGGCGGCCATCCAGGCGGTGGGATTCAAAGATGCCCATCGTCATTTCCAGCGTCACCCGTGCATCCTTGGCGTTGCACAGAGGCTCCCGGTTTTCTTTGACTGCTGCGATGAGATCACGCCCCGGCCCGACGTGTCCGCCCACCAGCTTGCGGATGTTTTCCACCGTTTCCTTCTGACCGACACCGGCGGTGGTGACAGGCTGCCAAAGTCGCGGTTTGTCATTCGGACCAAAGGGGCTGCCTGCCAGGTAGTGGGCCAGCGGTTCTGCATCAATACGCAGGTCCAGGATGCCTTCTGTGCCGATGATCTGAACGCCAAATCCGGCGGTTTTGACCCCGGCATTCTGGACGGAGTCAAAGAAGGCAGGCAGGCCGTCAGTCATTTCAAAACGGGCATGCACTTCATTGCCCGCCAGGGGGCCGATGCCCTCCGCCCCCTCCTTCACATCGGCACGGGTAATCAGCCGTCCGTCCTGAAACACGCCTGCCGTGCAGGCACGCGGCTCTCCGGCGAAGTAATGAACCAGGTTGAAAAGATGGGAGCCGAGCACCCACAGGTCCAGCGATCCGCCACGGGCATCTTCCTTGCCGCGCACGCGGTATTCCAAGGGCTGGCCAATGGCACCGTCGGCGATCATTTTTTTCAGCGCAGGCAGCACAGGGTGGTAACGGTTGCGGTGAGCCAGGGCCACCTTCGCTCCGGTCTTTTCACAGGCGGCGATGATCTCATCCGCCTGGGCAAGCGTGGGCACAAAAGGCTTTTCCATGTAAATGCCACGCGCACCGGCCTGGATGGCAGCCAGGGTCATCTCATGATGCTGATCAATGTGGCGCGGGCCGATGGCCACAATCTCCGCCCCGGCTTCCGCCAGCATTTTCCGGTAGTCAGTATAGCCTTTTTCCAGTTTCAGCTTTTTCACGGCACCTGCAAGGCCTTTGGCATCCGCATCCGCCACAGCCACGACTTCCGTTTCCGGCATGTCCAGCCACATGGAGTCCAGACCATGGCCAAAGTTTCCCCGGCCTGTGTGGCCGATCACGGCGACACGTGTCCGCGCCGAAGGTGCACTGCGGGCCTGGTGCAGGGACAGGGTGGTGGCCAGGGAGGTGGAGAGAAAGGCGCGGCGGTTCATGAGAGGTGAAAAGTGACCTCTGATTAACGCCGCGTACCCGGCCAAAATTCAGCCCCTGATTACTCGCCAGGTTTTTTCTCGATCTTGATCTTGGGAATCTTGGCCCCCATTTTATCCGCCACATCCTGGAAGAAGTTGCCGCCTTCCGTTTCCTTGTAATGCCGCATATACAATCCTACGATGAGAGCCACAATGAAAAGACCGATGACGACGATGGCGGTCCCACAGCCGCCGCCTTCATCCGGGTATCCGCTGCGGCGGACCTGCGGGCTGCGTTTGGGAGCTGGCGGACGCTGGGCGGCCCTGGCTACCGGTGGCGGCGGGGGAGCGGCCACAGGGACATCCAGGACCGGCGGCGGCACATGGATCACCGCCGGCGCCTCTCCGGCGGCAAACACCGCCTGCACATCGCCAAAGCCAATGCGGTCCCCATCATTGAGCTGGGCCTCCTCAATCGTCACGCCGTTCACATGCGTGCCATTGCTGGATTTCAGGTCCGTGATATAACAGGCGTTTTCAGCCAGCTCGATGATGGCATGATGCCCTGAGACGGATGGAAATTCGAGCACCACAACACTGTCAGGATGCCTGCCGATGGTCGTCGCACCTTCATCCAGGGTATGATTAAGGGTGGTTCCATCTTCAAGGTAAAATATAAGCGTGGCCATGATGCGGGGTCTTGGGGACAGAGCTTTTTGCTGAGTGCCGGGGTGGCAAATCAATCTCGTTGCACAGAAACTTGGCTTTTTGCTGATGCAATGCCTATGTTACGCAAAGATTGCCTTTTGACCCCCTTACCGTGCCCCCGTCATGAACCGTCCCCTTTTCTCCGTCCGCCTGTCCCGGTCCGCTTTTGTACTGCTGACCTGTCTTTTCACTTCCATCCTTCTTCCCTTGTCTGCCGCGCCTGCGGATGATGCTGAGGCGGCCGCCCAGGCCATGGCCCGGGACCAGGAAAAAGCCGGCTACATCTTCCGGGCGGAGGCCTGGACCGGCGAGCTGGAAAAGGGCATCGGCAAGGCCGTTAAAATGCAGCTCTTCAAGGGAAACGACTACTGCATTGGAGTCGCAGTTCCTCGCAAATCCGGCATCCACATCAGCGGCTCTGTCCTGGATTTCAAAGGCGAGCCGGTGGGGGAGATTCAGCCCGTGGTGGATGGCTGGGGTTTCCTGCTTTTCTTCAAGCCGAAAAAGACGGGCGTCTATGTCGTGACCGTACATCAGACAGAAGCGGGCAAAAGGAAAGACACCGCCTGCGCCATCATCACCGGTTACAAATGACCCTCGTTGCGGTCCTTGACGCCGCCAAATTTGAAGGAATGCTGCTCTGAGCCGTCTAACAAGACTGTCATGAAAGCTTTCACGCTCCTCCTGCTTCCGCTGCTGGCGGCGGCGTCATTGCAGGCCGCTCCGATTGCCAGGATCTCCACCCTCACGGGAAAAACCTACACGCAGTGCAAGATCGTCAAGGTGCATCCCGACGGCGTCTCCTTCACTCACGCCAATGGCGCGGCCAAGGTCCTCTTCACCGACCTGTCCCAGGAATGGCGCAACCGTCTGGGTTATGATCCTGAAGAGGCTGCATCTTATCAATACGAACAGGAGCTGCGCCGCAAAGAACTGGCGGCCATCCGCCGCGAGCAGGATGAGCAGCGCACTGAGGCCCTCCTCATGGCCCAGCAGATCGAGCTGGCACGCCTGCGCGGTGAGGAAATCCTGGCCCGCGCGGCTCTGGAAGCTGCTGCCAAGGCCCCACCGCCGAATCCGTCCATCGTTCCGGAAGTCCCCGCACTCGGAGCCGTTTTTGACAGCCGCGATTATCGGGGAGCTGGCTATCGCGACCGGGCCTGGGGTTTCCCCGGCTACCTGGGCTACGGCTTTGGTGGATTCGGTTTGGGCGGGTATCCTGTCTTTCGGCACTGTCCGCCCTATCATGGATCGCATCACCACTTTGGCAGCAGCATCCGGGGGCGTGTCGGCGGGGTGACCTTCACCATAGGACACTAAGGGGTAAAGATTCCTGTTGGCGAGGTGGCACCGCCTCCGCCATGCTGAGCATTCCTAATGGCCCTCCTCGAAGTTCGCAATCTCATCAAACGCTGGCCCAATGGCCGTCTGGCGTTGGATGACGTCAGCTTTGAGATGCGCCAGGGAGAAATCCTGGGGCTGCTGGGCCACAATGGCGCGGGAAAAAGCACCATCCTCGGCATCACCCTCGGCATGGTCCGCCCTGACGAGGGCGAGGTGCGCATCGCCGGCCATTCCGTCCAGCAGCATCGCTCTCTGGCCCTGAGCCATGTCGGCGCCATCTATGAGGCCGCTCACTTTTATGAATACCTCACCGGCTGGCAGAACCTGCGCGTGCTGTGCTCCCTTTCCGGCTGGTGGGATGAAGAGGAGGCCCGGCGCATCCTGAAGTTGGTCAACCTCGCCGACCGCGCCCATCACAAAACCAAGACCTACAGCCACGGCATGCGCCAGCGCCTCGCGCTCGCCCAGGCACTGATGCCGCTTCCGAAGTGCTTGTTGTTAGACGAGCCCACCGATGGACTCGACCCCGAAGGCATTCGTGAATTCCGCGAGTTCATCCTCAAACTCCGTGCAGAGTTCGGCATGACCATTCTGCTGAACTCCCATCTCCTCGTCGAAGTGGAGCAGATGTGCGATCGCTGCGTCATCCTTAAACAGGGTAAAAAAATGTACGAGGGTCCCGTGCCCTCGCAGGAAAAAAAACAGGGCGTCTTTCACCTCCAGACACGGGATGCCGCCAAGGCCAAAGACGTCATCTCGCGCGCCGGAGCCATGATCGACCCCGTGACGAATCTCGTCGAGCTGCCGCCTCATCTCATCGGCCATGAGCTGCTGAAAACCCTGGTGGAGGCGGGTGTGCGGGTGGACTCCTGGCAGCCGCACAAACCCACCCTGGAAGAATTTTACCTCGGCCTCACTGCTCCATGATCCTCTTCCTCCGCCAGTGGCAGGGTGAACTGCTGAAGCTCTTCGCCCGCCGCCGCACCTACATCGGTTTTGGGGCCTTTCTGCTTCTGGAAATCGTACTGCTGATTGTCTTCCGCCTGCAAGGGGTGGAGCGCATCTTTGAGCGGATGATCTCCCGCCAGGGGCAGTCCTTTGAGCATTACTTTTCCGCGCTCACCCTGGCCCAGGTCATCCTCGGTTTCTCCGTCGTGCTGCTCGGTGCGATTTATCTGGCCCTCGTCGCAGGTGACATCGTGGCCAAGGAAAATGAAGACGGCCATTACCGCATGCTGCTCGTGCGCCCCATCAGCCGCGTGCGCCTGCTCTTCATCAAGTACCTCACCTGCATCGGCTACACCATCGCCCTGGTGCAGTTCATCACCTGGACAGCCTTTTTGTTAGGCCTGTCCGTCAAAGGCTGGGGCGGCGGATTTTTTGCGATGGTTCCGGATGTCGGCGTTCTGGAATTTTATGACTGGGGGCAAGGCATGGAACGCTTTGCCCTGGCCTCCCTCTTTCTCTCACTCAGCATGACCACAGTCAGCAGCATTGCCTTTTTCCTCTCCTGCTTTCCCATCAAGCCGGCTGCCGCCACCATCGCCGCGCTGTCCTATTTCCTCATTGACCGCATCCTGCGGGAAACCGGTTTCATGGAGAGCTATGACCACCTCCTGCTCACCAAGCACATCATCAGCTGGGCCCGCATCCTGTCCCAGGACATCCCCTGGCCCGTCATCATCCGCGACTACACCGCCCTGGCGGCCGTGAATGCCTCCCTCTTCATTGTGGGTGCCGCCGTATTCGAATCCAGAGACCTGAAATCATGACATTGATCGAGACTGTGAAAGAACTGCGCGCCTGGAGAAAGGCCGCCGACAGAGTTTACTTCGTCCCCACCATGGGCGCCCTGCATGAAGGCCACGCCACCCTCATCCGCGAGGCGCGCAAAATGGCAGGACCTGACGCCCAGGTAGTCGCCAGCATCTTTGTCAATCCGCTCCAGTTCGGGCCAAATGAAGACTTTGACCGCTATCCCCGCACCCTGGAAACCGACCTGGCCATCTGCCAGGAAGCCGGGGCCGACATGGTCTTCGCTCCCGCCGTGAAGGAGGTCTATCACCACGACCGCAGCATTCAAATTCATGAAACCAGCCTCTCCAACGTCCTTTGCGGAGCCAGCCGCCCAGGCCACTTCGACGGCGTCTGCACGGTCGTCGCCAAGCTCTTCAACTTCGTCCAGCCGGACGATGCCCTCTTTGGCAAAAAAGACTACCAGCAGCTCGCCATCATCCGCCGTCTGGTGCGAGACCTGGACTTCCCCGTGGACATCCACGGCATCGACACCGTCCGCGAGCCCGATGGCCTGGCCATGAGCTCCCGCAACCGCTACCTCACCCCTGCCGAGCGCGCCCAGGCCCCCGCTCTGCGCGCCGCCTTGTTAAAAGCCCGCGACGCCTGGCTCACCGGCGTTACCGGCACCCGCCGCCTTCTGGAGATCATCCACTACTACCTCGCCGATGAAGCCACCCTCGGCCGCAAAGACTACATCTCCATCGTGGACCGCGACACCCTCCAGCCCCTGGACCTGGTTCAGAACAACGGCCTCATCGCCCTCGCCGTTTTCTTCGACAAAGCGCGGCTCATTGATAACATTGAACTGGTCAGATAAACTGACCCTTCATTTATGAAATGGCTCGCTTACGGTCTCCTTCTGCTTTCCTTGATCTTCTTGGCCGATGGCATTCAGGAATCACTCTCCGGCCAGGTGGAAGTGAGGGCCCCCCGCAGTGCCAGCAGCAGCAAGGCAGACCGCGTGACCCAGCCGGCAGAGTTCCGAAACCTGATGAACTACCAATGGGCACGGGCTGGCCTCACGGCAGCCATCGGCCTCATCTTCCTTGGCCTCAAACGCCGCAGTGACCGCCTGGATCCCTTCTCCCCCAGTTTTCAAGGCAACGCCTCCGTGGATGAACTCGGCGAAATCCTGGACGAAAAAAACTCCGGGAAATGATTCATTCGGCTTTTCAACAGACCGCTTGGTGCCTTCATTTTCTCCCATGTCCGACCCCCAGCCCCGCCAGCCCAAAACCATCACCATCGAAATGCTCCAGAAGATGTTCGCCAGCATCGTCGAAAAGACGGACTGGAACATGGCTGGCGACATGCTCTGGGGTTACTTCTTCACTCACCATGAGCCCGCCGCCCTGGAGAAGGCACGGGATATCCTCGTTAGAGAAGGCTACCGCTTTGTGAACATCTACCAGCTTGATGAAGAAACCCCCGGAGCCTCCCGCCCCTGGTGGCTGCATGTGGAGAAGGAGGAGATGCACACCCCGCAGACTCTGGATGCCCGCAACGACGAGCTTTACCTCTTCGCCCATGAGCAAGGCCTGGACTGCTACGATGGCATGGACATCGGTCCCATCCAAAACGAGAGCGAGTAATTGCACCCTCCCTCCGCATCGCTAGCCTGCGCCGGTGCCCCGCCTTGATCAACTGCTCTCCTCCCTCGGCTACGGTTCGCGCCGGGAAGTCGCGGATTTTGTCAAATCCGGTCGTGTACGCCGGGCTGGAGAAGTTCTGAAAAAAGCCGACACCAAGGTGGAGCCGGAAGACATCACCCTGGATGGAGAAACGCTGGAGGCCCCCCACGGCCTGCTCGCCATGTTACACAAGCCGTTAGGCCACGTCTGCACCCACAGCGATGGCGAAGGCCCCACCATCTATGAGCTGCTGCCGCCTCGGTGGATGGCCCGCAAGCCCGCCGTCACCAGCATCGGCCGGCTGGACAAGGACACCAGCGGCCTCATCCTCATCACCGACCTCGGCCCCCTCGTCCACCAGTTCACCTCCCCCAAGGCCGAAGTGGAAAAGATCTACGAAGTCACCGTGGACCGCGAGCTGGATCCCGCCCTCGTCGCCACCTTCGCCAGCGGCAGCGTCATGCTCCGTGGCGAGGACCGGCCCTGCCTCCCCGCCCAGCTCGAAATCACCGCCCCCCTCACCGCCCGCCTCACCCTCATGGAAGGCCGGTATCACCAGGTCCGCCGCATGTTCGCCAGCCAGGGCTGGCATGTGGAAAAACTCCACCGCAGCCGCTTTGGACCCTATACCCTGGATGATCTGGCCCCCAGCCAGTGGCGGATGCTTGAGCTGCCGGTATAGTATTCATCACTCTCCGAGTGATGTTCACTGAACCAAGCTTCCAGACGAGCGCCTCGCCCATAGTTCGTCAACGTGGGCGATTCAAACTTTCCAGACTCATCACTCGGATCGCCGCAGTCGCGGGACAGGGAGTGATGAGTACTGTACGCCGGATCAATCCATCAGCTCTTCCTTTGGCTCAGGCAGGAAGAACGACAGGATCAGGCTCATGAAATAAACCCCAAAGCCCACCGCCGCCGCCGTGTAGGCCAGCTTGGCCGGAGCCGCTGCCAGATCTGTAGTCGTCGCCAGTGTCGTCGTCACCCAGGCAAAAGAGGTGCCGATGAGGCGCCCGCCAATGTTGGCCGCAAAGCTTTCGCCCGTGCCGCGCAGGTGCATCGGGTACACACGCGGCAGGTAATTCCCCCAGAAGCTGAACTGTGCCACTGTCAGCAGCCCCGCGAAGAAGATGCCGATCTGCAGCGGGATCAGTCCCGTCACGGCACAGTAGGCAAACACTATGGGCATCACCGCCAGCCCCGGCACCACAAAGAGCCGAAGCAGCTTGCGCCGGCTCACGATGATCACCGCCAGTGCTGCCAGAATGAAGCGGCCCACGAGGCCTCCCACCTCCTGGATTTTTGTGGTGTTCGCTGCGATGGATTGCTCCGCCTTTTTGCCGGCCACCACAGACAGCTTCTTCACCACATCTGCCGGTTTACCCGCATTTTCCGTCGCTGCCGCTTCCGAGGCCGCTACTGCGGCGGCCTTCACTTCCGGAAGCCCAGGAATGATGCGCGGAATGTGCTGGATGGCCCCAAAGGCCGCCCCATAGGCCATGGCAAACATCGCCGTCGTCACCAGCGTGGTGCGGCGCAGCTCCGGCGTGAACAGCTCGCCGATGCTTGGACGCCTCAGTGTGCCCGCCGCCTTCTTCTGCGCCCAGGCCGGGGATTCCGGCAGGAACGGACGGATGACGATGAGCGGGATGGCCGGAATCAGGCCGGACATCAGCGTATAACGCCAGGCGGCGTGCTCATCCGCCACCGTGCCGCCGCCAAACATTCCGCTCAGGAAATCCGGGAAATGAATGGCCGGAAAGCTCAGCGAGTATTTGACGCACAGTCCGTTGGCCACCGCCACCAGCAGACCGCCGATGGAGGAAAACGCCTGCGTATAGCCCAGCACCTTCTCCCGCTGCTTCGGGTCCGGGAAAAGTTCCGCCAGCCAAGCCACCGCCGCCACAAATTCCACGCACACACCGATGAATACCAGGCAGCGGAAAAACAGCAGCATCTCCACACTGGTGGAATACCCCGCCGCAAAGGCTGCGAAGGCATAAAGCAAAATGCTCCAAGTCAGCACGCGCCGCCGGCCCAAAATGTCCGTCAAGTATCCCCCCAGCAGGCCAAAGATGCCCCCAGCAATGGCAGGAATATAAAACAGCTTGCCCACCCAGCTGTTGAATTCCGGGGTTCCAGGCGCCGCACCCAGCAGCTCCTGCAAAGCCGGCCCCACAATCAGCGGCAGCATGAGCAGTTCGTAAATGTCGAAAGCGAACCCGATCGAAGCAATGAAGCAGATCAGCCATTGGGTGGAGGTCAGTTTAGGGGCAGGCATGGGAGGAGGGGGAATGCTGTTTGCAGTTGCTGGCGATGGTTGGCTGTTGATTGCAGTTGTTTTTATGAAGCTTCGGCGCGGCGCAGGTGGGAATCGCGAAGGTTATGAATACGCACGCTCAGGTCATAAGCTTGATTCAGCTACGGGTCTGTCATTTTTTCAGAGGTATAACCCAGATGCTCATCCTCACGCCAGCTTCGGCCTCAGCATCTCGATGACCTTCGGTACCTCCACCAGAGGGTCCACGTTTTTGACTTCGTATTCGAGGGTGAACCAGCCCTGGTAATTGGCATCCTTCAGGATCTTGATCACGCGGTCCACATCGCTCGGCTCTCCTTCTCCCTTGGGCACACCCTTGCGGCTGATTTCCATCTTGAGCTGCACATTGACAGAATATGGGGCAATCTTCTCCAGATCCGCATAGGGGTCCTCGGTGTGGAAATTACCGCTGTCGAAGTTGATGCCGGCCCAGGGGCTGTTGGCTGCTTTCACCATCTTGATCAGATTTTCCGGCTCTGCGACGATACCGCCGTGGTTTTCCAGGCCCAGGAAGACGCCCTTGGTGCCGGCGTAGTCCAGGCATTCCTGGTAGGCGGCCAGGCAGTTGGCCACGGCCTCCTCCTCGCTCAGTTCCTTGGACACAGGCCCCGCAAACACCCGGATATGCGGCGCACTCATGATCGCCGCATAGTCAATCCAGCGCTTCACATCGGCGATCTGGGCGTCCAGTTTCTCCCCCTTGGGCAGGGCAAAGTTGTTGCCCACCGCCGTCCCGGCCAGTTGAACCCCGCGCAGGTAGGCATGGCGCTTCACCTCCAGGAGAAATTTTTCATCCACATCCGGCGGGAAGAAATAGCTCGTCACCTCGGCTCCGGGCACGTTGTTGTCCGCGCACCAGTCAATGAAATCCAGGATGCTCCAGAGCTTCCCGCCGTCCTTGGCCTTCTGCTCCTTGCCTCGCGACCACTGGAATTTCTCACGGAAGCTATACGCCGCCACGCCGATCTGCATCCGGCTTTTCCCTGCGCGGTTGATCGGTTCAATGGCGGGGAGAGCAGTGGCGCCCAGGGCACCCAGGCTGGTGGTCAGAAAGGAACGGCGTGAGATCATAAAAGAAGGAAGGGTTGGATTGAACGGCGGGTGAACCCCAGCATTAACAACAAACCCGTCCCGAGGCGAGAAATTGTTCCTCCCACCCCTCTCTCCTGTCGCCGTTTCAACACCCCCTGAAAAAACAGTTGCCCACCCGCCAGGGACGCATTAATGAATCCGTCCGACAAACGCGCAGTTAGCTCAGTGGTAGAGCATCACCTTGACATGGTGGGGGTCACAGGTTCGAATCCTGTACCGCGCACCATCTCCCTCGATTCACAGGAGATGAGACACGCAGGCATTCACACATAAATTGTGGCCCACATGAATGCCCGGAATCCCGTATGAGGGACCATTCATTAATGCCCCTCCTTCTGAAACATTAGTGCCTATTGCTGAGCATTAGTGGTTTAAAAACCTCTCCTTCCGGGAAGCTCTATCAGACCTGCCGGGGAGTGGATTGCAAATGGCTATGTGGATGAAATGCGGGCGGCGGTAGGGTGAAAGTGATTCGGCCACTCCTGGCTGCAAGGACGACGAAATGAAGAAGGCCAGATGATGCCCGGCCTGCGCAGGAGGTGCAGGATCGGGAGATCAACCGGCCTTCGATTGCAGGCAGAAAGCCGTCTCGCCGGATCTTACTTCAGCTCCTGGATGCGGATGTTACGCCACATGACTTCTTTGCCGATGGCTTCGGTCTTTTTGCCGACGCCGTGGACCTGGAGGGCAATGACGCCCTCCTTTGTCATGGCGTCTTTGAAGTCGGCGGCAGGGACGCCGTTGATGAAGGTCTTGATGCTGTCGCCTTTGCACTCGATGCGGGCTTTGTTCCAGTCGCCCTGTTTGAAGGCTTTGCGGGCGGCTTCGTTTTCCTTGAGGTCGAAGAGCCAGCCGCGGCGGCCTTCGTCATAGACGCCACCGGTGAAAGCACGGGGACTGGGGTCAATCTCAAACTGGTAACCGTGGACGCGGTCGGCAGGGATCTTTTTCATTTTGCCGGCGACTTCGATCTCGGTGTCCTTATCGTAGAAGTTGCTGCGGAACTGGATGCCGGAGTTCATGGAGAGGTCCACTTTGAATTCGAGTTCCAGGATGAAGTCGCCATATTTTTTGGCGGTGCAGAGGAAGGAGTTGCCGGTATTGGGGACGGTCTTGCCGACGATGGCTTCATTTTCCACCCGGTATTCGGCGGTGCCGCTGTGCTGCTCCCAGCCGGTGAGGGTTTTGCCGTCGAAGAGGGGCACGAAGGCGTCGTCAGCGCGGGCGGCGGTGAGCAGGGAAAAAAGGGCGAGGGGAAGTAACAGGCTGGATTTCATGATAGGGAGATCATGAACGCTGCCTGCCGGGGACATCTGGCGGAATATCTCATCTCAGGCATCGGCATCTGCTGTCATCGCCTGCCACATGGGATGGGTATCCGCATACATGCGGAAGCGGGAGACCTTGCCGTCGGTGAGATCATAAACATGGGCGACGGCGGTGCGCATGGCCTTTCCCGTGGCGGGAACGGTGCCGGAGTAATGGCCGAGGACGATGACGCGGTCGCCGGCGGCCATCATCTCCTCTTGGGTGAAAGCGAAGCCGGTCCAGCGGCGGGCATTGGCGCGAAAGACGTTTTCAATGACTGCGGCCGGGCCATGCCAGGTGGATCCGCCGGGAAATCCGGCGCTTTGCTGCCAGACGATGTCCGGTGTGCAGATGGCGAAGACGGCGCTGTCGTCCTTTTCACGCATGGCGCGGTAGAGCTCACGGATGGTTTCGAGGGGAGTCATGGGTTTGAGGCAAGAGGAACCGCCACAGGCGGGGTGATGTCCTGGGTGCGCACGCGAGTGCCGATTAAGTAGCTGAGCGCGGAAGCGCCTACGGCCAGGTAGCCGATGTGATGAAAGTTGACCATTTCACCTGAGGGCCCAGTGGTGACGATATAACCGGCCAGACTGGCGGCGACGCCGGCCCCGAGGTCACGCACGCAAGAATTGAGGCTCATAAATGCCCCACGCTGTGAAGGAGGCACGGCGAGTGATCCGATGGCCTGTGCCGGTACGAAACGGCCGCTGGCAAAGATAAAAAACAGGCCGCTGAGGGTAAGGATGGCAGCGATGGGCAGACGGGGTGCGTTTGTGATGGTGAGCACCACGGCGGCAGCGACGATGATCATGATGCCGAGCACCTGGATGCGGCCCAGACGGTCCGCCAGACGGCCAACCCATGGAGAAGTGAAAATGGTCAGCACACCGCCGATGAGATACACGAAGGAGAGGCTTTCTTCAGGCAGGCCCAGGTTATGCACCAGGTATGGGGACAACAGTGGGATCATGATCATGTGACCCATGACGAGCATGAACATGAACAGGAGCGCCCAGCCGGCATTGGCATTGCGCAGGAGCGCCCAGAAGGCCTCGCCACGTAGAGCTGCACTGGTATTTAAATGATCGCGCACGGGCGGCAGGTAATACCAGAGTGCGATCCAGGTGACCACGCCAATGCCGACGATGACGAAGAAGGGTGTCTCCCAGGTGAAGCGCTGCGCCAGATAAAGCCCCAACGGCACGCCCAAAGCCGCTGCCGCAGAGAAAGCGGTCATGATGATGCCCATGCCGGCTGCTCGTCTTACGGGCGGCACGACATCGCTGACGATAGCCATGATAAGCGCGCCTGATACACCGCCAAAGGCTCCGCAGACAATGCGAGCCTGGGTGAGCGCATCCGCCGTATGGGCAAGACCACATGCCAGAGTGCCAAGGATGAATCCGGCAAAGCAAAAAAGCAGCAGCTTGCGCCGGTCAAAGCGGTCCATAAACGGTGCCGCCAGCAGACCGACAAGACCGGCGGCAAAGGTATAAGCGGCCACCATTCCGCTGAACCTTTCCGGGCCGATGTCCAGCTCACGCATGAGCTGCGGACCCAGCGGCATCATGACCATGAAATCCATGATGTGGGCGAACTGCACCGTGGCCAGGAGGATCAGCAGCGCTTTTTCAGAGATGGGCGGGCGTGTGGTGGACATCACGCCGCAGCCAGGGGTGGATAGTCGGTATAACCCCTGGCTTCCTGGGTGTAAAAGGTGCTGGCATCAGGCTCCACCAAAGTCACACCTGCCTGGATGCGCTCAACCAGATCCGGGTTGCTGATGTAATGATGGCCAAAAGCCACACCATCGAGGATGCCCTCTGCCACGGCCTGTTCCGCCTCTTCGGGAGTGTAGCCCATGTTGCCAATCAGCGAACCTTTAAAACAGTCGCGGGCGATGCTGACCATGTCCCCCTGCTGGACGCCGAAAAAATCGGCGCGCATGAGATGCAGATAAGCAATGCCGCGCTGCTGAAGCTGCGTGGCGACATAAGCGGTTAGGCCAGCGGGATCACTGTCCTCCATGGAATTGTAACTGTTCAGCGGAGAGAGGCGCACGCCAACCAATCCGATGCCCCAGACGCTGATGGCGGCATCTACCACCTCCAGCAAAAGTCGTGCACGGCTTTCGACCGGGCCGCCGTATTCGCCGCCGCGTTTGTTGCTGCCATCGCGGAGAAACTGGTCCAGCAGATATCCGTTGGCTCCGTGGATTTCCACACCGTCAAAGCCTGCCACTTTGGCATTGAGAGCGGCTTTGCGAAAGCCTTCCACAATGGCGGGCAGCTCGTCATCGGCCAGTTCACGCGGGGTGGCATAGGGCTTCTTGCCTTCGGGTGTGTGGGCCTCGTCGTTGGTGATGGGAAGGGGGCTGGCGGAGACCGGGGTGGCCCCATCATTAAAGTACGGATGGCAGGCGCGGCCCCCGTGCCAGAGCTGGAGGAAGATGCGCCCGCCTTGGGCATGGACGGCATCGGTAACCTTTCTCCAGGCGACAATTTGAGCGTCGGAATAGATGCCTGGTTCACGACCCGCAAAGGCGGAGTTTCCTTCCATGACCATCGTGGCCTCCGCGATGATGAGGCCGGCGCTGGCGCGCTGGGTGTAGTATTCCACCATCAGATCCGTGGGGACATGGTCAGCATCCGCCCGACAACGGGTGAGCGGGGCCATCAAGATGCGGTTAGGCAGTTCAATGCCGCCGAGGGTGAGAGGAGTGAAGAGGGCAGGGGAGGACATGATATAGGATGCTATTTCAGTTTTGCGTTTCGAGGAGGTGAGGCTATTTTAATTCAATGAAAGTGACCGTCGAAATCTCCAAAGAGGACATGCGCGACATGATGCGCCTTTCCGGTGAAAAACGCCGTGGGGCGGCCCTACCAAGTTCCTCACGTCCAGCCTGATGCTCTCTCGTCGCCGCCAGTTGCTGGACAAGTTTGCAACGGGAGAGTGGAGCAGCGAAGGGCCTTCAGGACATGAAATGAAGAGCGAATGGCAGGCCGCATAAGGGAAACTTTGGACAGTCATTTTTAAGCGACGCGGGCCGTTTAATCCGCCAGATCATTCTCCAGCACGATGCGATACCGGGCTTTGCCGGAGCGCAGGTGGTCCAGGGCCTCGTTGGCGCGGGACATGGGGAAGGTCTCGATGGTGGGGGCGATGCTGTGGCGGGCGCAGAATTCCAGCATGGTGTCCACGGTGGCGGGGCTGCCGAGGGGGGAACCGGAGACGGACTTCTGGCCGGAGATCATGGGGAAGGCGGCGAGGTCCAGGGGCTGCAAAACAGCACCGACGGTGTGCAGGCGGCCTTTGGGCTTGAGGGCGGCGATGTAGGTGTTCCAGTCGAGCGCGACGTTGGTCGTATTCAGGATGAAGTCGAAGCTGCTGGCGGCGTTTTTGAGGTCACCTTTGTCGCGGGAGTTCAGGGTGCGGTGGGCACCGAGCTGCAGGGCTTCTTCGCGTTTGGCCTCGCTGCTGGTGAAGGCGACGACCTCGCAACCCCAGGAGCGGAGGAACTTCAGCGCCAGGTGGCCCAGGCCGCCAATGCCGATGACACCGACACGGTCTGTGGGCAGGACGCCGCACTGGATGATGGGGTTAAAAACGGTAATGCCGCCACAGAAAAGCGGCCCGGCTTTGCTGGCATCCAGCGTTTCGGGAAGTGGATTCAGCCAGGTCCAGTGTGCACGTACACGGGTGGCAAAGCCGCCATGGCGGCCGACGATGGTGCCCTCGGCCGAGGGGCAGAGGTTTTGATTGCCGGAGAGGCATTGGGCGCAGGCACCACAACTGCCGGAATTCCATCCGAGGCCGACGCGGTCACCCACTTTCAAGCGCTTGGTATGCGGTCCCAGTTCCACGACTTTTCCCACAATCTCATGGCCGGGCACAAAGGGATAGTTGGAGATGCCCCAATCGTTGTCGAGCATCGAAAGGTCACTATGGCAGATGCCGCAGGATTCTACGGCGATCTCGACCTGCTCGTCACCGAGAGGGCCGGGGGTGTATTCAAAGGATTGCAGGGCCTGTTTGGCCCCAAGGGCGGCGAGGGCGCGGATGGGAGTGCTCATGTGGGAGATGTTTGAGGTTGATGAAAACTAGGCTTTGCCACCGAAGGTGACATGATCGTCGAGATCCAGGTAATCAAAGATGGTGGCGATGTCTTCACGGGTGGCACCGCCGGCCTGGGCGACCATCTGGTTGATGAAGTCGCGGCTTTCGTTGTCGGAAGGGGCGGCTGCTTCGCGGTGGGCGCTCCACTGGGCGATCTCCCAGTCGCTATGCTGGTTCTTTCGGTTGGCCAGCACCCAGGCGAGCACTTCGCTATCTCCGCCGCCTTTGGCCACTTCGGTTTTTAAGGCTTCGTGGTCGAGGCCTGCAAACTCAAAAAAGCGGCGGTCCATGGGGCAGTTGTAATGATAGTCGCCCGAGGTGGCGGCGATTTCCGCGCGGCATTTGTCGAGTACGCGAGGCAGCAACACGTATCCGCCAAGGCGAACACGTGGGCTGCGGGGAGGACGCTGGGTGAGATCCATATGGGGGAATTAAGTTCCTTCAGGATCGCATCAGGCGGCCAGGGCGGCTTCAAGGAAAGCCTTGCTCTTCACACCAGTGATGGTGTTGACCGGCTTGCCATCTTTAAAGACGATGAGCGTGGGGATGGCGCGGATGCCGAAGCGCGCGGCCAGCTCTGGATGGGCATCAATGTCCACCTTGGCGATGGTGGCGCTGCCTTCCTGCTCCCCGGCAAGCTGGTCCAGGATGGGGGCCAGCATACGGCAAGGGCCGCACCACTCGGCCCAGAAGTCCACAAGGACGGGCTGACCGGAGTTGTTGCTGATGGCGGCATCAAATGTTTCGTTGGTGAGTGCTTGAGGTTTCATAGGTGTTGTGTTGAAGTTTACGAATATATTAGACCAGTCGGTTTAATGATTTGTTGAAAAATCAGGGCATGAGAACTGACCTCAAAAAGGCGATGGCTTCCCGCAGAGGAGTGACACTGCGGGTGGTGGAGGCGCGCTGCATGGCCCCGGTCCACAAATCCAGGATGACAGGTGCCATCAGGGCGGGGCGGATGTGGGGAGCGATGCTACCTTTTTCCAATCCTTCACTGAGCAAGCGCTCGAAAACACCGGTCCATTCGCGGGTTCCTTCCGCCAGGACCTGGCGCATGGGTTCGCTAAAAGTTCCTACCTCGGAGGCCAGTTTGATGACCAAACAGGGGCATTTACCCTGGGATTCCGTGGCTTTGGCGATGTTGGACTCGAAATAAGTCAGCAGGCGGAGCAGAGGGTCTGGCTCCGGATTGGGGGGCAGAAGCAGCCGGATCTTGTAGGCGGTGGATTCCGCCACATAATGCCGCAACATCTCCACGCCGAACTGTTCTTTGGATTCAAAGTGGTGGTAAAAGGAGCCCTTGGGCACCTTCACGGCCTTGAGGATTTCATTCAGACCCACGGAATGAAAGCTCTTCTCGAGCATCAGCCCTTCAGCTGCGTCGAGGATGCGTTCTTTAGTAGTCCGATCATTCATGACAAACACAGACTAGACTAATCGGTCTAATCTGTCAAGATTTATTGGAAACATCGGGTGCATGCTACAGAGCCTCAAAGAAAAGGACACCGCAGTTGGATGGACCTCGAGTGGTGAAAGAGAGGCATGAAGAAGCCCCAGCCAGCCCGGAAGCCGAGGCATCAAGCCATCTCGCGGAATCCTTCTGTGTGACCTCCTTCCATGAGACCCTACAGGGTTCATGGAACGCGCAGGCCCACCATTATTCAAAGCGGTAACCGGCACCATGGACGGTGCGGATGATGCGCGGGTTGGCCGGGTCTTTTTCGACGCGCTTGCGCAACTGGGAGATGTGCTGGTCCAGCGCCCGGCTCTCTGGAAAGTAGTCCACACCCCAGACCTCATCGGCCATGGTGTTGCGGTCCACCACCTTCCCCCGGCGCTGATAAAGCAGGTTCAGCACCTTTACATCACGCGGGCTGAGCTGGATCTCCGTTCCATCGCGGTAGGCGCGCAGCTCTGCTGAGACGATGCGCAAGTCGTCCATGATGAAATCCTCCTCCTGCGGGGCAGCCCCCGCACGGGAGGCGGTGCGGCGCAGGATGGCGCGGATGCGGGCGATGATCTCCTTCACGCCAAAGGGCTTGGTCATGTAGTCATCTGCGCCCAGTTCGAGGCCCAGGACGGTGTCGATCTCCTCTGCCTTGGCGGTGAGGAAGAGGATGGGGACGTTTTCATCCATCTTGCGGATCTGTTTGCAGACCTCGTAGCCGTTCTGGCCGGGCATCATGACATCCAGGCAAACAAAATCCGGCCGGGTGGTACGGAAGAAATCCACGGCCTGCAGACCATCGCTGGCGGTGATGAGCTCATAGCCTTCCATGCTGAGGACCTCGCGGAGAGCTTCGCGGGTATGGTCGTCGTCTTCGGCGATGAGGATTTTCATAAAGGATGAATCGGCAGGGTCAGGATGAATTTAGCCCCATCTTTATGCAAGCTGCAAACCTCCAGTGAGCCACCGTGCAAATCGGCAAGCTCGCGGGAGATGGTGAGACCGATGCCGGTGCCGCTGACGCCTTCGTTCAGGTCGGAGCGCAGACGCTCGAAGGGTTCAAAAACCATGCGGCGTTTGCCGGAAGGAATGCCGGGGCCGCGATCTTCCACGATGACCCGTGCGGAGCTGCCGGCGGATTCTGTGGTGATGGAGACCCATTTGCCATGAGCTGCGTATTTGTCCACGTTGGACAGGAGATTGCTGAGGATTTGCTCCAGTGCATCTGCATCCGCTTTCATGGAAGCGGGGCCTTTCAAGGCCAGATGGACTTTGAATCCTTTGTTTTCCAGGAGTGCCCGCCAGTTGCCCACGGCGCGGCCCACCACTTCATCCAGCACAATGGGCCGGGGCTGCACGCTGAGCTTGTCCCGCTGCTGGCGTGCGTAGTTGAGGACATTTTGGATCAGCCGGTTCAGCCGCGCGGTCTCTGTCTCCACGACGCGCAGATGTCGCTGGGCGATCATGTCCCCGCTGCCTTCGATGCGGTGGGCGGCCATCTCCGTGTAAAGCTGGATGTTGGTCAGTGGCGTCTTCAGCTCATGCGAGATCTGGTTGACAAAGCTGACCCGCTGCTGGGCCAGGCGCAGCTCACGGGCATTTTCACGAAAGAAGGTCCACGCCAGCGCCAGCACCAGCAGGCAGCCAGAGCCAACGCCTAACAAAATGGGAAATAAATAGGGTTTTGGGAATTCCATGGCCGCCGGTGAATAGGCCAGCACCCACTGGTTAAAGGGGGCTGAGCATTGCTTGAAGGCCGCAGGGCCGGATTCAGAACCCGGCAGCCTGCGGCCGGAGGTATGGAGAGGGATGCCGCTATGGGTCATCAAGATGAGCCTGCCCGGATAGTTCTGCTGGCCGGGAGGAGCCAGACGGTCATACAGAGCTTTTCGCATAGGCCCGCTATCCATGCGAGCACAGACAATTTCGTTGAGGTCCGTTTTACGCCAGTAAATGAAGTCGCCATCCGTGACATGCCAGCCTGACGGGAAAGTGGCCGGGGGCTTTTGTGGAACCAGCCCCCTGGTTTCATAACTGTCCGTTCTCATGAAGGTCAGCCACATGGACTGACGGCTGAGATCCGGCTCCTGCCTGCTCGATCGTTCAGTGACAGGGATGAACGGATCTGTGAACTCCACGAAACTCAACCGGGACTGGCCGAGCAATCCGTGGAGTATGCGGGAGCGGGTGCTGGCCTCTGCTCCATGGCTGTGGGAATGATCTCCCTGTTCCATAACGGGATCCACCTGGCCCTCTGGAGAGATGGTCCAGGTCTCAATGACCCAGCGATGGCTGCCCAGACTGCCGGCAATGCTGCGTGCCGGATCGCCGGGGTCATCACCGACCTGGTCAAGGTGGTCGGTAAAGCGCCGCAGGTCATCCACAAGCTGATGATCTGCTGCCACAAGCCGCTCCGCCAGCACAGCCTGCATGGCGGAGTCTGTGCTGCGTGCAGCGTCCCGGATGAGGTAGGTGCCCAGCCACGTCAGCAAAGCCAGGGGCGTGACGACGAGCAGGATGAGCAGCAGGTTGGTGCGGCGTTGCGGCATGAACTTTGTATTACGATAAGGCCATGCCGATGCCATGATAGCGGCTTTATGCAGATAATGTTCGCGTGTCTGAGAATCAAAAGAGAAAACCCCAGGGGCCGCCTGGGGTTTTCACAAAGATCGTTAGTCTGACAAGCAGGGCGATGAGGCGAGTTTAACCGGCATCCTGGGAAAGGATGGCCGCGGCATAGCTGCCAAGAGAAAGCTGGATGCTGTAAGGCTGCTCGTCCCATACGGCCTCTTCCGCCTCGGTGTCCACGCAGGGATGGTCGCCCAGGTCGCCCCCATAGACCTGGGCATCGCTGTGAAAGCGCACCCGCCAGAGCCCGGGGGCAGGAACGCCAATACGGATGTCATTGGCAGCCTGATGGCCCAGGTTCAATGCCACGATGACGTCGTCCCCTGCCCCGCCTTCGCGCCAGCGGCGGAAGGCGATGACTTTGCACTCATGCTCGACGTGGTGCACCACTATATGCTGGCCCATGAGGCCGGCCGACCAGCCATCCTTGTTGGTGCGGATGCGGGCCAGGTCACGGTAGATCTGCAGCACGCCTGCATACGTCTCCGTGCGGGACCAGTCCAGTGGCACATCATCCCGGAACCATTCATCCGTCAGGAATTCCTGTCCCTGGAAGATCATCGGGATGCCGGGGGCGGTATAAACCAGCACAGCGGCCAAGTTCGCACGCTGGCGGGCAGGCTTGGCACCGGCATCATCAGGCACGATTTCAGACGGCAGCCGGGCTTTGCCATTGGCCACTTCGTCATGGGATTCGCTATAGATGACGCGTTTGAAGACATCTCCATCAAAGCAGCAGGTCAGGGCTGACTGGAGGGCCTCCAGGCGGCGGTGCTGGTCCTCTGTTTGAATCATGACATCGCGCACGGGATGCACAAACGCGGCATTCCACTGGGTGCGAAAACCTGCGCCACCGGCCCCTGTGCCCTTCACCAACCATTCACTGTCGCGAAGGTCCTCGGCGATGGTGATGGCCTCCGGATACTTCGCATGAATCTCTTCATTGACCCACTGCATGAGGCCCCAGCCTTCCATGAGGTCATCGTCCGGATGGCCTGGATTCCCCTGGCAGCTGCGGATGTAAACGGTCATGTCCCAGCGCAGGCCGTCCACGCCGTATTCCTCCAGCCACATGAGGGCATTGTCGCGGATGTAGGTGCGCACTTCCCCTCGGCCATAGTCCGGGCGGGTATCGCCCCAGGGGGTATTGGAGCGGTGGTCATTGTAAAAATAGATGCCGCCTTTGTCATTCTCTGACCAGCCGTCAAACTGCCAGAGGCCGAGATCGGAAGGGCCAAAGTGGTTATAAACCACATCCATGATGACGGCGATGCCATGCTCGTGCGCGGCTTTTACAAAGGCCAGCAGCCCTTCCGGTCCGCCATAGGCGGATTCCACCGCATACGGGCAGGCGGGGTTATAACCCCAGGACATGTCCCCGGCGAATTCGGCCACAGGCATGACCTCAATGGCATTGATGCCCAGCTCTTTTAAATATTCCAGCTTTTCAATCGCAGTGGCAAAGGTCCCATGGGCGGCACCTTCGGGCACGTGAAAGGAGCCGATGTGCATCTCATAGATGACCATCTCATTCATGAGCGGAGCCGTGAATTTTTCCCCGGCAGCTTCCGGCTTCGGCTTCCAGATGAGGGAGTTACCGATGGAGTTTTCCATCAGCCGGGCACGGGGGTCCGGCCGAGTGAATTCATTGTCCCCGTTACGAATGTGGTAGAGGTAGGCCTGGCCTTCCTCCGCCTCTGGCACAAGCGCATACCAGGTGCCGCCGTCCTCCTGGGTCATGGGGCAGGCTTTGGGATCCCATTTATTAAAGCTTCCCACGACAGAAACACTGTCCGCATGGGGTGCCCAGACACGGAAGGCCGTGCCCTGGGGCTGCACCATGCAGCCCATACCGGGGACGACGTTGATTTTTTGCACAGCAGATTTGCGATCACTCATATAAGGATCAGTTTAAAGGGCAGTTGGGGGGCGGCGTCCTGATGCTGGCGGCAGCTTTTAGCGGCGGCCCGCGATCATGCGGTAAATGAGGAGGATGACGAGAGATCCCAGGATGGCGATGCCGAGGCTGCGCATGTCAAACTGCTGCACGGAACCAAAGCCAAGTGTGGTGCCGATCCAGCCGCCGACTGAAGCACCAACGATGCCGAGCAGCATGGTGATCAGACAGCCGCCAGGGTCCTTGCCCGGCATGAGAAATTTGGCGATGCCGCCGGCAAGGAGGCCAAGAATGATCCAGGAGAGAATGCCCATAGTGTGTGGAGTCTTTGAGGTTTGGTCAGAAAGGGATGGCACCTGGCCGGAGATGCGGGGGCATCAGCCGGCCAGGTTTCCGGGGGATTATTCGGTCACTTTTTCCACGGCATCGCGGACACCTTCAGCAGGGCGGGCATCCAGCGCGTCATCCACTTTGTCGCCGATGGCTTCGCCAGTGGATTTTTCCCGGCAGCTCACCGTGGTGAGGGTCAGGGCGGAAGCGGTGAGAGCGAGAGTCAGGATACGGATCAGTTTCATAAGCATTATTCGTTTGAGGTTGAAAGTGCGGTTAGCGCACCCCGGACTCCATTGCAGTGAGCGTGCCATGGAATTCACTGAGCCCGTAAAGTGTTGATAACCAGTGATATGTCCGTCAGTAATGGGATCTAAAAAGTGGTGAAATGTGCGAAATGCACGGCGGGCAAGACGCCCGATGGGCTATTTGCACTCAGGTTTATGAGCCTCATTGCAAAGCGCCAAAAAGATTAGCTTTACATCGTGTCATTTATACACTTACTATACCTGCATGAAGCATGTTTATGAATACCCGCGCGCCGCGCTGACGGTGGATTGCGTGGTCTTCGGCTTCGATGACACGGAACTGAAGGTGCTGCTCATTGAGCGTGGGCTGGATCCCTTCAAAGGCCAGTGGGCGCTGCCGGGCGGTTTCGTCCATGTGGATGAGACGCTGAATGAAGCCGCACGACGGGAGCTGGCGGAAGAGACGGGATTGGAAACGGTGTTTCTGGAACAGCTCTATACCTTCAGCCGGGTGGACCGGGATCCACGTGAGCGGGTCATCAGCGTGGCCTATTACGCCCTCACCAAACCTGCGGACCACCGCACCCACGCCACCACCGATGCGGCAGATGCCCAATGGTTTCCTGTGAGCAAAGTTCCCGCCCTGGCCTTTGACCACGCCGACATCCTGGCCACTGCTCTCCAGCGCCTGCGCGGCAAGTTGCGCTATGAGCCCATCGGCTTTGAGCTGCTGCCGCCCAAGTTTACCCTGAGCCGACTCCAGCATCTTTACGAAACCGTATTGGGCACCCCTTTGGACAAACGGAACTTCCGCAAAAAAGTCCTCAGCTTCGGCCTGCTCCTCCCCCTGAATGAAACCCACCGCGAAGGCGCCCACCGCCCCGCCCAACTCTTCCGTTTTGATCCCGTGCGGTATGAGAAATTGAAGAAGAAGGGATTCCACTTTGAATTATGAAACCACCACGTCTTCCCCAACTCCCTTTTGCCCGCAGTTATTGGGTCGTCCCAGGCAAGCTGCTTGCCGGATTTCTTCCTGGGGACCGGGATCCCTTTGTCGCCAAAGCGAAGCTGGAATCGCTGCTCAATTGTGGCATCTCGCACATCACGAATCTCATGGAGGAGGATGAATCGGATCCCATAAACCGGAGGAAGTTCACCGACTACACCCCCGAATGGTTTGATCTGGGTGCTATCCGTGGAGAGCCGGTGACGTGGGATCGAAG
Source organism: Prosthecobacter sp. SYSU 5D2 (assembly GCF_039655865.1). Taxonomy (NCBI): domain Bacteria; kingdom Pseudomonadati; phylum Verrucomicrobiota; class Verrucomicrobiia; order Verrucomicrobiales; family Verrucomicrobiaceae; genus Prosthecobacter; species Prosthecobacter sp. SYSU 5D2. The sequence goes on along the minus strand of NZ_JBBYXL010000016.1, from coordinate 64,865 downwards.
CCCGACTCGCGATCTGGGCATTCCCCGCGTCGCCGACATGGTCACCACCCTGGACCTCCTGGATGAAGTCATGGCCGAGGACCGCGCGGCCTATGTTCACTGCTGGGGCGGCAAGGGCCGAACGGGCACCGTCATCGGCTGCTGGCTGGCCCGGCATGGTGAGACGGATCCTTTGGGCAAACTGATCCAGCTCACCGCTCACGCCCGCATTCATTTTCCGGTCATTCCTGAAACAGCACAACAACGCACCTTTGTGCAAAACTGGAAGGCGAACCAATGAACCGGCCTAACCAACAACAACGTTTTCTCGGTGGATTGTATGGCTCGCTCGTCGGCGATGCGTTGGGGGTACCGGTGGAGTTTAAACCACGCAATGATCGCCTGGCAGATCCGGTCACCGGCATGCGGGACTACGGCACCCATGGCCAACCAGCGGGCACATGGTCCGATGATGGGGCCTTGCTGCTGTGCTCGGCTGAAAGCCTGGTAGAAGCGGGATTTGATACCCAGGACATGGGGGAGCGTTTTGTGCGCTGGTATGAAGGGGGACTGTGGACCGCGCATGGTACGATCTTCGACATCGGCATTGCGACACGCAGTGCTCTGAATCGCATCCGTAGCGGAATTCCGGCTGAACAGGCTGGTGGCCGGGATGAATTCAGCAATGGCAATGGATCGCTCATGCGCATTCTGCCGGTGGTGCTAGCCGCGCTCAAGGAGGATGAAGAAACGTTCTGGAAGCGGATTCACCAGGCCTCGGCCATCACGCATGGTCATCTGCGGTCACAAATGGCCTGTGTGTTTTATGGGCTGATGGTGCGTGCCATCACTGAAGGTCTCAGACCAGAAACCGCGCTGATGCAGGCGCAATCCTGTTTCGCCGGGATATTTGAAAAAGCAGGCGAGTTTGGCCACTTCAGCGTGCTGATGCAGCCTTCTCTTCAGGACATTGCCGAATCTCAGATCGGCTCCGGAGGGTATGTCCTGGATACCCTCACCGCCTCCCTGTGGTGCCTTCTGACCACCAGTTCATTCGCCGAATGCGTGCTCAAGGCTGTGAACCTGGGCGATGATACAGACACGACGGGCTGCGTGGCCGGAGGACTGGCGGGGATCTATTACGGACTGGAGGCGATCCCGCAGGAATGGTTGGAGGTCTTGCCAAGGCAAGGTGATCTCAGAGGCCTTTTCGAAAGGTTTAACTCGCTTTTTAAGACGTTATGAATGGTGGCGGTTCGCAGGTTTGTCCGCGAGGAATCTGGAGTGTCCGACCCTTTCAGGGCTCTTTCGCGGGGGTGGGGGCAGCCTGTCCAAACCCAAGGGCTGCACTTCGTTTGCCTTGGGCCCTGTTGTGCCGCCCGTTTGGGGCTGGGAGATACATTAAACACTTATTGTTAGCCTAAATATCAGACATGAATCTACCACCTCCACGGCGCCACGGCTTGCGGTTCTCAATCGGAGATGCGGTCATACTCATCGTGGGGGTGATACTGGCATGGTGGCTGCACTCGCAAGGGAATGAGATGTGGTGGATTGTGCCGGTGGCGGTGGGGCATTTCTTTTTGTTTTGCAATGTGTTCATGGTGTGGCGGAGGTGGGAGATGCTGTGGGCGGGGGCGTTGGTTTTGAACGTGCTTTTTCATGCGGCGCAGGGGCAGCTGGGCTGGTGGCCGGCGTGTGGCTGGCAGGTGCCGGTGACGCTGCTGGTGATCGGCCTGCAAATGCGCTCGCCGTGGTATCACGGGGTGTGGGCGGAGCGGGTGAATCCGCGATTGCGGGATTATCTGGATGGCCGTCTTTCGTGATTCCGATTCCCTCTTTTTTACCTTTTTTATGACAACCAACACCCCCCTTCTCACGGATCTCTATCAGCTCACGATGGCGGCCGGATACTGGAAGTCTGGCAAGGCGGAGCAGGAGGCGGTGTTTCATCTGTTCTTCCGCAAGCTGCCGTTCGCGGGTGGGTATGCCATCGCCGCGGGGCTGGGGGATGTGGTGCGGTGGCTGGAGGGTTTTCGTTTTGCCCAGGAGGAGCTGGAGTATCTGGCGACGCTGCCGGGACGGGACGGGCGGCCGTTGTTCGAGAAGGATTTTTTGGAGTATCTGGGGAAGATGGAATGGCAGTGCAATGTGGAGGCGATCCCGGAAGGGACGGTGGTGTTTCCGCATGAGCCGCTGCTAAGAATCCAGGGGCCGCTGATCCAGGCGCAACTGGTGGAGACGGCGCTGCTGAACATCGTGAATTTTCAGACGCTGATCGCAACGAAAGCGGCGCGGGTGTGCCTGGCGGCACAGGGTGAACCGGTGCTGGAGTTTGGCCTGAGGCGTGCGCAGGGACCGGACGGGGCGGTGATGGCGAGCCGGGCGGCATTCATTGGCGGGTGTGCTTCGACCTCGAATGTGCTGGCGGGCATGAGGCACGGGATTCCGGTGCGGGGCACGCATGCGCACTCGTGGGTGATGTCGTTTGATACGGAGCTGGAGGCCTTTGCGACGTATGCGGAGGCCATGCCTAACAACTGTGTGTTTCTGGTGGATACCTATGACACGCTGGAGGGGGTGAGGCATGCGGTGGAGATCGGCCTGCGGCTGCGGCGGGAGGGGCATGAACTGGCGGGCATCCGGCTGGATTCGGGTGACCTGGCGTGGCTGAGCATCGAGGCGCGGCGCATCCTGGATGAGGCGGGTTTCCCCAATGCGACGATTGTGGCGAGCAATGATCTGGATGAGCATTTGATCGACAGCCTGAAGCATCAGGACGCGGCCATCAATGTCTGGGGTGTGGGCACAAAACTGGTGACCGGGGGCGAGCAGCCAGCGCTGGGAGGGGTGTATAAACTGGGTGCCATCCGTGATGAAAACGGGGAGTGGCAGCCAAAAATCAAGCTGAGCGAGCAGGCGATCAAGGTGAGCAATCCGGGCATCCAGCAGGTGCGGCGGTTCACCCTCAACGGCGAGTTCAGGGGCGATGCGATCTTTGATGAAGAAAGCGGCTGCCCGATGCCAACGGAGATCGTGCATCCGGCAGATCCGACGCGGGTGAAGGCGATGCCGGATGGAGCGACCCATGAGAATCTGTTGAGGCCGGTTTTCCGCAAAGGCGTGCTGGTTGGGGAACCGCCGACGTTGCCGGAGATCCAGGCGCGATGCCGGGAACAACTGACGCATCTGAATGCGACGGTGAAACGGCTGCAACATCCGCATGAATACCCGGCAGGAGTGGAGCGCACGCTGGCGGAAAGGAAGCTGGCCATGATGGCGGCGGCGAAGGGAAAGGTTGGAGCAACGGCCTAACGGATTATCATATGAAAACACTTCTGCTGATTGACATTCAAAATGACTTCATGCCCGGCGGAGCGCTGGCTGTGGCTGGGGGTGATGAGATCATCCCCGTGGTGAACGGGATGATGCCAGACTTTGACCTGGTGGTAGCGACCCAGGACTGGCATCCAGAGGATCATGGGAGCTTTGCGGTGAACCATTCGGGCAGAAAGGTCTATGAGCAAATATTGTTAGACGGCCTGCCGCAGACGCTTTGGCCGGTGCACTGTGTACAGAATACCGGCGGGGCATTGTTTGCTCCAGGGCTGGAGACTCGGTGCATCCAGAGGGTGTTTACCAAAGGGATGAATGCGCAGATCGACAGCTACAGCGGTCTTTTTGACAACGGCCACCGGGCCTCAACAGGTTTGGGCGAATGGCTGAAAGCGCAGGGCGTGGTAGAGCTGCATGTGGCGGGAGTGGCCACGGACTACTGCGTGAAATTCACCGTGCTGGATGCACTGGCAAAGCGCTTCCGGGTGAAGCTGATGCTAGATGCCTGCCGGGGGTAAATCTGCTGCCGGGGGATGTGGACCGGGCCGTGGAAGAGATGCGGGCGGCAGGGTGCGTCCTCGGTTGATTTCACTTTTTCCAGAACAGCAGCTTGAAACCCTTTTTGGGTTCCGGCTCTGCAGGAACTTCAGGCGGGGGTTCTTCTTCAGTCTTTTTGGCTTTGGCCAATACGGGGCGGGGGACGGGGGCGGGGCCTTCGATGATGACGGTCATTCCCTGGGTGATCAATTTGACCAAGCGCACGACATCCCAGTTGGCCGTGCGCATGCAGCCGTGGCTGGAACTGCGTCCGATGGTCTGCGGGGAATTGGTGCCGTGAATGCCGATGCCGGCTTTGTTCAGGCCAATCCACATGACCCCCACCGGATTGTTCGGCCCCATGGGAAGGTTGTAATAGCTGCTGCTGCGCACGCCGTATTCCAGCACGCTTTTGTCCCAGCGGAAGGTGGGCATCTGGGCGATGCCGACGATGCGCCAAGTCCCAGGCGGGGTGGCCAGGTAGCCGCTGCCGGGAGTGATGGGCAGGCTGGCCAGCAACCGGTCACCATCATAAAGGGTGAGGATCTTTTCCCGCGTATCAATCTTGATGACGCGGCCCAGGAATTCAGGCACTTCAGGAAGCTTGGCGATCTGCGTCAGCTCCTCAATGAGGAAGGGCGGGACATTGGGCACCTTCACCACCTCACCCGGCTTTAAGCTGCCTATTTTCACCGGCTGGTTGATGTAGGTCAGCAGCTCCGGGGAGCAGTGAAAACGCTCAGTCAGGAACTCCAGCACGGAGTCATACGGCAGGTATTTCTTCTTGCTCTGCGCCGAAGGCTGGCTGGGCAGGTCGCCGATGTATTGCAGATCCTCAGGCCGGAGGGAATAAGTGGTATAGGTCGTCCCGATGCTGGAGAGGTCCAGCGTATGCGTGGCGACGTCTGTCAGCGGCAGGCCCTGGGCGGTCTGATATCGATTCAGCGCCTTTTCAGTGATCTCACCCGGGCGGCCGTCCAGCTTGCCCGGGCCGAAGAGCTGCGTGTCCAAAAAGATCTGCAGCCGCAGGATGTCCTCTACGGGTTCCGGTGCAGGGGGCATGGGATCTGGAATGATGGCGTGCGCCGCAGGGCTGGCGAAGCTGCCCATAAGGGCGGTGACGAGCAGCAGGGTCACCAAAGGAGAAAGCAGAGTATTCATGGGTAACGGATTCCACCGGGGGAGCTTGAGAGGGAGAGGATGGCCGTTTTTGGAGTCCTTATAAATCACGGGATTATGTCCGTTGGTCAAGGGGCGGACCTCGGAATTTATACCCCGTGCAAAACATGGATTCGGTCTGCTCATCAATGCTGCCTAACCAGTCGAATATAATGGGCTTGCCTGCCAATGCAGGTTTTTGTTAATCTTCAGGCGGTTTTAGCAACGCCAACATCAGACTGTCATCCAAGATGAAACGCACAAGTCTCTATACCGTGGGAGCCCTCGTGATGATCGCCGGGAGCGCTGGCATCTATACCTCCCAGCCAAGCCCGATGGCTGAAAGAGTGCAGGAACTTGAGAATGAACTGCGCCAGATCCGGCAGGAGCACACGGCCCTCAAGGCCGAGCATGACAAACTCAAAACCACCGCCCTGGCGGCAGAAAAAAAGGCAGATGCGCTGGCCGAAGCGGCGGAGAAAACCGCCGCCACCTCGGCGGGCGGCGGGATGCGCAGCGACCCCCAGGTAACGGCCGCCTCTGGCGGAAACACGGACACGAAACGAAACTTCGACTTGGCCGCCTATCATGAAAAAAGGGTTCAGACGGAGATCGGCCAGATTGACATCACCTATGGAAAACTGATCAAGGATTTCGGCCTGGCGGGGCCGGAGCTGGAGAGCTTCCGCCACCTGCTCAAGGAGCGCCTAACCATCCAGGGGGAGAACATGGCGAAGATGACCCAGCCCGGTCTTTCCAAAGAGGAACGCAACGCCCTGTCCAAGGAGATGACTGCCAGCCGCAAGAAGTCCGACGAGGCCATCCGGCATTTCCTCAACAATGAAGAGGACTTCAAGGCCTTTCAAATCTGGGAAAACAGCAAGGGTGAGCGCGGGCTGGTTCAAATCGCTATGGGCAGCTTTGACTCCGCCGGTGCCTCTCTGACTCTGGAGCAGCGGGACCAGCTCATGGGGCTGATGGCCGACATCCGCCAGGAGAGGTCGTCCAAACCTGTCAAACGCAGCACCCCAAGCCCGACCGCTGCACAAATCGCAACTGGCGAATACGAACTCGACGCGGGATACCTCCAAAGGGCAGCGGCTTTCCTGAACCCGGAACAATTAGAGATCTTGAAGCACACCTCACTGAAAATCATCTTCAAGCGATACTGAATGATGGCCTTGGACTACTGGGTCAGGATTTCAAAGGTGGCCAGCACAGGGCGATGGTCGGAGGCCATGGCATCCGGGATGACCTCGCTGCTAAGCAGGCGGAAGCGGGTCTGCGGGCGGTAAAAGATATAATCTATACGCGCGCGCGGTTGCACGGAGGGGGAGGAGGGAGCCTTTTCCGCATCCAGAGCATGGGTCCACCGCTCTGTGAGAATGGTGATGGGCTCGGCCTCAGGCGTGGCATTGAAGTCCCCGGCAAGGATTGTGCGCAGGGTGTCGCCTTCTGCGGCGAAGAGCTGGTTCACCGCCTTGGCCTGGGCCACCCGGTCCTCCGGCAGGTTATGCTGAAAGTGCGTGCTGATGAACCGCAGCGGCTGCCCGTCCGGTGCCTGCACCTTCAGGGCGATGGCCCCACGCGGGTAGGTCTGCCGCTCCGGCGTGGCCTCCGTATAAGGCAGGGGGTGGATGAGCTCATCCAGGATGGGCAGGCGGGTCAGGATGGCATTTCCATACAGACCGCCTTCATAGTGCTGCGTGGGACCGAAGCGCACCGCCATGCCGGTCAGCTCCCCCAGCTTCTGAGCCTGGTGCACCTGGCCGGAGCGGCGCACCACCACATCCACCTCCTGCAGCGCCACAAGGTCCGGCTTGGCCGCCGTGATGACTTTGGCCAAGCGCTCCAGGTCATACTTTCCGTCCATGCCCTGGCCATAATGAATGTTGTAACACAGCACCCGCAGCACCGGTGCAGGCTCCGCCGCCTTCATACTGAAAGTGATGCTGACCAAGGCCAAGAAGAGGATAAAGCGCATATGGTTTAGCAGATGAAATGAGGAGGTGAAGGGGCAGGTATAAGGCTCAGTCAAACTTTACAGCAGTGACCCAGGCCGGGCCTTTGCCGCAGTCATAGGTCTTCAGCGGAGTGAGGGCGCCTGTCTTAGCATCGCGGCGGAAGACGATGAGGCGATTGGAGCCCTCGCCCGCCGAGATGACATAGTTTTCTCCTCCTGGCACCAAGCAAAAGGAACGCGGGGTCTTTTCCGTCGGCGTCTGGCCATGGGAGGTCAGCTCCCCGGTCTCCGGATGGATGGAAAAGACGGCCAGACTGTCATGGCCGCGATTGGAGGCATAGACAAAACGGCCATCGGCACTCACATGAATGTCCGCGCACGAGCCCTTGGTTTTGTCCCAGTCTGCCGGGATGGTGGAAACGGACTGGCGGCTTTTCAAGGTGCCGGTTTCCGCGTTGTAGTCGCACAGGGTCACGCTTTTTCCCTGTTCGTTAACGAAGTAGGCCCAGCGCCCGTTGGGGTGAAACTGCATGTGGCGCGGACCTTCCCCTTCGCCTCCCGGCAGGGCGGGCGGTGTGTTCGGCCTGAGGGTGCCGGCGGCGGCATCAAAGCGGAGCTGCTCCACCTTGTTCAGCTCCCCCACATGGGGCACAAAAGCGAAGCGGTTGGCGGCATCGGTCTGGATGCTGTGGGCCTTCTTGCCGGTCTCCATGGTCAGCACCGGCGCGCCGTCAATGACGCCCTGGGTGATCTTGCTCAGGGAGACCATGCCCTCACTGTAGGAGGCGGCCAGCAGCCAGCGGCCGGTTTTGTCCACATGCACATAGGCGGCATTGATGCCGGGAGGGGTCAGGACAGGCTCCGCGAGCAGGCCGGTGGCAGGATCAATCGCCAATGAGGCGAACTGGCGGGTGCTGCGCACAGCGGCATAGAGATGCCGCTGGTCCTGGCTGACAGCTAGGCTGCCTGGTGCGCCTGGCAAGTCCATGGCACCGTTGCGGGTGAGGTCGCCAGTCGCTTCATCCAGGGTATAAACGGCGATGCGCTTGTCCCCGCTTTCAGACACATAGACCCGGATCTCACTGGCCCCCGCGAAGCTGGTCAACAGGGTGGCAAGGACGGCGAGGAAAGTATGGGCAGGTCGCATGGTACCAGAACGGAGTCTGAGACCCGTCTATTCCATCCATTGCCTACCAGCAATATGGACCAGAGCCAAAGCCACGACGGTAACCGATGCCGGGCCCATAATGGTACCCGGTGGTGGCGACGAAGCTGGGGCCGAAGGGCCGGGGGCCGTATAGCACTGGTGCCGGGGCGAATACGGGCCGGGGTGCTATGACGACCGGGCGGCGATAAACGACGGGCTGACGGTAGCCATAGTATTGATCATTGCTGGCCCCAATGGCGGATCCAGCCAGAGCACCCAGGGCACCGCCGATGGCGGCTCCTTCAAGCGGGCGCCCGCTTTGGTTGCCAATGATGGCCCCTAACGCACCGCCTCCAATGGCTCCGGCGACGCCTCCCATATGTTCATTAGGACCGGGATAAGGGGTCACACATGAAGTCAGACTCAGGCCCAAACCCAGGGTGCCGACGGCTGCCAAATAACGAAGGATTCTGTTCATGGTAGTGAGGGGGGTCATGCGGGCGAATAGCACGCACAAACGCATAGACGCCCGCTGACGGGAAGTATTCGAAGCTCAGTAAAAAAGTTTCAAAACCTCCCGTCAGGGACATCTGCCGTCCCGAGGAACGACAGAAGGGCATTACCAGTAACCAGGGTGGTATCCACGGTGGCCGTAGCTATAGCCAGAGCGGTAGTAGCTGCCGCGATAAGGGCTATAGCGGGGACCGCCGCGATAGTAAACGGGACGGCTGTAACCGTAGCCGCCGCGATGATAGTAGCGCCGGTCCTGACTGGCCCCGATGGAGGAACCGGCTAAGGCACCCAGGGCACCGCCAATGGCGGCCCCTTCGAGCGGACGGCCACTTTGGTTGCCGATGATGGCACCCAGAGCACCGCCACCGACCGCGCCGATGACGGCACCGTCGCGTTCATGCGGGCCTGCATAAGGGCTGACGCAGGAGCTAAGGGTCAGCGCCAGACCCACCGTGGCCAGGGCCATAAGATGGTGAATTTTCGCTTTCATAAGAATTTAGAATGGGGGTTCATGAGCGCAGCGAACTGCGCTCAACAGGTTAGACAACCTGTCTTCATTTAAAATTCGAATTGGGGTGCGGCGGCGGGTGTGCCAGGGACGTTTTCGGCTTCGCCCCGGCTTTCCGCGCTGGGATTCGCTTTGCGGCGCTGCGCTAGGTGCGGCCACTTCTCAGCGGGCTGCTATTTACGTGCGAAATAGGGGATACCCAGGCGTTTGGCCACACGGAGGGGGCGGCGCATAGCCTCTTCCATGCGCAGGGCTTCGTCGCTGCCACGGAGGTCTTTGCAGTCTGGATGGGATTCGGGGGCTTCGATGAGGCCGAGGTGGTGCAGCACATGGGCGGTGCTGTGTTTATACGGGGCGGCGCTCATGCGGTCATCCAGGCGGAAGACGAGGTCTTCGAAGGACTGGAAGGCCTCGAAGAGCTTATAGACGCGGGTATCGAAGCGGCCGCTGCCAGTCTTGAACTTCTTGTCTGCGACGCTGTCCAGCAGCCACATGTCGCGGGCGGCGCAGATGAGCGGGCAGGCGCTGACGCCGGCACCGATGAGCAGGGGCAGGCCCAGGCGGATGGCGGTGGGGATGCCGTAGTCATCGCCGCTGTGGGGGGCGAAGGGCAGGTTCAGGTCCTTGCACATGGCGGCCCAGTAAAGGAAGTGCGGCTCGTCCAGGGTGCTGATTTTGCCACCGACATACTTCGGATGATTGGCGATTTCGTGCAGCAGCCAGGGTTCATACGGGCTGGCCCAGGGGACAAAGGACGGCTCCAGAGCATGGGCGATGGCGGGGTGGGTGATGTGCTCGGCGATCTCAAAATAGGCATCACGGCGGGCTTCCGGCTCCAGGATGTTCAGCAGCCGGGAGGTCATGATCATCATCTCGCCATTGTCATGGCTCTGGGCAATGTCCAGCAGGGGCCAGTAGCGCTCGGCTTTGAAAATGTCGTCCTTTTCTGCACCGCGAGCAGTGACGCCGGCGATGAACTTCTGCGAGGGGAACTCGGCGCGGAAGCGCTTCAATACTTCTGCGTATAGCTCGTTGCTGAGGTCAAAAATATAGCCGGTATCCGCATTCAATACGAAGACCATTTCCACGCCATAATATTCACCGCACTGCTGCATCCAGCGGATGCTTTTGGAAAAGCCGTCCCAGTCCGGCTTTTGGTCCTTGAAGGGCAGCAGGGTGGCCACGCAGAGGCGGGCCTTGCTGCTGTGGTCCACCAGGGATTCTTCCGGGGTATAGGCCCAGACGGTTTCCTGCCAGGTGGTGGTGGGCTTGAGATCGGCGGCGGCGGAGATCAGATCGGACATGGTTCGGGAAAAAGGGGGCCGGAGAAGCGGGTTTCGCTGGCTTATTTGCTGAGGCGATGGATGGCGCCGTTCCAGTCCAGGACGAGCATTTCACCCTTGGCATCGTAGCAGAAGGCGGTGGGCTTCATGTGAACGCTGGGCTTCTTTTTGGGATCGTTGGCAGCGGTCTGCGGGCTTGTGTAAAGGAGGTCGTTACTCTGCACTTTGCCATCATTGTCCACTCGCAGAGCCCAGATTTTACCCAAAACGAAGTCGCCATAGACATAGGCTCCTTTGAGCTCAGGCAGGGCATTGCCGATGTAAGTGACGCCGCCGGTGATGCTGAGTCCGTCGCCGTGGTGGTATTCGTGGATGGGGTCAATGAGGTTGATCTCGGACGGGGCGGGGTCTGGGCGCAGGGGGAAGGTGCGGGAGCCTTCGCGGTAGCTCCAGCCGTAGTTTCCGCCTTTGACGATCCAGTTGATCTCTTCCCAAAGATCCTGGCCGACATCGGCCAGCCAGAAGCGGCCCTGGCCGTCAAAGTGCAGGCCCCAGGGGTTGCGGATGCCGTAGGCATAGACCTGCGGCTGGGCGTTGACGCCGTCGGCAAAGGGGTTGTCGGAGGGGATGCCGTAAGCGTTGTTGTATTCGCGGCTGTCCACGTCAATGCGCAGGACCTTGCCGACGAGGACGGCATTGAGCTGGGCCATGCGCTGCTCGTCGTTTCGCTTGGAGGTGTCCCCCACACCGATGTAAAGGTAGCCGTCGGGGCCGAAGAGGATGTTTCCGCCGTGGTGGTTCCAGTTGATCAGCGGGATCTCCAGGAGGGTGCGCTCGGTGCTTTCATCGGCCTTGTTGCCATCGGCGCTGACTTTCATTTCCGTGACCACCAGGCGCTTGGGCTTCTGCAGGGTGTAGCAGAGGTAAAAGAGGCCGTTCTCCTTGAACTTGGGGTGAAAGGCCAGGCCGTTGAGGCCTTCTTCAAACTTGCCGTTGTCGGCCTCCATGTTGCGGCTGCTGAGGTCCAGGAAGGTCTTGGCCTCGGCGGCTTTTTCGTCCTCCGGCAAGATCAGGATCTGGCCGCGCTGGAGGGCCAGGAACTGGCGCTGGCTGTCATCCGGCGGGATTACGACTGCGATGGGAAACTTCGTCTCCAGGTTCTCATAGATGCGGGTGAGCTTGACGGTATCCTGCGCCAGGGCGCTGCTGGCCAGGAGAAGACCGGAGGTGAGAAGGGAGACGAGTTTCATGAAGAGAGAGAGATGGGAGATTGAGGCAAAACGCAGACTTTGGGAAGAGACAAAACGTAGGGAGAAGCCCGGATTTTCGACAGGATTGCAGGATGGGCAGGATTTACAGGAACAGATTGAGAAAGAGATTCGCATTGCTAATGTCCGGCACATTCCAGCTCTTTCAGCATGCATGGCTGACAGGCCGTGCAAAGTTTATTCTGTAAAAGTGTCGATCAGGCGCGTTGCCTCATAAAATAAAGACACCGAAGCGGAAATTGGAAAAGGGAAGGGGGAGGCCCATTGCCTCATAACCCAGGGCACCATGGCGCATGGCCACTTCCATGAGCCGAACTGCGCATCTCCAGACGCGGCACATAGGCCTGTGCGCTCTGTTGCAGATGGAGCTGGTCCCGCACGCGACGCGGGACCAGGGCACGGCGGGGAAGACGGCCTGACGTGCCGCCGATACCTGGGTGAGCGTCGCTGACGCCCAGGATGGTGCGTTTGCCATCCATGCCGATGGCGATGAGCACGGCGCAGTCCACCAGCAGGCCGCCATGGCGCACCTGAGGGATGCGCAGTTCGACCTGGCCCATGCGTGTGGCAAGGGTTTTGGGCTTGAACCCGTTGGCGTGACCGAGCTGCACACCCTGTTATCGGGGCGCAGTCAAGGCCGAACCAATTTTACAGAACAGACTTTACACCACTCTTTGCTACAGACGCTCCTCCAGCTTTCGGTGCTCCTCAGTGAGACGCTCTTCAAACCACGGCGGGATTTCAGTTTCGGGGACTTGGGAGAATTTCCATTCATGGCCGCGATCATCATAGATGGTCAACAGTCCAGAGACCAGATGGTATTGCATGTGCTGCCAGGAATCCTGAGATCTTAAACGTAATCTAAAGCCGGTTTCGCCCTCCGGCTCGGTCCGGTAGGCGATTGCCATCAACTGACGGCCCAGACCCAGCTCCGGAGGTAAGGGAGTGAAAGTGACCACCTTGCCGGAAGTATCGAAGTGGTAATAGTCCAGCTCTCCAGGCACTTCCGGAGAGGGACAGAACCAGAGGCCTTGGATTTCCTCATGCATGTTGACGGCGCTTTAGCTGATCCTGTCCTTGCCGAAGTGGCCGCGCAACCAGGGTTCTGGCTTTTTAAACCACTAATGCTCACTAACAGGCACTAATGCCCAGAACCCTGAATTACTGGTTAGAATATTAGTGTTAATTAGTGCCTATTAGTGGTTTTCCAGTCTTGGCTTTAGCTGATCCTGTCCTTGCCGAAGTGTCCACGCAGGGCTTCGGGGATGAGGATGCTGCCATCGGCCTGCTGATAGGTCTCCACGAGGGCGACGAAGAGGCGGGCGAGGGCGGTGCCGGAGCCGTTGAGGGTGTGGGGGACGCGGTTTTTACCGTTCTCGTCCTTGTAGCGCAGGTTCATGCGGCGGGCCTGGTAATCGCCGAAGTTGGAGCAGCTCGATACTTCCAGATAGGTGCCCTGGCCGGGGGCCCAGACTTCGATGTCGTAAGTCTTGGCGGAGCCGAAGCCGATGTCGCCGGTGCAAAGCTCGATGATGCGGTAGTGCAGGCCTAACAATTGAAGCACTTTTTCGGCATTGGCGGTCAGGCTTTCCAGCTCGGTCATGCTGGTCTCCGGGGTGGTGATCTTGACGAGCTCCACTTTGTCAAACTGGTGCATGCGGATGAGGCCGCGGGTGCCGAGGCCGGCGCTTCCTGCCTCGCGCCGGAAGCAGGGGGTGTAGGCGGCGTAGTTGATGGGGAGCTGCTCCAGCTTTAAAATTTCATCGCGATGCAGGTTGGTCACGGGCACTTCGGCGGTGGGGATGAGGTAGAGATCATCCTCGGCGCTATGATACACCTGGTCGCCAAATTTGGGGAGCTGGCCGGTGCCGACGAGGCAATCGGCTTTGACCAAAAGAGGTGGGCTGATTTCCTCATACCCGTGCTGGGTGGTGTGGAGGTCCAGCAGGAAGCTGATGAGGGAGCGCTCCAGCCGGGCACCCTGGCCGCGATAGACAACGAAGGCGCTGCCGGTGATTTTGGCGGCGGCCTCAAAGTCCAGCAGGCCGAGCTGCTGGCCGAGGATGGTGTGGTCCTTGGGTTCGAAGTCGAATTTGGGCTTCTCGCCCCAAACGCGCACCTCGGGGTTTTCCTCGGCGCTGTGGCCAATGGGGCAGGCCTCATGCGGCATGTTGGGCAGGCCGAGGAGGAGCTCGCGCTGGCGCAGATCGGCGGCGTCGGCTTCATGGCCGATCTGCTCGATGCGCTCATTGATGCCGCGAACTTCGGCCTCAATGGCGGTGGTGTCCTGGCCATTCTTTTTGGCCATGCCGATCTCTTTGCTGATGCGGTTGCGGTCGCCCTGGAGCTTCTGGCGCTCGGTCTCCGCCGTGCGGCGGGCGCTGTCAATGGACAGGACCTCATCCACCACAGAGGCGAAGTCACCACTGCGGGTGGCGAGGCGTTCTTTGACCAGATCAGGGTTGTCGCGGATGAGGCGGATATCGAGCATAGGGCGCGGAGATTAGCGGGAGAAAGGCCGTTGTCGAGTACGCGGGCGGGCTTACCGTGCAAATGCCGATGCGATCCCCTGCCCTTTTTCAAATTCCGCCCCTGTGCTTGAACGCCTGTTTAGTCGGCCTGCTGCTGGTGCTGGCGGCGTGTTCATCCCCGCAAGTGAAGGTGGATACGACGCCGCGAAAAGCGGTGCGCCGGGCGGAGGTGATGGCGATCGCGCAGGCGTATAGCCAGCACCGGTGGCGGGCGGCGGAGGCGAATATCCGGCATGGGGAGGATGCGCGGGGTATACGGGTGGATACGCCGGACATCGGTTATCAACCGGCGGACGGCACCCGGCCGGGGTGGTGGATCCCGGGCAGGTGGAATGCGGGCATGCCGTATCAATGGGGCGGATTTGATACTCTGGAATCGTTTGATGAGAAGGTGAAGCGGGGCCTGGCGGCGGGGGACATCTATACGCCGGTGAAACGCGCCGGACTGGACGCGGCGGTCAGCCTGGAGGCGGCGGGCATCGACTGCTCCGGCCTGGTCTCCCGCTGCTGGCGGCTGGAGCGGTCCTATTCCACGCGGGAGCTGCCCGCCCTGTGCACCCGGCTGGCGAGCCATCACGAGCTGCGGCCGGGGGACATCCTGAATACGCACAATGCGCATGTGCTGCTTTTTGCCGGTTGGGGGAACCCGGCCCGGACGCGGGTGAATGTTTACGAGGCTGGCTGCCATCCCACCTGGAAAGTCTTCCGCCGCCAGGTGCGCATGGAGTTTTTGCAGGAGAAGGGGTATCTGGCGTATCGGTATCGGGGGATTCGGGAGTGAGTCTGCTGGCTGAGAATTTTAGACAGGATTCCAGGATTGGCAGGATTTACAGGAGGGAGCAGGGCTTGGGATTCCTTTTGGAGGGCATATCCTTCTTCGCTGTGTATTGAACGACAAACGGATGAATCCGGCGAGCCGTTTGGGGCGAACAGTCTGGGCAGCTCCGATCCAATGAAACACACCATGCGACTTCTCACTGCCATCTTTACCGGCCTTTTTGGCAGCTCCTGTGAGGCCAAAGAAACCCTCATTGGCCAGCCTGCTCCGCAGATTTCCGCCGTGAACCAGGATGGGCAGACAGTGAATTTTGCGGATGTTTACCAGAAGGGGCCAACGGTGGTGTTCTTTTACCCGAAGGCGAATACGCCCGGTTGCACGGCCCAGGCCTGCTCCCTGAGGGATGCGTTTGCGGACCTGACCAAGGAGGGCGTGCAGGTGCTGGGGGTCTCCCTGGACAAGGTAGAGGCGCAGAAGAAATTCAAGGCGGAGCGCAAGCTGCCGTATGACCTCATTGCGGACCCGGATGGCAAGGTGCTGGAGGCCTTCAAGGTAGGTAAGGTCATGGGCGGACTTTTGGCCATGTCCCAGCGGCAATGTTTTCTGGTCAAGGACGGCAAGATCGTCTGGCATGATGCGAGCGCTTCGACGGCGAGCCAAGCGGATGACATCAAGAAGGCGCTGGCGGATCTAAAGTAACGCCACAAAAAATCCCCAGGCCTGACGGAGCAGACCTGGGGATCAAAGTTGAGTCTAACTAATAGCCTGTCAAGAGATCAGACCTTCCAGCCGTCGCGGTAGGCGGGACGGGAGATGAACTTGTTGGCGGCTTCGGCATTGGTGACCTTCATGCCCTGCTTGTCCCACTGCACGCTCTGCTGGGCGCGGACGGCGAGGTTGCCGAGGAGGACGAACTCCGTCAGCGGGCAGCTGTAGTCGAAGTTGGAGCTTGGATCACCACCGTTGACGATGTGGTGGGCCCACTCGCCCTGCGGGTTGTTTGGCATGGCGCTGCGCTTCTCGGTCTGCTTGATCTTGCCGGCCTTCATGTCCAGGCGCACCTGGGTGTAGCGGTCTTCATTATAGATGACCGGGCTGGAGCAATAGGCCTCGCCTTCAAAGATGGTGGCCTCGGTGCCGATGAACATCATGCCGCTGCTGGCTTTGTCGAAAGCCTTCTTGGCCAGGTCGCTGGTCATGTGCGGGGAGATTTCAGGCTTGTTCGGCTTGCCGTCCTTGGAGCCGTCCTGCCAGGAGACCTTCAGCGCGCCGTGCTTGCCGGCAGGCATGTGGTAAACGAGGTCGGACCAGACAGGGGCGCAGGTGTCCGAGATGGGGCTGCTGGTGGCATCAATCTGCTCAGGGATAAGCTGGCCGAGGATGCTGAAAGTGGAGTCCATGATGTGACAGCCCATGTCGCCCAGGGCGCCGGAGCCGAACTGCCACCAGCCACGCCAGTTGAAGGGGTGGATGCTGTTGCCACGCTTGGCGCTCATGCCTTCAGGGATTTCAAATTCGAAGTAGGGCTCGGTGGCCTCGCTGGCCAGCCAGAGGTCCCAGTCGAGGCCTTCAGGCACTTCGGCGGCTTTTTTCACCAGGGGGCCCTGGGGCCAGATGGGGCGGTTGGTCCACAGGCGGATTTCCTTGAGCGTGCCGATGGCACCCTGCTCGATCCATTCCTTGGCGATGCGCTGACCGTCCATGGTGCGGCCCTGGTTGCCCATCTGGGTCGTGATTTTGGCGTCCTTGGCAGCTTTGTGCAGGTTGCGCACTTCGCCGATGTAGTTGCAAAGGGGCTTCTGCACGCAGACGTGCTTATTGTGCTTGATGGCATGCATGGCCGCCACGTAATGGGTGTGGTCAGGCGTGGAGACGATGACGCCGTCAATCTCGTTGGCCATCTCGTCGAACATCTTGCGGAAGTCCTGGTACAGCTTCGGCGCAGCGGGGGCTTTTTCGCCGGACTTCAGGTGGTGGTCTTCGCGCTTCTTGGCGGCCTCATTCAGGCGCTTCATGTCCACGTCCACCAGGGCCACGACGTTGTGGTTCAGGGTCACGCCCTGGGTATCCGACTGGCCTTTGCCATTGGCGCCGATGACGGCGAGGTTAAGCCTTTTGCCGGCGGCGTTCTGGCCGCGGAGGAGGAGGTTTGGACCGGCGAATGCGCCTGCGGCGAGGCTGGCCGTGCGGCCCAGAAAATGACGACGTGAGATGATGTTAAGACCCATGGGGTTATAAGGATGGTTGAGTTTGGGGGAACGGGGTAAACGGCGGTTTTTTCCCGAAATTGCGCCTGAATGCTAGCAACCATGCGCTTTCCCGTCCAGCAGGCAATGTGGGACGGCTATTTACAAGAGGGAGGAAATCCGCTAAATTCCGCCTCCCCATGATGAAAAGCCGTCTCGCCCCCCTGGCCGCCCTTGGCCTTGCTTTGATCGTTTCCCCCTTTGCCCAGGCACAGGTGGATGATGCTGCCGAGCAGTTTTTCCGCGGTTTCGTGATGAAGAGGGACGCGGAGAAGCTGGAAGCGGATGGCAATATCCAGGGTGCGCTGCAGACATATCAGCAGATGGGTCAGATTTTTGACGGTCTCGCGCAGGCCCATCCTGAATGGCAGCCGGAAGTGCTCTCCAACCGCCGTGGACTGACGCAGCAGGCCATCACCCGCCTGCAGGCGCGGCTGGCGCAGCCTCAGCCACAGGCCCAGCCGGCGGCCGCCGCCTCTGCGCCCTCCCCGGCCCCTGCTGCGGCCATGCCCGGCTTCAGCAGCACGGCTGTGGCCCCCGCGCCAGGCACCCTGGCGGCCCCGGCGGGCACGATGCCCAGCCTGAGTGATGTGCTTTCCCAATGGGAACAAAACTACCGTCAGCGCATGCTGGCCCTGGAGACGCAGAACAACCAGATGCAGATGGACCTCTCCAAGTGGCAGCAATGGTATCAGTGGGCTTCGGGAGAGATCACCACTGCCCGCTCGGACAAAGATGCGCTTTTCCAAAAGTCCTCCGCTTTGGAAAAGGCTGTGGAAACGCTGAAGCAGCAGATCGCCTCCGGACAGGCGACCAACACCCAGATGGATGCGCTGGTGAAGGAAAAGCTGGGCCTGGAAGCCGAGTATCGCAAGGCTTCCCAGCGCCTTGAGGCCGCCGAACTGGCCTCCAAAGAAGCCTCCCAAAAACTGGCCGATGCCGCCCTGCGTATCACCACCCTGGAAAAGGAACGTAACGACCTGCTGGCCGAGCGCGATGCCGCCATCAAACAGCGGGATGAAGCCGTCGCCGCCCGTGACGCCGCCACGGTGGAGCGTGACAAACTCAGCGCCCAGAACCTGGGCATGCAGACCGAGATTGAAGCCCTGAAAAAACGCGCGCCCGCCAGCGATGAGGTCAAGCTCATCGTCGCGGAAAACGACCGCCTTAAGCAGGAGCTCGCCTCCGCCCAAAAGCTGGTGGCCACCCTCCAGCAGGACGCCACGCGCAAGGACCAGGAGATCACCGAGCTGCGCGGCCAGCTCACCGCATTGCAGACAGAGATGACCACCCTGCGCCAGCAGAGCGCCAGCTACCAGACCCAGGTGGCCGAGCTGACTCTCCAGCTCAACAATCTGCGTGAAGGCAAGCCCGACCTGCTCACCCCGGAACTGGCCAAAGAAAACGACCTGCTGCGCGAGATCGTTATGCGCCAGCTGCGCAGCCAGTACCGCCAGCAGCAGGCCAAGGACCTCGTTTTAGCCGAGTTGCAAAAAATGGAAGGTGTCTCCTCCAAGCTGCTGGAGCAGGTGGAAGAACTGCGCGGCAGCCGCATGAGCCTGACCCCGGATGAAGAAAAACTCTTCTCCGATCCCTCCGTCCGGGAACTGCTCGGCGGGGACAGCATCCAGGGCACGCTCATTGCCAAGGCCCCGAAACCTGCCGGTGCGAAAGAGGCCGAGGAAAAGCCCGTCAACTCCCTGCTGGAAAAGGCGAATGAAGCCTTCAGCAGCCAGAAATTTGCCGAGGCCGCCGCCCTCTACCAGGATGCGCTGCGCGTTGAGCCGGAAAACACCACCGCCCTTGTCGGCCTGGGGTATTCCCGCCAGCGTGAAAACAAACTCAGCGATGCTGAGGCCGCGCTGAAAAAATGCCTCACCATTGATCCTGGCAACGAACTGGCCTCCTTCCATCTGGGCGTGACCCACTTCAAACAGCAGCGCTGGAACGATGCGACCGCCGCTTTTGAAAAAGGCCTGGAAAAGAGCCCGAAAAACGCCCGTGCCCATCATTACCTGGGCATCATTTCCACCCGCCTCAGCCTCATGGACCGCGCCGAGCGTGAATTCAAAACCGCCCTGGCCATCGACCCCAACTACGGCGAAGCCCACTTCAACCTCGCCGTCCTTTACGCCACCTGGAACCCGCCCAAGTGGGACAAGGCCAAGACCGAATACGACGAAGCCCTGAAAAAAGGCGTCACCCCGGACGAAGCCCTGGAAAAGCTGCTGAAGAGCACGCCGAAGTCTGTTTCTTCACGGTGATCTTACTGCCGTCGAAGAAAGCCTGCACCTCGCTTGTCAGTTAAAACGAATGGATCTATGGATGGGGTATGGCCCAAACCTGCGCTGTCACCGGCAAAGTTTACTCCTCTGAAAAACTGCGCGTCCTGGCGGCGCTACCCCCTCAGATCGCAGGTGTCCTCCGGGAGAAAAACCCGGAGCTCACGGACAATTCCCTGATTGGGATTGATGCGCTCAACGAAGCCAGGCTGGAATACGTCCGGCAGTTATTGCAAACCCAGTTAGGCGACCTTAGCCATCTGGATGAGGAAGTGCTGCAAAGCCTCCGGCGCCAGGAAGTGTTGAGCGAGCATCCTGCGGGGGAAGAAGATGAAAACGGCAAGCTGACCGTCGGCCAGAAACTCTCAGACAAGCTGGCTGAATTTGGCGGCAGCTGGACGTTCATCATGTCCTTTGGTGGCTTCATGGCTGTCTGGATCCTGCTCAATGTCCTCCTGTTGGCCAACCATGGATATGATCCCTATCCTTTCATCCTTTTGAATCTCATCCTCTCCTGCCTGGCTTCCCTTCAGGCACCGGTGATCATGATGAGCCAGAACCGCCAGGAAAGCCGTGACCGTAAACGGGCTGAAAATGACTATAAAATCAATCTCAAAGCTGAACTCGAGATTCGCCATCTGCATGACAAGATGGACTATCTGCTCCATCAGCATGCCACCCGCCTGATGGAGGTTCAGCAAATCCAGTTGGAGCTTCTTCGGGAGATGGCCAAAGGCCGCAACCGTGACGCTAAATACTGAAATGGGAACCGGTCGAGAGTATGCAAATGCTGCCTTGAAAGCCGCTGAATCGTAAGCACAGCATCCTCGTGCCCGCTTCCTCCCTTGCCTCAGATCTTGTCTCCTGGTTCCACCAGAACGGGCGCGTTTATCCCTGGCGTGAAACGCGGGATGCCTATGCCATCCTGGTCTCCGAGATCATGCTGCAGCAGACGCAGATCAGCACGGTGCTGGACCGGGGGTATTATGCGCGGTGGCTGGCCCGCTTTCCTGATTTCGCCACGCTGGCGGCTGCTTCTGAGAGTGACATCCTGATGGCCTGGGAGGGCCTGGGGTATTACCGGCGGGCGAGGAATCTGCAAAAGCTGGCCCGCACCGTGATGGAGGAGCATGGGGGCGTTTTTCCAAACGAGCCTGCTTCCATTCTGGCGCTGCCGGGCATCGGGCCTTACACGGCGGGGGCGGTCTCCAGCTTTGCCTTTGGGCTGGCGGAGCCGATTGTGGATGGCAATGTGGCCCGTGTGCTGTCCCGTTTGGACAATGATGCCACGCCAGTTGATTCCCCTGCTGGCAGCAAACGCCTGTGGGAACGGGCGACGGAACTCGTCCGTGCTACCGACGACCCGCGTGCCTTGAACTCTGCGCTGATGGAACTGGGCCAGGTCACCTGCCGCCCAGCGCAGCCACAATGCCCGGTCTGCCCGGTCAAAAAACATTGCCGCGCCACGGAGCCTGCCAGCCTGCCGGTGAAGTCTGGCAAGACCCAGATCACCGAGGTGACCGAGCGGGTGATTTTTCTCCACACCGCCGATGGCGTGCTGCTGGAGCAGGAAACCGGCGCGCGCCGCACCGGCCTGTGGAAGCTCCCGGCCCTGCCTGACAGCCTGACGGAGAATCCGCCGCCCGTCCTGCTTAAGGCCACCTACGGCATCACCCGCTATAAAGTGACCCTGTGGGTGCATGAGGCCGCGCCTAACCAAAAGCATGACTGGCCCGCCTCCCATCGCGTCATCCCCCATGCGGAACTTCCGGCCACTGCCATGCCCAGCCCCTACCGCCGGGCGCTGGACAGGCTGCTGAAGAATGCCCTCTTCGAGCTGGAGGCGTGACCGCTGGGTCACCTTGCACCTTGAAAGCCCGTCTTCCTGCTGCTACGTCCTCTTCTTATGTCCAAAGGTCAGGGCAAAACTGCCACGCAATTCTTCCATCTCGGCTCCGAGTCTGAGCCCTTCCTCTTCGCCAGCGGCGATTCGCTGCCGGGCATCACCGTGGCCTATGAGATGTATGGCAGGCTGAATGCCAAAAAGGACAACGCCATCCTGCTCTTCCATGCCCTCTCCGGCAGCCAGCACGCTGCCGGCCACACCGAGGCCATCGAAGGCATCGGCGAGCGCTGGACGAAGGACGTGCAAACCGGCTGGTGGGACCTGTTCATCGGCCCCGGCAAAGCCCTGGACACCACCCGCTACTGCGTCATCTGCGCCAACTACCTGGGCGGCTGCTACGGCAGCAGCGGCCCCGCCTCCATCAATCCGGAAACGGGCAAGCCCTACGGCAGCACCTTTCCCCCCGTGCTCACCAGCGACGTCGTCCGCAGCCAGATCGCCCTTTTGGACCATCTCGGCATCGGGCAGCTTCATGCGGTTATCGGCACCAGCATCGGCGGCCTCCTGGCGCTGAATCTGGCCACTCTATACCCGGAGCGCGTGCGCATCGTCATGCCGGTAGCCACCGGGCTGAAGACCACGGTGCTCACCCGCATGACCTTGTTTGAGCAGGTCATGGCCATCGAAAACGACCCTCATTTTAACGGCGGCGACTATTACGAAGGTCCCAACCCGGCCTATGGCCTGGCGCTCGCCCGCATGATCTCCCACAAGACCTTTGTGCACCTGGACACCATCGAAAAACGCGCCGGGGCCAATGTCAGCCAGCCCGACGGCCAGCTCTCCTGGTATAAGGTGGGGCATAACGTCGAAAGCTACATGCTCTACCAGGGGAAAAAATTCGTCAGCCGCTTCGATGCCAACAGCTACCTGCGCATCATCAACATGTGGCTGCGCTTTGACCCCCTGCGGGATGCCGGCGTGGACAACTACGAGCAGCTCTTCGCCCGCAGCACCGCCGCCGGTCATCACTACCTCGTCTTCAGCATTGACTCCGACTTCTGCTTCTACCCCGAAGAGCAGGCCGAGATGATCAGCGCCCTGGAAAAGGCCAAGTCCTCCTGCATGCACATCACCGTGCACTCCGCCAAAGGCCACGACTCCTTCCTCCTCGAACCCGAGCTCTACACCCCGCACATCGTCCACACGCTGGAAGGCCGCTGGCAGAAAAATTACGGCAACAGCGGTGTGGCGGAGGTGGAGTGATGATTCGCGCCAGTTTTCAAACCGCAGCCCTGGCACCTGTATGAAATCGTGCCTGTTTGCTGTCAGCAACAAGACGTTATTGACCAGGGCAATGTTCTGGGGCGATGGGCCACTCGACTTTGTTTTCACTCAGCGGCCCAGGGTCCATTTGACGCCATTGAGCAGGAGCTGGCGGACGGCGGGGATCTTCATGTCATCGGCGGCACCGAGGCTGGTGTAGAAGATGGGGGCTTTGTTTGGGCCGTGGTGGCGGGTCCAGGCGACGGGCTGGGGCGGGGTGGTGCTGGGGGACTGGGCGGTGCCGATGAGCAGGGGGGTGGTATCGGCGGCGAGGGGCAGGACTTTGTAGAGGGATTTGTGGCCCTGGATCGTGGCGGGGTTTACCCCCTGGAGGAGGGGACTGCTTTCTGCGCCGGGGGCGATGCTGACGCTGTAAGGCAGGCCTTTGGTTTCGTAGCCGGTGTTCTGGCCACCGAGGACTTCGGGGTTGAACTCGGGCCAGGTGGCGAGGGCGGGATCGGTGACGGTTTCCGTGGGGACGGGGATGAAGGCGTGGTTGGCGGTGCGGATGCCGAGGAGGGGCTTGCCCGCATCCAGGTGGGCGCGGATGGCGGCAAGCTGCTCCTTCGGCGGGAAGCGGCGGCGGGAGAAGAGGATAAGGAGATCAGCGTCCTTCAGGGCCTCAATCAGGCCAGGGAAGTGGTGTTTTTCGGGCTGGTCGCCAAGAATGACGGTGACCTTGTGGCCGAGGGGGCGGAGGTCCTTGGCGGCGAAGTCGCCCATGGTGGTGGGGGCGTCGTAGTTGTATTCTTCCTCCACCACCATGATGACGATGTGGGCGGGTGACTGCGCGGACAGCGGCGTGGTGAGGCCGAGGAGGCAGGCGAGGGTGAGAAGGAGGGACTTCATGGTGGAGGACGAATACGTGAGCTGCGAGCGTGATTTACGGAGTAAACTGCCCGGCAGCGGAACCCTGCTGCAGGGTGATCAGGCAGGTGTCTTGGACAACGGAGGCTGGTTTTGCCCAGGAGGCTTCATCATCCATGAAAGGCGAGTAGTTTCGCTTCGATCAACATACTCGCGCTCCGTGCGGCGTGCCTATCGTGCCACACTGCGCATGCTACGGGCGTTCTTTGGGTGCGGGGTGTTTTGTAGCTGTGGTTTCCAAGCATCAGTTGGGGCCCAACTGACCTACTTTGCGGGGAGCCAGCCTTTTTGCTGGAGGGTGCGCAGGATCTGGGCGGCGATGAGGCGGTGGCCTTCGGGGCGGACGTGGTTGGTATCGGAATAGAGCTGCTGAACCTGGGTGGCAGGAATGGCTTCTTTCATGCGGACGCGGGCGACGAGGTCGCTCTCCAGGGGGGCGGTCCAGGTGTTGAGGAGTTCATCATCCAGGACGATGCCGCCCTGGCCGTCGGGCTTGCGGGTGTTGGAGGCCTGGAGGACGAGAACGGTGGGGATCTGGGCGGCGCGGAGGCGCTGGAGGCCGTCCTGGGTGACCTTTTCCAGCCGGGCCTGCCACTCGCGCTGGATGGTCTCGTCCTCGGAGGCCTGCATCTCCATGTTGGCATCCGAAATACCGGACTGGTCGCGGACGCTGTTGGGCAGCCACTGCCAGTAGATTTTCTCGGTCTTCATCTCATAAAACTGGCGCATGACGAGAGAGTGCATGAGCCAGTTTTTAGGGTGGGGACTGTTGAAATCATCCCGGCGCTTCCACTCGCGCTCGTCCTCGTATTCATTGGAAAAACCGACATGGAGGACGATAAGGCTGGGCTGGTACTTCATGGCCTGCTGGAGGACGAGGTCCTTGCGGCGGGCACCGAACCCGGGGAGGGCCATGTTGATGCACTCGGCCTGGATGCCTTGGTCGCGGAGCTTTTTTTCAAGCTGGCCGGTGTAGGAGAGGGGGACGTCCTTGCCACGGGCGACGGAATCGCCAATGACGATGACGCGATAGACGCCAGCGGGGCGTTCTTTAGCAAAGGTCTGGGGGAAAAAACGGCGGCCGCCGGAGCGCTGGAGCTCGATCTGGCCATCGGAGGTTTCAACAAACCCGGCGGTGGGGTGGTAACCATAGTCAAACCGGCCCTCCATGGTGCGGACGAAGGCGAAGCGGGCGGCGAGCTCCGCCACGAGGAGGATGGCGGCAAAGAGAAGGAAGCTGCGGGTGAGGGCGCGCATCGGGAGGCGAAAATCAGAACTGGAAATAGATGAACTCCTGCTCCGTGGAGAGGGAGCTGACGAAGGCGACGAAGAGGAGGAAAAAGACGAGGCCACGGGCCACCCAGGGGAGGCGGGTCAGCTCGGCTTCATCGCGGGGTTTCAGCGTGAGGAGCTGGAGCAGGATGAGGGGCAGGATGTGGAACACGAGCCAGAGGGCGGGTTTGGTCCAGTCTTCTCCGGCGGTCCAGTCGGTGAGGGCATGTAGCCAGACTCCGAGCTGGGGCATGGTCTGCGCACGGAAGATGGCCCAGCCGAAGAGGGTCAAAGTGAACATGAGCACGATGGCGAGGGTGCGCCGGGGCCAGGTGCAGGCTTCCTCCAGGGCGGTGGTCTCGAGTTTGCCGAGGGCGGGGACGATGCGGTAGAGCGTGAGCAGGGCGGCGTGGTATCCGCCCCAGAGGACGAAGGTCCAGCTCGCCCCATGCCAGAGGCCGGCGAGCAGCATGGTGATCCAGAGATTCACCACGGTGCGGGTGGGCCCGGTGCGGTTGCCACCGAGGGGGATATACACGTAATCCCGGAACCAGCTGGAAAGGGTGATGTGCCACCGCTGCCAAAAGTCCGACGGGCCGGTGGCGAGGTACGGGAAGCGGAAATTCATGCTGAGGCGGATGCCCAGCAGGCGGGCGGAGCCACGGGCGAGATCGGTATAACCGGAGAAGTCGCCATAGATCTGGAAGGCGAAGGCGACGATGCCAAGCAGCGCCCAGGGGGCATTGGGCGTGGAGCCGGGATTGAAGACGTAGTTGGCAATGATGGCGCAGTTATCCGCGACGAAGACTTTTTTAAACGCGCCGATGAGCAGCAGCCGCAGGCCGGCATGGAGGTGCTCCCACTCCCAGACGGCAGCCTGGGTGAACTGCGGCATGAATTTGCCCGGACGCTCGATGGGACCGGCGACGAGCTGGGGGAAAAAGGCCAGGTAGGCGGAAAAGGTGAGCAGGTCCGGAGCGGGCTGTACCTTGCCTTGATACACATCCACCGCATAGGCGACGGACTGGAAGGTATAAAAGGAGATGGCGACAGGCAGGATGATGTTTGGCAGCGTCCAGCCAGGATCCATGCCTGCCGAGCCGAGGAGGGCGACGAGGCTGTCAGCGAAGAAGCCGAAGTATTTGAAGAAGCCCAGGACGGCGAGGTTCGTCAGGATGCTGAGCCACAGGAAACCCCGGCGGCGGGCGGGCTCGGGCCGGGTCCAGAGCCACTCATGCACGGGGACAAAGAGCAGGGGGAAGACGGCGGCAACGATGAGGCTGGCCTGGCTGATGGTGACGTATTCCTTGGCAAAAAGGGCGCAGCCACCGAGCCAGAGGAAGGGGGCGAGAGTAGTGAGGAGGACCTTTCCCCGCCACTCCCGTGCGCCGATGAGGGAGCGCGCACAGAAGTAGTCAATGCCCGTGGAGGCCATGATGAGCGCCAGGAAGCGCAGGTCCCACATGCCATAAAAGAAGTAGCTGGCGACGAGCAGCAGCCCCATGCGACCGAGCCGTGGCAACGGCCAGTACAGCAGGACGACGAGCGGGAGAAAGAGGGCGTATTGCCAGGACGTGAAGGTCATCTAGGAGCAGCATTCTGCCGCATAAGAGGCCCAGTTCGCCATGTCCGGGGCCGCTTTGGATAGAAACGGGACCAGGACCATGGAAGATTGAGCGCCAGTGAGCGGCGCGGGATCATGAGACTCCACCAGGCATAAGTCAAAGACATGATCCGCCTGGATGCCGACTTCATCATCCGCATTCACGGTGCTGCGGAAACGTATTCCACCATCGTGGTCACGGTCATTGAGGCGCTGCTCACGGATCTCCTCCGGCAGGCGTAGGCGCAGGGCCACGTCGCAACGGTCCAGTCGCCGTTCTGGTTTGGTGTTCACATACACGACCATCTTTTTGTTCTTCAGGAAGTGACTGAAGGGGGCCAGATTGTCCCGCTCACGGCTGCGGCTTTTGATGCGGCGGGTGAAGATGCCGAAAAGGGGAACGGCCAGTACGCCATCGTCAATGACACCGATTTTCCGGGGCTGCAGGCCGGGGAGTCCTTTTTTGCGGATGAGCTTGCCGAGGGTGGACTTGCCAGCGCCGGACTTGCCCGTGATGCAGAGGAGGATCTGCTTTTTTTCCTGAAGGAGATGGGTGCAGACCTGGGCCAGCGCGGCCTGCCAGGAGTCTGGCTGGAGGGCGACGGAGTGGGCGGCAGGGACTGACATGTGTCATTTTTGACCCAGACCGGAAGGCGGGGCAAGCAGGAGATGGCGGAGGCTTCCATGAAGGAAATCCGCGGTGTGGGGAGTGAAAGAGGCGCACTTTTCGTTCGCACCTGAGGCGGAGACCGCTATCCTCACCCTCTTATGCTCCAAGCTGGAATCGTCGGCCTTCCCAATGTAGGCAAATCCACTCTGTTTAACGCAGTCACCCGCACCCGCAAGGCGGAGGCGGCGAACTACCCCTTTTGCACCATCGAGCCCAACCAGGGAGTCGTCGTTGTCCCGGACGAGCGGCTGGCGGTGCTGTCCAAGCTCAGCGGCTCGCAGAAGCTGGTGCCTGCGGCCATTGAATTTGTGGACATCGCCGGTCTGGTGAAAGGCGCGAGCCAGGGTGAAGGCCTGGGCAACAAATTCCTCAGCCACATCCGCGAGGTGGACGCCATCGTGCACGTGGTGCGCTGTTTTGAAAGTGGCGACATCACCCATGTGGATGGCAGCGTGGACCCCATCCGCGACATCGAGGTCATCAATACGGAAC
This sequence comes from Prosthecobacter sp. SYSU 5D2, assembly GCF_039655865.1. Taxonomy (NCBI): domain Bacteria; kingdom Pseudomonadati; phylum Verrucomicrobiota; class Verrucomicrobiia; order Verrucomicrobiales; family Verrucomicrobiaceae; genus Prosthecobacter; species Prosthecobacter sp. SYSU 5D2. Next base: position 37,260 of record NZ_JBBYXL010000016.1, on the reverse strand, counting down.
TCATCCTGGCCGACATGGACAGCGTGTCCAAGCGCAAGTCCCGCACGGACAAAGATGCCAAGCGCGGCATCAAGGAAGCCCAGGCGGAACACGCGCTTTGCGAAAAACTGCTTCCGCACCTGGATGCGATGAAGCCCGCCGTGACGCTGGAGCTGAATGATGAAGAAAAGAAGCTGCTAAAGTCCTTTTTCCTGCTTAGCGGCAAGCCCTGCATCTACGCCTGCAACGTGGCTGAGGACGAACTGGCCGAAGCCTCCAAAAACCCTGACAAACACCCTCAGGTGGCCAAGGTGCGTGAGTATGTGAAGCATGCCCATGCGGCCAGTGCCACCGTCGTCAGCGCCGCCATCGAGAGCGAGCTGGGTGAATTGCCTGAAGATGAGGCCAAGGCTTATCTCGCCGATCTGGGCGTCGAAGACAGCGGGGTGAACCTGCTCATCAAGAGCGTCTATTCCCTGCTGGGCCTGCAGACTTATCTGACCACGGGTGAAAAAGAAACCCGTGCCTGGACCATCACCAAAGGCATGAAGGCCCCCCAGGCCGCCGGCGTGATCCATGGCGACTTCGAGCGCGGTTTCATCGCCGCGCAGATCGTCCACTTTGATGACCTCGTCACTCTAGGCTCCGAAGCGAAAGCACGCGAGGCCGGGAAGCTGCGCATCGAAGGCAAGGAATACGTCATGCGCGACGGTGACGTTGTGGAATGGCGCTTCAATGTGTGAGGCGTCCCCTGCCCTTTTGGCCCTGAAATCTCTTTTTGCAAAGCGCCACGGGGCGTGAATTGACGCACCATGTTCATTGAGCGCCTGAACCGCGAACTGGCCATCTGCTCGGCCATCCAGGTCGGGCCGTTTCTGGCAGCGGACCCGGGCCGCTGGCATGTGGTGAGCATCCGCGATCCCCTGCATGCCGAGGCGGAGCTGGCGGGTGCCAAAAGCGCGTGTCATCTGGCCTTTGAAGATGCCCTGCCCACGCCAGGCGGTGAGGGGCCGGGGCCGAACGTCACACATCTGGAAAGCCTGCTGGCCTATGCGGCCAGCACCGCCCGTGAGCCCCTGGTTTTCCAATGCTGGGCCGGCCGCTCCCGCAGCACCGCGATGGCGCTGGTGATCATCGTCAAGGAACTGCACGCCCAAGGAATGCTGGCACCCGAACTGGTCACCACTGCCGTGGACATCTTGCTCACCCTGCGCCCCAATGCCACGCCGAACCGCTTCGTTTTGCGTCTTGGACTGGAGCTGTGGTTGCCTGCTGAGGAGGCGCAAAAGCTCAGCACGGCCTTGATTCGGGAGCCGAGAATGAAGGCGAATTTTGTGTGAAGGGGGCGGTCTTGCTACGACCGAGCAGTTTGTAAAAATAACTGATGAAGCTGTCGATTGTCAGAGAACAAACAGAAGAGGGCGTCCCAACGAGGCGGCTTCACTAGCCAGGGATGAAAGAGAGACCAAAAAATGCTCTGTTTTCATATCATGCGGGTTATTGGAGAATTGGATTTCTTTAATTGCTTTGAGAACTGCGGGCATAGAACTGGCATCCACAAAACACTCTTCATAATCATCAATGAGGCCATTTGAGTACGCGTTAATACGCTGGAAAATTCCCACCCCCCACAGTAATTCGAATTCCTGTTGATTCCCGATTTTCAAATAGCGCACGGGCGTATTCTCGCTGACATCATTCAATCTTAATGACGCTTCAGCTTCTCGATTTTGAGGGAGAACAACACCGCGGCGGAATAGTTGTGAGTTTTGCATAATACTCATTTAACGTTTAATTTGCCTATTCACCCTGCCGAGCCTGAACCGACCAGGCTGGCAATCCCCAGTAACAAGTGGCAACCTTTCACGCGTTACCTCTCAAGATCTTCTGAGGCCGGAAAGGCAGCGTCGCCGCACTGATCAGAAAACCTGTGACAATGCCCACCGGAAAGACTACCGGGACATACATCCAGATGACCAAAAAAGGAAAAATAAGATACGGGATGACAAGGAGTAGGGCTCCGATAATCGGGCTGAAAACGCCCATGACTGGCATGACCAACCAGTGAAGCCGGCGGCACACCCGGTAGAGATACAGCCAGGTCAAAACCGAGATGACTGACAACCAGACTGCCCAGCCCAAGCTCTCCTTCGTCCATTCCATCCTTCCCCATCCGAAGTCTAGGGAGGCATATTTATCCATCAACCAATAACCGACGAAGGCCATAAAAATGGCGATCACCGCCACTATCAAGTGTTCGGTGATCGCCTTCATTGAGGGATGTGAAGTTAAACGTGGATCGGGTGCCCCTTGGCCACTTCGGTGGCTTCTTTGACCATCTCGCTCAGCGTCGGGTGGGCGTGGATGGTGGCTTCGATTTCATCCCAGGTGGCTTCGAGGTTCATGGCCAGGCCGATCTCGGCGATCATCTCGGTGCTTTCGCTGCCGACGATGTGGGCGCCGATGATCTCGCCATGAGGCTCACCGTAGAGGATTTTGACAAAACCTTCCGGCTCGGCGGCGGCGAGGGCCTTGCCACTGGCGACGTAAGGGAACTTGCCGACCTTGAACTTGAGGCCCTTTTCCTTGGCAGCGCGCTCGGTGAGACCGATGCTGGCCACCTGCGGATGGCAGTAGGTGCAACCTGGGAAGACGGTGACCTTCTTCGGCTTGTGACCGGCGAAGATGCCTTCCACGCACTGCACGGCCTCGTAGCTGGCCACGTGGGCGAGCCACGGAGGCCCAATGATGTCGCCAGCTCCGTAGATGCCTTTGACGCTGGTTTGATACTTGTCGTCCGTGTGCAGCCAGCCGCGGTCGGTCAGCTTCAGCTCAATGCCGCCTGGCAGCACGGGCTTCACGCCGATGGCGACGAGGCAGACATCGGCCTCGAGGGTTTCATTGGCAGCGCCTTCGACGGTGATTTTGACGCCTTTGCCGTCCTCGGACGTGCCGGTGACCTTGGTGTTGGTGAGGATGCGGATGCCGGCCTTGGTGAGGCTTTTTTCCAGGAGTTTGGACACTTCGGTGTCTTCCACAGGAAGCACGTCAGGCAGCATTTCCACCACGGTCACCTTGGTGCCGTAGGCGTTGAAGAAATAGGCGAACTCGATGCCAATGGCACCTGCGCCGATGACGATGATGCTCTTTGGCTGCTTTTCCAGGGTCATGGCTTCCTTGCTGCCGATGACGGTGGTGCCGTTGAAGGGGAAGCCGGGCATGTCGCGGGTTTTGGCCCCGGTGGCGATGAGGATGTTGGCGGCCTCGTGGGTTTCCTTGCTGCCGTCGGCAGCGGTCACTTCCACCTTGCCTTCGGCCGGGATGCTGGCGGTGCCTTTGAGGTAGTCCACCTTGTTCTTTTTGAAGAGGAACTCGATGCCCTTGTTCAGCTTGTCGGACACGCCCCGGCTGCGGCCGACGACCTTGGACCAGTCATAGCTGAGGCCTTCCACTTTGAGGCCAAATTCCTCGGCCCGGTGGGTGAGGGTGTGGTAAAGCTCGGCGTTTTTCAGCAGGGCCTTGGTGGGAATGCAACCCCAGTTCAGGCAGGTGCCCCCGGCGCGGTCATTCTCCACACAGGCCACTTTTTTGCCGAGTTGCGCTGCGCGGATGGCTCCGACGTAGCCCGCAGGCCCGCCGCCGATGACGATGAGGTCGTAGTTCATGAGTGTGAGATTGGGGGAGTGATGATACGCGCAGAAAAGCGCAGGGGGTGGGCGAGTTCAACAAGAGACTGCCCCCGCCGGGAGAAACGGTGCAGGTGATTTTCTGCATGGAATCCCGGCCGAATGGCGTTACAATCATCCAAGACGAAACCGGAAGCCGTCATCATCACCGACCCAAAAAAGCTGTTCGCGATCTGCTCCAATCAGCCACGCGTCTCGCGGGAGCAGATGCGCAAATCCGTTTTGGCAGGCATTCAAAGCAGCCGCTCTTCGCAGCCCGCGAAGGTGAACTGACGCAGTTGCAGGCTGAGGCCGAGTCTCCACCACCCCCCGTCTGAAGTTTTCGGCGTGGGCGGTGAACATACTATTTTTGGCTCCGAGACATTAGGTGTCGTCGTCAAACACACCCTCCCCGGGTTTTACGGCCGCATCATGGATGAAACCCGGCTGCTGGATCCGCGCACGTTTCAAAACAAGAGCCGTCTGATGATGCGGGCCGCGCTGCCCTCCGAATACCTGCGCCGCTGGGCGGTCATGACGGATGTTTTCGGGATGCGCACCCAGTATCTTGGCAAGGTGGTCGGTACAGACGCGGAGCCGCAAATGGCAGTGGAGCAGCCCTTCATTGCGGAAGATGAAAACCTGCCCGCCACGCTGGAAGACGCGGCGGACTTCTTTATTGCGCATGGCTTTGAGCGGGTGGACGATGCCTGCATCATCAACCCCGAAGTCCACGGCGTGACCTGGTATCGCCAGCGGGACGGCATTCTCATCACCGATGCCCACGCGCGCAACTTCCGCCGTGACCTGGATGGCGTCATCATCCCCGTGGACCTCGTCATCGCCCTGGTTCCTCCGGGTGCTTCCGCCTTGTTACCGGGGGCAGTGAAGCTGTGGGAGCCGTCGGAGGATTAGCCCACCACACCGGTTGCAGTGACTCTGCCTGTCAGTCTCACAAACACCGCCGGAAAAAATCCACCGTCAGGCCCAGCGCCTGACGGGCCAGTTCGGCATCGTAGCGCAGGCCCTCATCGCGGAGAAAGGCGTGGGCGGCATTGAATTCATGCCAGGTGAAATTCACCCCGGCAGCGGTCAGTGTCTGGTAGATGAGCGCACGGCCTTCTGCAGGGACATGCGGGTCCTGACGTCCGAAGACCAGCATCAGCTCGCCTTTGATTTCTGCCGCGCGGGCCAGGGAGTCATCGTTCATGCCGGCCCCCAGGCTGCGCTTGTGAAGGTCGGTGGGATAAAAGCAGGCCGCCGCAGCCACATCTGGCTGCAGGGCAGCGCGGTAAGTCAGATGTCCGCCAATGCACGGGCCAAAGGAACCCAGCCGCCCCGTGCAGTCTTCATGAGCTTTCAGGTAGTCCAGCACCGCCCGATTGTCCGCATCATAGGCAGCGACGGACTTTTCCGTCTTCAGCCGGTTCCCCACATCCGAGCCCGCCTGGTCATAAGCCAGCACCGTCCCCGCAGCCAGATACTCATGATAAATCTCCGGCACGGCGACGATGAACCCATGGCCTGCGAGAAAGGCTGCCGTGCGCACAATCGGAGCCGTCAGTTGAAAAATCTCTGAGTGAAAAATCAGCCCTGGATAACGTCCCGGACCCGCAGGCCGCAGCACCATCGTGCGCATGGGACCTGAGGGTGTGGAGAGTTCAACAATTTCAGGCTCGCGGAGGGTCATAGGGCGCTTGAAAAAAGGTTTTGCTGGCGGTCAAACGTGGCAGGGGAGCCGGAGGGATACAAGCGATCCATCGCAATTCACAATCATCACCTCACCGCATCGTCTCCGCCTGCGCCAGCACGTCATCAAAAGGCACCTGGTCCAGCATGCCGAAGGTGCCTAGACGCGTCAGCCGGGAGCGGCTGGTGGCGGGGCTGGAGATGCCGCAGAGGAAACGGGTCAGCTGGCGCGGCGTGCGCAGCGCCGCGTGGCGCTCGTCCATGAGGTCGCGGATCACCGCCACATCCTCGGTGGTGACGCTGGGACGGGCCGCCTGGGGAATGGGGCGCGGCTGGCTCATGTCCACCCCTTTCTCCCGCTCCTTGCAGCTCGTGCAGGTGCCGCAGTCGGCGGGCATCTCTTCGCCAAAATAACGCAGCAGCCAGCGGGTGATGCACTCGCGCTGGCTGGCCAGTTCCAGGATCTGCTGGAGCCGCTGCACATCCCGCGTCTCGCGCTCCGCAAACAGCGCCTGCATTTTCACCGCCACCTGGTCGGGATCGCGCCGCGCCGGCTCCCCGCACAGGCGGTAGCGCTGGCGGGCACCACTGGGCTTCATCTGGATCTCGCCGGCCTCCTCCAGCCAGGTCAGTGCCTTCATGATGCGGTCACGCGGCTCCTCCATTTCAGCAGCGGCCTCATCGGGGCTGATTGTCGTCCATTTGTGCCCGCGTTTGCCGCAGGAAAACAGCCGCCGAAGGAATGCCTGCCGCTCCGGCTTGTGACCAGAGAGGATGCGCGCCTCCGGCTGGAGAAAGGCATACTTATAGCTGGAATAAAACATGCCCAGTGGCCGCACCAGTCCGTTCAGTTCCAGATTCGTCAGCACCGTCTCAATGACCAGCGGACGAATGTCCGTGCTGCCGGAAAGCTCATAGATGGAGATGTCAAATTCATCCCCCTGGCGTAACAAATGATCCAACAATTGCCGCAATGCCTGCGGCGTCGGTGTGTCGCCATAAGTAAAATTGGCCAGTACGATGCAGTCATCCTGGCAGGCCAGCATCTCACAGACAGAGGCTTTTCCATCGCGCCCCGCGCGACCGGTTTCCTGCATGTAGTTCTCCAGCGTCTTCGGCAGGTTGTAATGGTAAACCGCGCGGATGTCCGCCTTGTCAATGCCCATGCCAAAAGCGATCGTCGCCACGATGACATCCGTCTCCCCGGTCATGAAACCGTCCTGCGCCGCATGGCGATGCTCATCGGCCAGGCCGGCATGATAGGCCAGCGCATTGACGCCATTGCGCTGCAGATGCGTTGCCACCTCCTCCGCCGTCTGTTGCAGCGTCACATAGACAATGGAGGGCACCTTGCGTTTGTTCAGCAGCTTGGTGAGATATTCCTTACGCTTCGCCGCCGGGCAGGGCGTGATTCGGTAATGCAGGTTAGGCCGGTGAAACGACGTTTGCACATGATCCGCATCCGCGATGTCAAACGCCCGCCGGATGTCCGCAGCCACACTGGGGGTCGCCGTGGCTGTGAGCGCCAGCACAGGCCGGATGCCCAGCTCCTTCGCCACCAGCGCCAGGCGCAGATATTCCGGCCTGAAATTGTGTCCCCATTCCGAGATGCAGTGCGCCTCATCCACCGCCATCATGGCAATCTTGAGCCGCTTCAGCCGCTCGATGAAGTTTTCATTCATCAGCCTCTCCGGGGCGATGTAAAGCAGCTTCGTCTTGCCCGAGCGCAGGTCATCAAAGACCTGCTGCGCCTCATCCAGCTTCAGCGATGAATCCAGCCGCGCCGCCCCAATCCCCCGCGCCCGCAGCGCCTCCACCTGGTCCTTCATCAGCGCAATCAGCGGCGAGATGACCAGCGTCACCCCGTCCATCAGCAGCGCCGGCAGCTGGTAGCACAACGACTTCCCCGCACTCGTCGGAAAAAGCGCCAGCGCACTCCGCCCCTCCAGCAGCGCCCCCATCACCTGTTCCTGCCCCGGCCTGAAAGCCTTATGGCCAAAATGCTGTTGAAGTGTGGCGGTGAGATCGTGCGGCATGACTGAGAAGGAAGGCAATTACTCCCCAAACCGCTCCCGCAGATGCTTGAGGTGCCATTTGGCGTCGGTAGGCTTGCCGGTGGCATGCAGCATGATCTCACCAGGGAGGGGGGTGCCGCCTTGGGAGTGGACTTTGTCGCGCAGCCAAGTGAGCAGCGGGGCGTAGTCGGCCCGATCCAGGGCGGTGGCGATTTTCTTCTGCTTGCGGGCAGTGGCGAAAAGCTGGGCGGCGTTCAGATTGCCCAGCGTGTAGGTGGCGAAGTATCCGAGGCCGCCCATGCTCCAATGAATGTCCTGCAGGCAGCCGTGGGCATCATCCGGAGGCACCATGCCGAACAAACTTTCAAACTCCTCATTCCAGGCCTTCGGCACATCCTTGACGGCCAGCTCGCCGCTGACGAGGCGGCGCTCGATGCTGAAGCGCAAAAGGATGTGCAGGTCATAGGTGGCCTGGTCCGCCTCCACGCGGATGAAGGAATACTCGGCGCGGTTGATGGCGCGGAGGAAGTCATCCAGCTTGATCTTCTTCAGATGAGGAAAGATCTCGGCCGTGCGTGGCAGCCACTTTTCCCAGAAGCTGCGGGAGCGGCCCACGTGGTTTTCCCACAGTCGGCTTTGGGATTCATGGATGCCCAGAGAACAGGCGCGGCCGGAGGGCAGCCCGAAGTCATCCACCGGCAGGCCCTGCTCATAAAGCCCGTGCCCGGCCTCATGCATGACGCCGAAGAGGGAAGAGGTAAAGTCCGCCTCATCATAACGTGTGGTTAGGCGGATATCGGCAGGACCGAGGGTGGTGCAAAAGGGATGCGCGGTAGTGTCAATGCGGCCCGCCTCGAAATCGAAGCCCAGGCTGGCGGCGACTTCGGCATTGAGGATCTGCTGTTTCTCAATGGGATATTTGCCACGCAACAGGTTAGGCTTCACGGAGGCGCTCTGCTCCACCGCCTGCCGGGCGATCTGGGTGAGGTCGGGCTTCAGCTTGGCAAAGAGTTCAGCCACTTCCCGCGTGCGGGCGCCGCGCTCATAGGTCTCCAAAAGGGCATCGTAAGGTTCATCCGCGTAACCCCACAGATCGGCCTTTTTGCGGGCCAGAGTGACGAGCTTTTGTAGGTGCGGGGCGAAGAGGCTGAAGTCAGACTTCTTGCGTCCTTCCGCCCAGGCGGCTTTGCCATGGGCGCAGAGTTCGCTTTCCTCGATAACGAGCTTTTGCGGCAGTTTGGCGGCGCGGTCATAGTCACGGCGCAGCTCGCGCAGGTTGGCGGCGGCTTTGGCATCGCGGGTCTTTTCGGTTTCGGCCTTGGCCAGCAGTTTGCGGAAAACGGTACCGGTGGCCAGGGAGTGGGCCTTGCCATTCAGGTAGGCCATCTGGCGGGCACGATGGTTGAGCGAGCGCGCGGGCATGTACGTTTCCTGATCCCAGGAAAGCATGGACTCGGTGGAGGTAAGAACGGAGACCTCTTGGGCGAGGGCGATCAGCTGGTCGAAAGCGGTGGATGGCATGAGATTTATTTCAGCTTCGTGAGGCGATCCTTCGCCCAGGTGAGACCCTGCTGGATGGTGTCATCCCCAGGGACGAGGGCGGCGAGTTTTTCCCAGCGCTTCACGGCAAAGCTGAAGGCGTTTCTGGCATCGTCCTTTTTGCTGAGTGTCTGGCTCGTGTGGCCCAGCACGCCATACATCTGGGCGAGCTGGATCTCCTGGTTCCTGCGCTCCGGCGTGAGGCGCGCGTCCGGTTCTTTGGAAAGCAGCGCCTCCAGAGAGGTGACGGCCTGCTGCACAATGGGCAGCGCAGCGGTGGGCTTGCCGGTATCGGACATCAGCTCCGCATACTCGCCTTTGAGCTTGGCCTGCAGAACGCCGAAGTGCAGGTTGTCCGGCTCCTCCTCCAGGATCTCGTTCATTAGTTCAATGGCGTCCTGCTTCTTCTTCACTGCCTCCGTGTTGTTGCCTGCATCCCGCTCCAGCAGGGCGATGCCGCCGTAGTTTTTGGCGAGCTGGTATTTTACTTCAGTCCACTCCGGCAGCAGGCGGTTAAGCTCCAGCAGAATGGGGATGGCCTGCATATGGGCCTCCCGGGCTTCTTTGGCCCCGATGCTTTTGCCGATCAGCTCCGCGAGCTCCGTGTAGGCATCCGCCAGCATGAGTGCCTGCTCCTGGTTGCGCGGGGAGGAGCCCATGACGAGGTCTCCCATGACGGTGACGGCATCAATGAGAGTGGTGAGGGCGTCCTGGATGCGCCCGGCATCCCGCTGCGTCAGGCCTTTGGCAAATTGGGCCCGGGCCAGGAGGAACTGCTCATCAGGGATGGGCTCGCCGCCGAGGAGTTTGGGGTCCAGCACCTCAGAGACATGGGCCAGGGCCTGTTCAGCCTCGGTCAGGTCGCCATGGCTGAGCATGCGCTTTCCGTATTCCATCCAGGCGCGGGCACACTCGTTGCGGGCCAGACGGTTCTTGGGATCGGCGGCGAGGCCTTCAGTGAGGCTGTGGGTAGCGTCTGAGAGGAAGGCCAGGGAGCTGGCTTTTTCCCCTTTGCGATCTGACAGGTCGGAAAGCAGCAGGCTGTATCTGCCGAACCACTGATGGTACAAAGCCACCTGCGGGTGGTCTTTGTTATCCTTCAGGAGCATGGCGGCCTGGTCGCGGGCCTTTTCCAAATACGAGCGGGCTTCATCATAGTCCCGCATGCGCAGATAGATCCGGCCTATGTTGCCATAGGAGCGCAGCCGTTCCACACCGAGCGCCGGATCGGCCTCCAGCAAAGGAAGCCCGGCCTGGCAAAAGGCGAGGGCATCGCGGAGCTGGCCTTTGGAGAATTCAGTGTCCAGCTCGTTGCTGGTGGGAGTTTGCAGGAGCTGCGTCAGAAACTGGTCCACCGCTCTCTGCGAGTGCTGCAGGTTGGCATCGGCCGTTTTCTTTTGGGCGAGGGCTTGGTCCCGCTGGGTGGTGAGCGCGGCCTTGTCCGCCTCGCGTGTCTCAATGGCGTCTTTTAAAACCGCCTCGCTTTGCAAGTTCGTGACTTCGGATTTCTGCGCACGACGCAGGGTCATAAAAGCATAGGTGCTGATGAGGATCACCAGCGTGACGAGACTGAGCGTGACGACCTGGAGGGACCGTACTTTGACCGCCTGCCTCTTGCGCTCCTGCACGGTCTGCTCGCGGGATTCTTCCAGCAAATAATCAGACTCCAGCACTTCAAACTCGCGTACCACTTCCCGCATGTCCGTCCAGCGGGCGGCGGAATTCAGATCCAGGGCGCGCTCGATGATGTTGCGGCGGCGTTCATCCCACTTGGATTGCGGGGTGTCCGGCCAGGAGATCTTGGGCTGCGCGCGCACTGCCGTGATGAGGGCGGCGCTGTCAATGCCATAAGCCAGGCCGGAAGCCGCTTTCTTCTGGACAGAGGCCACCTGCTCCGCCCAGGCCCGGGCTCCACGGGGGAGCTGGCCGGTGAGGAGGCGGTAGGCCAGTACGCCGAAGCTATAGACATCCCAACTGGCTCCGTATCCGGCAAAGACGCCATCTGGATTTTCCGCCTGCTCGGGACATAGATGCACAAAATGGTCTGTCAGCTCCAGGTGGTGGATGCCGCCCACCCAGCCCTGGGCGATGTCGGTGAGGCGGAGGCTGGCTTCGGCGTCATCCTCCAGCAGCACATTACCGGGACGCAGGTTACCATGCGGGATGCCATGCAAATGAAGCCAGGCCAGGGCATCGGCAAGCTGGTAGATGTAGTTCCAGGCCTGTTCTGGATTCGGCTGGTTGCAGAGGGATTCCAGAGTGGGCGTCTGCCACACCCGCCGGCCCTGGGTATCCTTCATCATCATGCCCACCAAGGGCATGGCTGTGTAATAGGGACTGCGGTCGAAATTAAAATTTTCCACCGGCAGCACACCGCGATGATGCGGCACCTGGCGCAGGGCATTGAGGGCCGTGGCCAGCGCCTTCCGGTTGATGGCCATGGAGGAGAAAACCTTTACCGCACAGGCTTTGCCGCCGGCGCTTGCACGGTAAACCGCACCGCAGCTGCCGCTGCCGATCAGGTCCTGCAATTCATGTCCAGCGATATCCGGCAAACTCATGCAAGGCGTGCGGCGGGGGTTGTCATGATGAATGGGGGATGGGCGCGGATTTAACGCTTAACAACAAACTTGCAACGAGCACGGGCCAGGGTCAAGCCAGCGCTTTGACTTGCCTGGCACCTCAAACGTTCAGCCTTGCTGATTTCCTCAAGAAAAGAGCGAAGGCCCGACGACAGACTTTCCTTCATTTCGCCGTTGAATCTGGCTCATGATCCGCAGCCTCTTATTTCTAGCCATCGCCTTCCCACTGGCCGCCCAGACGGCCCCAAAGCCGGCTTATTCCTTGAAAGCCGTGACCGGCCGGCCAAAGGCTGTTTACGAGGTGGGAGAGACTGTCCGGTTTGATCTGGAAGTAACTGAACAAGGAAAATCTTTATCCCATGGCAAGGTCATCTGCATTCTGTCCAAAGATGGCGTGGAGCCGAAGCGGGAAGAAACGGTGGAAATCAAGAATGGCAAAGCCAGCATCACAGGCACTCTGGATGAGCCGGGTTTTTTGCTGATGCGATTCAGCCTGCCAGGCCAGAAAGAATTCGCCCAGGCCGGGGCCGCCTTCAGCCCGCTGAAGATCCAGCCCAGCCTGCCCGTGCCGGACGATTTTGACGCCTTTTGGACCGCCCAAAAAGCCGCGCTGGCCAAGGTGGAGATGAAATCCACTCTCACTCCAGTGAAAAGCACGGTGGCCAATGTGGATGCCTTTGATGCGCAGATCACCTGCTTGGGAGCTCCGGTGTCCGGCTATTATGGCAGGCCGAAGGAGGCGAAGGCCAAAAGCTGTCCGGCCATTTTATTCGTCCATGGCGCAGGTGTGGGCGGCTCCAGCATGGGAATTTTGTCGTGGTCTGCGCGTGAAGGCGGCATGCTGGCCATGGACATCAATGCGCACGGCCTGCCTAACGGCAAGCCCACAGAATTTTATGACGAACAGGCGGCCGGTGCCCTGCTGAACTACCGATATCAGGGCCGGGATGACCGCGAGAAAAACTACTTCAAAAGCATGTTCCTGCGCGTGATCCGCGCGCTGGATTTCCTGACGGCGCAGCCGGAGTGGGATGGCAAGACGCTCATCGTCTATGGCAGCAGCCAGGGCGGCTTTCAGGCCTTCGCCGCCGCCGGGCTGGACGAGCGCGTCACCTTCTTCTGTGCCGGCGTGCCCGCCGGCTGCGATCACACGGGCAGCGTCGTGGGCCGCATCAATGGCTGGCCCAAGTTAGTCACCCACATCGAAGGCAAACCGGTGGAGGCCGAGCTGCAAACTGCTCGTTACTTTGACAATGTGAACTTCGCCAGCCGCGCCAAGTGCCAGGGTGCGGCGATTACTGTGGGATTCATTGACACCGTCTGCCCGCCCACCAGCGTTTATGCCGCCTACAATGCGCTGACGGTGCCCAAAAGCATCCTCACCATGCCGCTGACGGGCCACAAAAGCAGCCCTGAGGCCAGCAAGTTCATGACCGAGGCCGCACTCACTCACGTGCGGGCCATGCGCGGCCAGTGATACTTTTGGTTATTCGTCCCGGTTCAGGATGATCCGTGCCCCGCGCTGCCAGGTGAAGTAGGACCACACCCAGTGCAGAAAGACGGCGGCGCGATTTCTCATGCCGACCAGGAACAGCAGGTGGACGAACAGCCACATGAGCCAGGCGAAGAAACCGCGGAAGTTCATGCCTTTGAACATGGCCACGGCGGCCTTGCGCCCAATGGTGGCCATGCTGCCCTTGTCCCAATAGGCATAGGGGATGCGGTCGCCCTTCAGGATGACTTTGGCGATGTGCTGGCCCATCTGGATGGCGGCGGGGCAGACGCCGGGCACGCGTACCTTATTGACATCGGTGAGGCTGACGAGATCTCCGGCGGCGTAAACCTGAGGATAGTCCGGCAGGCTGAGGTCCGGCTGCACCTGGATGCGCCCGCCCCGGTCCAGGGGAACGCCGGCCAGTGTCTTGGTCACCGGGCTGGCCTCCACGCCCGCGGCCCAGACGATGATGTTGGCCTCGATGCGCTGCTCTCCGGCAATGACATACCCCTGCCCCACTTCCTTCACCGGGCAGTTGAGGTGCACCTTCACTCCCAACTCCTCCAAGTGCTCGCGGGTATAGTCGGTCAGCGTGTCCGGGAAGACTGGCAGGAGCTTCGGTCCTGCCTCAATGAGATGCACGTTGGATTGTGCCGGGTCAATGTGCCGGAAGTCCTCCCGCAGCACCACCTTGGCCAGTTCCGCCAGGGAGCCTGCCATCTCCACGCCAGTGGGTCCGCCACCGACGATGACCATGGTCAGCAGCCGCGCCGTCTCCGCAGGATCATTGGCGGCCTCGGCTTTCTCATAAGCCAGCAGCACTTCCCGACGGATGTTCATGGCATCCTCCAGGCTCTTCAGGCCGAAGGTGAAGGGTTCCCATTCATTGCGGCCAAAGAACCCTGTCTTGGCTCCCAGGGCGATGACCAGGTGATCATAGGGCAGGGTGCGCTCCTTGGTGATGACCTGCTTGCCCTCCAGGTCAATGCGCACCACCTCATCCATGAGCGTAGTGACGTTCTTGTAATCCGATAGGATGGAGCGCAGCGGCTGGGCGATCTCGGTGGTGGAAAGGCCGGCTGTGGCCACTTGATAGAGCAGGGGCTGAAAGAGGTGATGGTTCCAGCGGTCCACCAGGGTCACGTGAAAGCGGGGATCATCCAGCCCCTTGGCGCAGGACAGGCCGGCAAAGCCACCTCCCAGGATGAGCACCTCTTGAGGCTTTTCCACAGCAGACGGGGGGGATTGGGACATGGGCACAGATAGATGAAGTTCGGCTTTCAGACAAGCACACAGCACGCCAGCGGGATGGGTTGAAATGACGGGAAGTTTCGTTCGTTTGCACTCCTCCCATGTATTCGAAGCTTCTTGTCCTTTGCGCCTGCCTTTTGCCCATCAGCCTCAGTGCGGCGGAGAAACCGAACATCCTGTTCCTCTTTGCCGATGACTATACTTATGATGCAGTCCGCCATTTTGAAAAAACGGACATTGAGACGCCGAACCTGGACCGACTGGCGGAGAGAAGCAAAGTCTTCACCCATGCGTATAACATGGGCTCCTGGAGCGGAGCAGTCTGCGTGGCCAGCCGCACCATGCTGAATACCGGCAAGCATGTGTGGCGGGCGCAGCAGGTGAACCTTCCACAGGCGCAAAAGGAGGGCCAGATGTGGTCCCAGCGCATGGCGGCCCACGGATATGAAACCCTGATGACTGGCAAGTGGCATGTGGCGGTGCCTGCGGACAAGTGTTTCGGCCGCACCGCCAATGTCCGTGGAGGGATGCCCAAGGATACACCGGCGGCGTACAACCGCCCCATTGCTGGCCAGCCGGATGTCTGGAGCCCGTCCGATCCCGCCCAGGGCGGCTTCTGGCAGGGCGGCAAGCACTGGAGCGAGGTGACGGCGGATGATGCCGTGGGTTTCTTGCAAAGCGGCCTGGGCAAGACGAAACCTTTCTTTATGTATGTGGCCTTCAATGCCCCGCATGATCCCCGCCAGGCACCGGCGGAGTATGTGTCCAAGTATCCGCTGGACCGCATCGCCATCCCGGCCAGCTATCAGCCGGAATACCCGTATAAAAAGGAGATCGGCTGCTATCCCCTGCGGGATGAGAAGCTGGCCCCGTTTCCCCGCACGGAATTTGCCGTCAAGACGCACCGGGCCGAATACTATGCGCTGATCACTCATCTGGATGCACAGATCGGCCGTATTCTAGCGGCCCTGGATGCCAGCGGCCAGGCGGAGAATACCTGGATCTTCTTCACCGCCGACCACGGTCTGGCCGTGGGCAAGCATGGTTTGTTAGGCAAACAGAACATGTATGAACACAGCCTGCGCGTGCCCTTCATGGTCAAAGGCCCCGGCGTGCAGCCCGGGAAAGTGGGCGCGCCCATCTACCTACAGGATGTCATGGCCACCAGCCTGGACCTGGCCGGCGGCAAACCTCAGGACGTCGAGTTCAAAAGCCTGCTGCCATTGATCCGGGACGGGTCCTCCGCACCCACCGCAGCCCCTGTCTATGGAGCCTACCTGAACCTTCAGCGAGCCATCATCGCCGATGGTTGGAAACTCATCGCCTATCCTGTGGCCAAAAAACTGCGGCTTTACCACGTGACCGAAGATCCCGATGAGCTGCATGACCTGGCCGGCCAAGCGGAGCAAAAGGAGCGGGTGAAGACCCTGTTCAAGCAGCTCCGCGATCTGCAAAAGAAGATGGAGGATCCGCTGGACCTGACGGCAGTATTTCCAGAACTATAACGTTTTTTAGGCACGCTTTTAATGGTGGAAAGCCTTATCTGAACCGGGTTAGGCCCTCTTGCACAAACTGGGCATGGACAGCCTTTCGAGTCTCGATGAGTTCGGCAAAAAACTGTCGGACATAGGGAGCCCGGTCCGACATTTGTATCGAGGTGATCTGCGCATTTGATTTTTGTGTTACCGACGAGAAAAACTCGGAAAAAACGGGGACCACCCCTTGCATGGATATCGTGGAGGAAGAAGCTCCCAGCCGCTGATTGACACGGGCAATGCCATTCGAAATCGTTGCACCCAATGGATGACGCCCGCCATCAATGATGATCTGCTTCACCACAAAGTCACCCCTCGACAAGGTGGGCATGTCAAATCCGCCGCGATTGGGTCTGGGATTCAGATAACAGGCGGCGGCTAATGTCAGAGTATCCCGGTCAAAGGCCTCAAGCTCACTGAGACCATGGAGAAGCGCGCCGAGGGACATCTTTCGCCATTTGGTGACCTGTTCAGGCCGGACGGCAAAGCGGCGGACTCCATCAAAAACGGTATTCTTGCTCCAAATGTCCCGCGTTCCTTTGGCAGACAGGTAAGTGGAAATTCCAATGACCTGCTTTGCATCTTCCAGAACCACGGGTCCCCCACTGTTTCCGCCGACGATTTCACAGCTTATTTCGATCCGGTCGGTGCCCAGGCCCAGAATCTGGCCTTTGAGGGAGGTGACAACATCCATTCCGGCACTGTTGCCATAGGCCACCACATTGCGGTTCATGGATCCTGTCACATCGAAGGGCTTGATTTCATAGGCCGTTTCCCCCTCCAGCAAGGTCACTGGAAAGCGCGCGATGTCTTCCAGTCCGCCAGGAGAATTTGCATCATAGGAGTCGGACAGTTCCAACTCGGGAGGGAGCGGGAGGGTTCTCCCGCTGGCGGTCTTGATACTGACAATTTTTTTCGTGAAGGAGCCTGGCGTTCCACAAAGTACATGCGCATTGGTGTAGACGTAGCTCTTGCCCCCAGTGGAGGCAATGAAACCCGACCCGGCTCCGCCATCAGTCCTGATCAGCACAAGGCAGTTCGGATCAAAAGAGGATACCGCGGCACCAGGTACACCGGGGTTCACTTGGGTGCCCTCAGGCTTGGCTGCTGTCGTCGGCGGGACAGGGGCGGGTTTTAGATCCTCCATTTTTGGTGCCTCAGTCTGGGGATACTTGGCGAGGATGTGAGGGGGCAGGTTTTTAAAGGCGATGATGGAGATGCCTGCATCGTGCACCACTTTCAAGCCCTTGTCGGTGGGGCCGATAACACGTGCATTTTCATAGACCTTTTTCCCCATGAAATCCTGCACTTCTAATCTGCCTAACTGGCCGTCATCTGCCGGTGCTGATGGCACCATGAAGGCGCAGGCTGCAAAAATGCCTGTGGCAATGGAATATTTGCGGAGATATTTCAACATAAGGGAACTCAGGCTAAGGGTTATGCTTTCCGCTTATTCTAGTCAGCTTTCGGACATAAACGAATTAATCACGAAGAATATTTCGACATGTGTGTAGGCTAAATGGCATCGGGACCCGGCTTGGATCCCTTTACCCTGAAGCATGAACTGGTGCCGGAAGAGTGATCTATACCGAACTCAGAACAGGGGCATGTCCTCCAGCTTCACAATCTCATAACGGCCCCGGATGTTGAGGCGGTCATAGTGGATGAACATGGTGGTTTTCTCCGAAGTGGATTTGGCGACGTTGACGCCTTGTTTGACCATGGGATTGCCCTCAAGCAAGATGTCACGGATGCTCACGGTGGCTTCGTCGCAGAGTCCGGTGGCACGTTCACCGAGGTCCATTTCCAAAAAGACATGGCCCTTGGCAAGCACCTTGACGGGGTTGCCAGCGCGGTCTGTTTTGAGGACTTCCACCGCATCCGCAGCGACGCGATATAGGGGGCCGACCTGGAGGTTCTGGGGACTGAGGGCCTGGGCTTCCTCAAAGGTCATTTCCAAGAGGGATCTTTCCGACAGGCTGACGGCAGGATCGGTAGGTGCAGCAGCCGGGGTCTCAGCGGCGGGCGAGGAAAACGTTTCCGCCGTTTCTAGCGTTTCAACTGGTTCCGTTGCATCCTTCGGGGTGCTGCAACTGGCCAGGAAAGCCAGCATGGCAGCGGTCCCAGCCCGCCGAATGCTTTGTGTCATGAAAGGGAGCAAGGACAAAGGGTTCATGAGTGGATGCTTATACGGAGGGATCCGCAAAACTCAACGCTTGAGTGGCAGGCCATGGCGCTTCCAGAAGTTCTGGAGGGCGGCAGGAGAACCATTGAAAACATTGCGCTCCAGCGGACGGTCCATGTTGCCAAAGTAGGGACTGAAACGCCAGGGGCCGTGGTTATACACCTTGGGGCGTGAGCGGCCGCCTTCCCAGTCCACACCGCCATACTGCCAGAGGGTCCAGTCAGACCAGACGCGGTACTGGTTGACGAGGCCTTTAGGATTCCCTGGGGCAGGGAACTGCGGCCCTGCACCGCTTTCGTGAGAGTATAGGGCCAGCCAGTAGGGCATGCGGCGGAGTTTGGCTTTGGTGGTGGCATCGGCATTTCCCAGGAGGATTTTTAAATGGGCGCTGTTTTCCAGATAAGCTACGGGGACGACCCCGGTGCGGGACTCCACCCTGTCCATGAAGCGCAGGATATCCGAGAGGCGGGAGTTGGCATCGAAGTCTCCACACAGGAGCAGCGAGGAAGCATTCCAGGAACGGCTGCGGGCCAGCGACTGAGCACGGTTAATAAACTGGTCCGCCTGGGCGACGGCATCCACATGGTTTTGCAGACGGTAATAAACGCCCACCAGCATCCCGGCACGATCTGCAGCGGTGAGGAAATTGGCGCATTTGGTGTCCAGGTTGCCACCCTTGCCCGCCCGGGCGATGAGGCCGCTGGCGCCGTTGGCGCGCAGGGCGGAGACATCGTTCTCCGAATAACTGCGGCCTTCCCGCTGGCGCTCTTTCGGGTCATAGGCGGAGACGTTGATGATCTGAGGCAGGCCGCGTGTGGCCGCCGGCGGAAGGCTGTCAGCATTGCTCCCCGGTTGTGGAGCGGTGCAGTGGGCAAGGAGGAAAACCAGCGGCAGGAAGGAAAGGCGTTTCATGGTGATGAGGACGAATCAGGCAGAAAGGCGCACAGCGTCAACCCTGATGCACAGCAGCCTGACGGTGCACGGAAGACAACCTGAATGAGAACGTTGCTCAATCTGGCGCAGCCTGACTTGTTCGAAGATTTATTTTGGGCTTCTGCCTCTGACGGATTCCGCTCTGATCACGAAGGGTTGTAAAAGTCTAAAGAAGATGTGCAGGCGTGTCTGGGGAAGAGGATTCGATTTGATGGGTATGGCTGAGACTACTGCTTCTGATTCTGTTTCTTCCCCTTTTCGCAGGCTGGGTTGGGTGGTGTGTGTCCTGGTGGTGGTGCTGGGGGGACTATGGATAGGGCACCACTGGCTGGTACGGGAGGCGAAGGCTAAGGTGAATGAGCGGCTGGCGGAGCGGGGGTTGATGCTGAAATCGAAAGCGGAAACGTGGACAGTGTGGGGAGGAATCACGCTGACGGAGGCGGCGCTGTACCGGCTGGAGGATGAGGGGCAGCCGCTGCTGCAGATCAGCCGGCTGGATGTGGATGTGCTGTGGGGAAAGGCCTGGGCTGAGCGGCGGGCGATCACGAAATGGCGGGCGGAGGAGGCGACGCTGGTCTTTACGGATGAAGAGGGGACAGTGGAGCTGACGGATTTTTCGACGGACTTTGTGCTGCAGGACCGGAAGCTGGAACTGACCCAGGTGGGAATGCGACACGGGGCGCTGAGGACGGATATGAAGGGGGAAATCCTGCTGGGGGCCAAGGGAGAGGGGCCGAAGGAGGCGTTCGAGATGGATTTACGGGCGTTGCGGAGTGTGCTGAACACGCTGCGCTTCGAGGATGGCAGCGGCGAGTTTCAGATCACGGGGGCGTTTTCGGCGGACTTGCAGAGCAAGCCGGTGGTGTGGAGCGCGGAGGTGAAGGGCACCGGGACGGAGCTAAACTGGCGGGGCCTGCCGATGCGGGAGGCGCTGGTGGAAGGACAGGTGTCCCAGGGCGGGCTGAGCCTGGCCGCTGACCTGAAGCTGACAACGGGGGCGGCGCTGGTGGAGCTAACACGGTCCGGCTGGCGGGAGACGCCGCTGATGATGGGCGGTACGCTGACCGATGGTGGGGGCCGGAGCGATGCTTTTAAAGGCAGCTATGAAGGCAGCACGAAGACGGTGACGGTGACGGAGATCCAGGGAAATGCGGATCTGGTGGAGCTGGCGCGGGGATTCCCGGCGCTGGCGGACAAGGTGCCTGCAGGGGTGACGGTGAAGACTTTCCCGGAGATCGTGGCGCGAGATTTTGTACTGAAAACGGGCGAGCAACCGCCGGTGTGGACGCTGGCGAGCGCGCAGTTTAAGACGCCGGCGGCGATCGTGGTGCAGGTGCGGGGGAGACCGGTGGAGGTGGATGAGATCACGGGCGGGCTTTCCTACCAGGACGGGGAATGGAAATTCGACGGGCTCAACGGAAAAATGCTGGAGGGACGGTTCACTCTGGATGCGAACTATGACGGGGAAACACTGAGCAAGGCCAAGGTGACGATCAAGTCCCTGCAACTGGCGCGGCTGGAGCCGTGGCTGGGGGAGGTGGGCGGTGGGCTGGAAAAGTCTGACCTGTCGCTGGAGTATAACGGGGTGATCTGCAATGACCCGGTGCGCTCCACCGGCAGTGGCAGCCTGGTGCTGACGAATGCGCCTGTCGTGCACATCCCGCTGCTGGAGCAGACGTATGCGCTCTTCCCGAAATTGCTGCCGGACCGGGGCCGCGCGGGGGCGGGATCGTTCCAGGTGACGTTTTCGATGACACGCGGGGTGGCGACCATCGACCCGTTCAAAGGTCGGAGCGAGGCCGTGACGGTGACCTCCAAAGGGACGGTGGATCTGGTCAGCCGACAGGTGGAGGGGCACGCCCGGGCAAATCTGCGCGGAGTGGTGGGCCGGATCACGCTGCCACTAAGCCACGTGCTGACGGACATGACCATTCGAGGGCCGCTGGATGACATCCGCGTTTCTCCGGACGGGCCGGTAGGCGGCGTGAAGAAGCTGCTGGGCGGGTCCGCCGAGGTGACGAAGGACAGTGTGCAGCTCAGCGGGAAGGTGCTGAAGGAAGGCCTGACGCTGCCGTTCCAGGCACTGGGAATGTTTGGGGACGAGGGGGAGTGAGGCCAGTTATTTCTTCATCCTAGTCTTGTTCAAGACCTGCATCTTTGGGTTTGGGGACACCGGGTTGGAGTGGATAACAAGATCAAATGGGAACAAAGATGGATTTGTTTTTTGTGGCAGATGAGCGGCGGCGACGACCGGAGGGGAGGCGCAAGGCAGGAGCGAGAAGGATGAGCATCATGCTGGTCAACAGAATGGTGCCAAGAGAGAGGCGCAGGCCGACGGCCTCCGCCACAAGACCGATGAAGGGCGGACCGATGAGGAAACCCAGGTAGCCCATGGTGGTGACAGTGGCGAGGGCAGGGCCAGAGGCGACGCCGGGGACATTCCCGGCAGCGCTGAAGACCTGCGGCACGACGGTGGCAAAGCCCGCCCCGACGGCAGCGAAGCCGATCAGGGCGGATACGGGCCGCCCGTCCAGAAGAGCGAGGGCAAGACCAACGGTGGCGAGGAGACCGCTGAGACGGACGAGATGAACGGGACCGAGATGCTGGGCGAGGCGGTCCCCGCAAAAACGGCACACAGCCATGGCGATGGAAAAAGCAGCATAACCGGCAGCGGCGATGCCTTCCGCTGCGCCCGTCACCTGAAGGAGGAAGACGGCGCTCCAGTCCGCCATGGCCCCTTCGCCAATCATAACGCAGAAGGCGACGGTGCCGAGGAGGAGCAGGCGGCGTTTTTCGGGACCCCAGTCCAGCGGGGCACGCGTTGAAGTGGACGCGAGGGAAGAAAGGGTCGGGTTTGACGGCTCCGTATCCTGGAAAAGGCGCGGCAGGGCGAAGACGGCACCGACGCCGCCAAGAAGACCTGCTGCCAGGAGGTAATGGCCCACGGGGGAAAGACCCCAGGTGGCCAGGCTGCCGCCGAGCGCGGCCCCGGCGAGACCGCCGAGGCTGAACCAGGCATGAAAGGCGGCCATGATGGGCCGGGGGTACTGCTTTTCCACCTGCACGGCCTGGGCATTCATGGCGACATCCAGGGCACCATGGGCGGCACCAAAAAAGACCAGAGCGATCATGAAGGCGGCGGTGCCGGGCGCGAAGGCCAGCAGGGGCAGTGCCAGGGCATAAAGAGCGGCTGAAAGCTGACAGACGCGGTGGCTGCCGTAACGGGTGGAGCACCAGCCAGCAAGGGGCATGGAGACGAGGGCACCGGTGGCCATGCCGAGGAGGGCAAGGCCGAGGGTGCCGTGGCTGAGGTCCAGCTTTTGCTGAAGGGCGGGGATACGCGACACCCAGCTGGCAAAGAGGGCGCCATTGATGAAAAACAGCAGGGTCACCGCCCGCCGTGCGGCGACGGGCGGTGGCACTGAGGCTGCATCCCCTGGAGAGGGGGGATCAGTTTCCATTGAGATGAACGGGCTTGAGTTCAGCGCCTAACCAACGATGCTCCACGGCGAGAGGTGGTTCCAGCTCGTCATGGAAGGCCAGCCAGTCGGTGCGTACTTTATCCCAGTCCTGAAGGGTGAGGCCATGGGCCGCGAAGAGCTGGCGGATCTGGGCAGAATCCCATTTGAGGATGTCTTCCAGGATGGGGACAAGAACGCTGGGGCTGTGGTCGCTGAGGACGGTGCGCTTGGCGATGCGGCCAATGGATTTGGCCTCGGACACGGCGATGGTGTGGCCGTCGCGGCTGTTGACATGCTGCATGACGTACAGGTCCGAGCTGCCATCACCAATGTAGATGGTGCGGTCCGGGCTGACATGGAGCCGGGATTCCAGATCCTGAAGAACGGCCACCTTGCCATAACCGGCGGGAACGCGGCGGACGGAGGAGATCTCCCCAGTGGAGCTGTCGAAGTCGAAGTCGGTGCCGAACACGCGCTCGGGCGGGACAATTCCTTCCAGGGCTGACCGGACGACCTCGGTAGGGCCGGCGGAGATGACATGGAACTGGAAGCGGCAGTTGGCGATCTGCTGGCCAAGGATCTGGGTGAGGAGTGGGACGTTGTATTTGAGGCGGACCTGTTTGCCCGTTTCAATCAGGTGCTCCCGCCGGACGCCCCGGAAACCGGGATCGTGACGGAGGAGGTAGGCGAGTTCCGCGCCCTGCTGGACGAGGTTGATTTTGGCGAGGCCGGCGACTTTTTCTTCGAAATCGGGGACGCCCATCATTTCACTGAGGACGAGACCGGAGTCGTTAAAACTGAGCGTTTTGTCGAAGTCGCTGGCCACGAGGTATTGCGTGACAGCATCGGATGTTTTGAACATGGAGGTGGGGGGGGTTTGGGAAGGGAAAGTGCGATAAGCCATAAGGGTGGCGGTGAAAATTGATATAACAGGTTACCAAGCATCGGTGATGCCAACAGGCGGTAAAAGCCGCTTTTAGCTTGCCTCCACATCCATCAAAGCTGTAATGTCATATTTAAATGACACCATCCCCGCCCGTCCGCCGTCCAGCGCAGCCCAAGTACCAGCTCGTTTTTGAAAATTTGCGGAAGGAGATTCTTTCGGGGCAGTATCAGGCGGGGGAAAGGATCCCAAGCGAGGCGCATCTGGAGAAGCGGTTTGGGGCTTCGCGCATCACGATTGGCCGGGCGGTGAGGGACCTCTGCCACCAGGGGCTGGTGGAGCGCCGGGCAGGATCGGGAACGTTTGTGCGGGCCAATGGGGAAGGGAGGAGGGAAAAAAGGGCACTGTCCTTTGGCCTGATGATCCCGGACCTGGGAAGGACTGACATTTTTGAATTCATCTGCCAGGGTCTGGCGGAGGCACCCCATGCGGAGGAGCATGCGCTACTGTGGTGCAATGCCATGCCGGGGACGCCAGGCACAGGGACGCTGGAGCGGGCGTGGCAGATCTGCCAGCAGTGCATCACGCGGCAGGTGGCAGGGGTGTTTTTTGCGCCGATTGAGGAAGCCGGGGAGATCACGGCGGCGGAGCGCGAGGGAATGAACACGAAGATTCTGGCGGCGCTGAAGGCGGCACAGATTCCCGTGGTGCTGCTGGACCGGGATGCGGTGCCTTTTCCAGGACGCAGCGGTCTTGACCTGGTGGGGCTGGACAACTGGCGGGCGGGAATGCTGGCGACGAATCATTTGTTAGGCCAGGGCAGCCGGCGCCCGGTGTTTTTATGCAGCAGGCAGCGGATGGCTTCCTCCGTGGAGGAGCGAATAGCGGGGTTCTGTGCGGCCATCGCAGGAGCGGGGCTGGCATGTGAGGCGGAGCAGGTGCAGCGCGTGGATCTAGAAGATGAAGGGAGCTTGCGGGAGATGGTGGAGGCGGTGAGGCCGGATGCCTTTGTGTGTGCCAATGACCGGACAGCGGGCCGCCTGATGCAGGTGCTGCTTGGCCTGGGAATACGCATCCCGCAGGAGGTGCGGATCATGGGCGTGGATGATATCCCCTTTGCGGGATTCTTTTCCGTGCCTCTTAGCACGCTGCACCAGCCCTGCCGGGAGATCGGCCAGGTGGCCATGCAGACCATGCTGGAGCGCCTGAAGCGGCCGGAGATGCCCGCGCGGCGGATCAGCCTGGAGGCTACGCTGGTGGTGCGAGAGTCTTGCGGTGGAAAAATTTCCGCCAGGGATGAAAGGGAGTTTTTGGTGGAGTGAAGTTTATGGGATAGCGGCGTTTTTCCAGACAGAAGCAGGCACTTGGTCCAGGCTGCGAAAAGGAATGGTCTGCATGGCGAAGAAGGGGCCGAGATGAGAAGCGAGGGGGCCTTTGAACAGGAGATGGCTCATGCTGGCATCCCGCAGCAGGCTGGAGATGGGGCCGGTGCGCGTGCCTAACCACATGCCGCGTGCAGCCCGCGTGGCGGCGACACCGGCAGCACGGCGGCGATGCTTTTCATAAGCCGCCAGGACCGGGGCGGCTTGAAAGCGGCCCTGAAGGATGCCGGTGAGGGCATGCGCAAGGAACTCCGCATCTGCCCAGCCGGTGTTCATGCCCTGGCCACCGATGGGGCTCATGACATGGGCAGCATCTCCGCAGAGGATGAGGCGGCCCTGATGATAAGGGGTGCAGTCGAGGCGCCAGGGACTGAAGTAGGTCTGATTGAGCTGATGCTCCACCGGCAGCAGGTGGCCGGTGCGCTGGCGGACGTGCTGGCTGATGAGGCCAAAGCTGCCGGAGGTCTCAGGCTGCGGCGTCTGGACGATCCAGCGGCGCAGACCCTGGGGCAGGGGGAAGGATTCGACAGCACCGGCGGCGGTGAACCAAAGATGGGCTTCTTCCTGGAGACTGCTGTGGTCGGTAAAATCGCCCATCATAAAGTGGCAGCCGTAATCCACACGCTGCACGCTCGCGCCGATGGCCTGGCGGAGGAGGCTGCGGTGGCCGTCGCAGCCGATGAGATAATCCGCCTTGAATTCGCCATCATTGGTTAGGCAAGTGGCCTGCGAGGAACCGGATGCCTGGGTGACGGAGTGTACCTCAATGCCACGCAGCAGGGTGACGCTGGGACATTTGGCGAGCCGGTCCTCCAGCGCCTGCATGTGGATGCGCTGGGGCAGGGAGAGGATGTAGCGGTAAGGCGGGTCTATTTTCCGAAAGGAGGCGTAGCCGAGATAACCGGTCTGGCCGTGGACGTGGCAGTCCTGGATTTTCACTCCCTGGGGGATCAAGGAATCCGCCAGGCCGAGCCGGGCAAAAAGATGCAGGGAGGGCGGGGTGACGCCGATGGCCTGGGAGGTGGGCGGATGCGCGATGCGGCGGTCCAGCACGAGCACGCGGATGCCCGAGTCGCCGAAGAAATTGGCCAGCATGAGACCGACGGGACCAGCACCGATGATGATGACCTGGGCGGTTTTCATACAGGTTCCAGCAGGGCCGTCTCCACGGTGAGGCCGGGACCGAAGGCAAGTGCGCACGTCGTGCCCTGGACGGGCTGCTGCAGCATGCGGGCGAGGACAAAGAGGATGGTGGCGCTGCTCATGTTGCCATAATCTTTGAGGATGCTGCGGGAAGTCTGGAGAGCGTCCTCCGGCAGGGCGAGGCTTTGGCTGACTTTGTCCAGAATAGAACGGCCGCCGGGATGCACGGCCCAGTTTTGCACATCGGTCTGGATTTTCTCCTGCCGGCCAAGCACCCCCGCGAGCAGGCCGTGGATGTTCGTGCCGATGACGTCCGGGACGTAGCTGGAGAGGACAATGTTAAAACCCTGGTCGCCGATGTCCCAGGCCATGTCGGATTCCCCCATGGGCAGGAGGGCGGATTCAAAGCTGTCCATCCGCCAGGCCGGACCGGTGGGCGGGCGGGCGCTGACAATGGCGGCGGCGGCACCATCGGCAAAAAGGGAGTGGGCCAGGATGTCATCCGGCTGGTCCGTCATCTGCAAATGCAGGGTGCAAAGCTCCAGGCACATGACCAGAACGACGGCCTGCGGGCGTGCCTCACAAAACTGCGCGGCCATGCGCAGCGCGGGAAAAGCGGCATAACAGCCCATGAAGCCGAGGGTGTATCTTTCCACACTCTGCGACAGGCCAAGGTCGCGGATGAGGTGGTAATCCGGCCCGGGATTGGAGAAGCCAGTGCAGGAGGCGAAGACGATGTGCGTGATGTCCGCCGGGGCGAAACCGGTGGCCTTTTCCATGAGCCTCCGTCCGGTTTCAGAGGCCAGGCTGCGGGCGGCGCGTGCATAGACGCGGTTGCGCTGGCCGGTGCTGGGGGAGACGAGCAGGCCCTGCTCATCAGTGAAATACAGGAGGGGCTCTGAGCCGGCGGTGAAATCCGGGCAGACGCTGTGGCGTGTCTCGATGCCGCTGCGGTTATACAGGGTCTGGATTAGGCGACGCGTCTTGGTCTCAGGTGCCCATTCCTTCATGCGGTCCCGCACTTCCGTCTGAGCGCTGGCATGCTGCGGGACCTGGGTGACGATGTGATGGATATACGCAGGCATGAAAGTATGGCTTCGATAAATCGGTTCTGCCCGGATGAACAGCCCCAAAAGAACGCGCCTGGGGGGATGACGGGCGTCTTTTAGAGGTGAATCCTGAGATTGCAGGCGGGGAGGAGACGGGACAAAATGGACTACTGATGACGATCCTGGACAGTCCAGAAAACCGGGCAACGGTGTTCCAAATCAGCGTGGAGCTTTTTCACGAGTTCTCCAGGCGGGGCATGTTCGGAGAAGATGTGGAGCTGCTCCAAGGATTGCCTTTCAAAAAGCTGCCCAAGTCACCACTGCATGAAACCATCTTGCGACGTTTGTTGCGCACGCTTCGCGCCTGCATTCCTCCGAGCTATTTTCTAACCCAGGAGGGGCCCATCACCTGTGCTCACTCGGAACCTGAACCGGATATTGCGGTTATTGCTGGAGATGAGGAAGATTTTGCCCTCTCCCACCCCACCACCGCCGAACTCATCATCGAAGTGGCGATCAATACCCAGCAGAGGGACCGGAGCAAGGCAGGCATTTATGCGGAGGCCGGGGTGAAGGAGTACTGGCTGGTGGAGCCGGAGAACAAGAGCATTACACTTTACACCCAGCCATCGGGCAGCGGTTATGAGAGGTTGCTGGCCATTGTGGAAAGCGGGCATGTGCAGAGCACGGTATTTGCGGAATTCAGCGTCGAAGTGGGAGAGATCTTCGCGTGAGGTGAAGGCCCGCAAGAGGTGCTGATGACGGCACGTTGGCTAAGGATGCTCCGTCTATTGATTGCCTCCTTTTGTTTGCTATCCCTTTTGCCAGATCTGCCCGCCCAATCGTTGCGCGGCTGGCAGGCGGACATTCAGGAAATAAAGATCCGCAGCACGGCGGACCAGACGGACCAGCCTGCGCTCACTTGGTCGCCAAAAACAGAGGACCCGCAGCCCCTGCTGGTGGCTCTGCACACCTGGAGCGGAGGCTATTCACAGGTATCGAATGGGCCGGTTTACGCCCAATGGTGCATGGACCGGGGCTGGCACTTCATCGCACCGGACTTTCGGGGGCCTAACATGACCCCTGCGGCCATGGGCAGTGACCTGGCGGTGCAGGACATTGTGGACGCAGTGGAGCACATGAAAAAGACCCACAAGGTGGATGCCAGCCGCATTTACCTCATCGGCGTGAGCGGCGGCGGCCACATGGCAATGCAAATGGCCGGGCGGCATCCGGAAATCTGGGCAGGGGTGTCTGCCTGGTGTGGCATCAGCGACATCGCCGCCTGGCACACTGAGCATGTGAAGCAGGGCAGGCCGGACAAGTATGCCCAAAACATCGAGGCAAGCCTGGGTGGTCCGCCAGTGGGCGAGGCGCTGGCAGAGGCGATGAAGCGCTCGCCGCTCACTCATCTGGCGCGGGCGAAAGCAGTGCCGCTGGATATCAACCACGGCCTCCAGGACGGCAGGACGGGCAGCGTTCCGTTCCGGCATAGTTTGTTAGCGTTTAACAGAGTGGCTGAAGCGCCGCTCCCTGAAGCGGAGATCCTTCAATACTATGAGACGCTGCAAATCCCTGCCTCCTGGCCCGTGCCGGAGCCGGACCCGCTGTATGTAGCGCTGTATCCGCCAGGGTCCAAACGGCCAGGCTGGATGCCGGGATCGCCCGAAACGCGCCTGCTAAATGAAGCGATGCGGGTGCCCAAGCCGGTGGTCTTCCGCCAGGTGTCCGGGCAGGCCCGCATCACGATTTTTGATGGCGGGCATGAGATCCTTTACACACCGGCGCTCAACTGGCTGGCGGCTCAAAAGAAGGGCCAACCAGCCGTGTGGAAGCTCGAAAACCCCATCGTCATCGGCTCCGGCGATACTCAGTCCGGGCTGTGAGTCCTTGAACCGGCGGGCAATCCGGGCCAAGTGATGGGATGCTCAAAGCATTCATCTTCGACCTGGACGGCACGCTCATTGATTCCCTGGCAGACATTGCCGAATCCATCAACCGCATGCTCGATGCACGCGGCTATCCGCGCTGTGAGGTGGAAATCTTCAAGCAGATGGTGGGCGATGGCATGGAGAAACTGGTGGAGCGCGCCCTGCCGGAAGCGGTGCGGAGTGAGGAGCTGATCCGCATCTGCACCGAGGAATACCGCAGCCTTTACGACACCCTCTGGAAGCAGCAGACGGAGCCTTATGCGGACATTGTGAAGAATTTGAATGAGCTCAAAAAACGCGGTCTCAAAACCGGCGTCATCTCCAACAAGGCGCACCGTTTTACCGTGCCGATGACGGAGCATTTTTTCGGCGCAGGCTTCTTTGACCTCATCCTCGGCCAGCGCCTGGAGGTGCCACGCAAGCCGGACCCTGCGGGGGCTCACGAGGCAGCGGCGATGCTCGGCGTGGACATCCATGAATGCGCCTATGTAGGGGATTCGGGCATTGACATGCAGTTTGCCAAAAGCTCCGGCATGCTGGCCATTGGGGTGGACTGGGGCTTCCGCTCGGTGACGGAATTGAGGGACAATGGTGCCGTTCATGTTATTTCGAATCCGGGCGAACTGCTCGAAATCTTCGACAAATCATGCTGACTCTTGAGTGCAAGATCGTATGAGGGTAGTATGGCGATTATGCCCCCCATCCGCTTCCTGCGCTTCGCAGCCCAGACTACCGCTCTTTTGGCTGCCCTTTGGCTGACTTCCTGTCAAACTCCACCGGCAGAACCCCCGCCTGCCCCTGCGGAAGCCGCCAAGCGCACGGGACTGTATGAATGGAAGGGGCAAGGCAAAAGCATCACCTCCATCAAAATCAATGTGGATGAGCAGATCGCGACTCTCTACAACGGCGATGATGAAATCGGCTGGACCTATGTGGCCACCGGCATCACCAGCTTTCCGACTCCCACCGGGGAATTCAAGATCATCGAGAAGGTGCAGGACAAAGTGTCCAACCTTTATGGCAAGGGCTACGATGCCAATGGCAAACTGATCAATTCCGACTTTAAGCAGGGACGCGACCTGTTACCGCCCGGAGGCCGCTTTGAAGCCGCCAAGATGACTTACTTCATGCGCCTGACCAACGATGGTGTGGGCATGCACATCGGCCCGATTCCCCGTCCGGGGCGCCGCGCCTCCCACGGCTGCATCCGCCTGCCGTCCAAATTCGCAGGCACTATCTATCAGAACGTGACGCTTGGCACACCCGTGACCATCGTGGGCAGCGGCCCGGACTACGCGACATATTTGAAACAGTCCAATGCGAAGTCTAAAGCCAATGCGGCCAAGCTGGCGGCTGCCAAGAAAAAAGCAGCCGATGCAGCGCAAAAGGCCGAGGAAGCGACCGCCCTGGAACCTGATGATCCAAATGGTCCAGGACCCGATGTCACCACAGGGGCAACGGCCCCAGGCACAGCCACCATCACCACTCTGCCCGCCCCGGCATCGGTGACGGCGCCACCGGTTGCCCCTGAAGAGGTGCGGCCTGCGGAACCTGGGCTGCAATAGCCCACGAAGGACATTTTTGAAGTATCACCACCCAGCCTGATACCCGGCTGGAGCTGATTCCGATGGAAGGGCGGACCGGAGGCCCTTCACCTTTTGTCCTTGCGCCACACGATGCCCCGCGCATCCTCCGCGCCCCTTCTATGTCTGAAAGATCCATCACCTCAGTTGGCATTGATTTCGGCGGCACCTCAGTGAAGCTGGGTGTCTGCCGGGACGGCGAATTGCTCACCACGGATGCCCCCATCCCCACGGCTGATTTTCCCGGACCTGCCGCATTGATCGGCGAGATGGCCCTCCGGGTGGCCAAGTTGCGCGAGACCTATCCCGACATTGCCGCCATCGGCGTAGGCGTACCGGGGCTCGTGGACTTTGACCACGGTTTTGTCCATGTGCTGACGAATGTCCCAGGCTGGAAGCATGTGCCGCTGAAGGCCATTCTAAGTGAAAAAACAGGCCTGCCGGTGGTGGTGGAAAATGATGCCAATGCGATGGCCTATGCGGAATTCCGCTACGGCGCAGGTCGTGGGCTGAACAACGTCGTCGCCCTGACCATGGGCACCGGCATTGGCGGCGGGCTCATTTTAAACGGCCAACTTTATCGCGGCAGCGGCTGTGCAGCGGGGGAAATCGGCCAGATGAGCATCGACAGTGACGGTCGCGCCGGGCACTACGGCAATCTGGGCGCCCTGGAAAAATACACGGGCAACCGGGAGATCGCGGAGCACGCAGTGCAACGCTATGCGGAGGCTCACGTTAAGAAGACCCTGGAGGAATGCACCCCCAAGATGATCGCTGAAGCCGCCAAAGCAGGTGATGACATCGCCCGGCAGATCTGGGATGAAATCGCCGACTGGCTGGGCACCGCCCTCTCCAGCATCGCCTGGCTGCTGAACCCAGACGCTTTCGTGATCGGCGGCGGGGTGGCCCAGGCCGGTGACCTGATTTTTGATCCTCTGAAGCGCAAAGTCCAGTCCATGCTCAGCACCGTGGTCTGGGAGCGCCTGCAGATCGTCCCGGCTCGCTTCAGTAATGAATCCGGCATCATCGGCAATGCCGCGCTGGCGGCGGATTCGGTGGTGTGAATATTGCCGAGAGGCAAGGGGGATTCAGGGGATGAGCGAATGCATGACTGCATCATGGGACTTCCCGTGAAGCTGAATGCGGTTGCGCAAGATGCCTTCCCTCAAAGCGCCTGACTTCTCGGCGACTTTTATGCTCGCCACATTGGTGACGCAGGCCACGATTTCTAGCCGCTTGAGTTTGAGGTCTTGCAGGCCAAACTCACCCAGCAGCCGGGCGGCGCGGGAGGCGTAGCCGCGACCGGTCTGGCTAGTGCGCACCCAGTAGCCTAGATTGGCCACGCCCTTGACATGATGCAGGCCATTGAGCCCGACTGCTCCGACGTGGGCACCCTCCTGGGTGCGGATGACAAACTCGTAATTACGACCCTCCTCCCAAGCATGTTCTTCCCCGGTGATCCAGGACGCGGCCTCCTCGAGAGTATAGTCTGGGTGGCACCAGGGCAGCCATGGGTAAACCTCCGTCACAGATTCAAGGCCAGCTGTATGGAGATCATCGGCATCCTGCAAGGTATACCGGTGCAGGGTAATGACTCCGTCTGATAGCATTTCACGCATAGATTCTTGAGAGTCTGCGGAAACTCCCTTGGGTGTCAAGCTGGCTCTCAGTCCCCGCCCATGGCCTGTTCCAGTTGGAGACGTTGGGCTTCAAACTCCTCTTCGGTCATCTTGCGCGGCACTGTCATCGTAGGCTCAAAGATCACACGGACGGTGGAAAAGGGGAGGGGAAGGAGGAACTGGTCCCAGGTTTTAAAACGGATGGCACGGCTGTATTCCACCCGCACGGGGACGATGGTGCCGCCGGTGAGCTGACCGAGCTTGATGATGCCCGGCTGCAGGTGATAAAGCGGGCCGCGCGGGCCATCCGGGGTGATGCCAATGTCCCGGCCTTCCTTCACCTTTTCCGCCATCATGATGAGGGCCGCAAGGCCCTTTTGCGGCTTCGAGCTGGAGCCACGGGCGGCTTCAAAACCGAAGGTGGCGCAGACGTCCGCGATGATCTGCCCATCACCGCTGGGGCTACTGAGGATGGCCCCCGGAATGTGGGCAAACCATAGCTCATGGATGTAAGGGATGACAAACATGCGGTTATGCCAGAAGGCCCAGATCCAGCCCGTGCGCGAGGTATTAAAAGCGCCCGCTTTGTCCTCCACCTCAAACCGCAAAGTGGCCCCGATGCCCCGCATGAGCAGCGCGATCACCTTGCCGATGTTTTTGATCCGTATCTTGGCCATGAACACCTACTCATAGAGGTGTGACGGCTGAGTGCAAGGGTCTCACCGCAGCAGCCAGGCCGCACCCTGCCGCCAAGCCGCCCAGTCATGTCCCCCTGCCACTTCCTGATACTGCTCAGGGGACAGGAAACGCTCTGCAAAAAGGCGATTGGCTGAGAGGTGGCGGTCTTTTCGCCCACAAGACAGCCGGATTGGCAGGGCTGGAGAGGTGGCCAGGGACTTTAGTTTATGCATTTTCACCCAAAGCAGGCGCATGGCATCTTCCTGATTGTGGGGCTCCTTCAAAGGAAAACCAGACGTTGCCAGGCCGTTCTCGCGGATCTCGGTCATCAGTTCCTCCTCCCCTAAATATGGGGCCAGCAGCAGAACCTGGCGGATGTCTTGTGGGTGCTCCAGCCAGGTGATGAGCGCCCCCAGTCCGCCCAAGGAAACTCCCATGAGCGTGACTGGCAATCCCTTCTGCCGGGCCGGATGGATGATCTCCTCCCATAGGCACTGGCTGGCCGTGCGCTCCATGTAGTATCGCAAATGAAGATCCGGCACGATGATGCGGGATCCGGGACGCTTTTCCTGCACCTGACGGACGATGCCCTCCCGGACAAATTCTTCCGGCTTGCTGTGGCGCCCAGGGAGCAGGACCACTAGCTCCGTGGCCCTGCCAGTGGGCGCTTCATAGATCAGCTTGCGCACGGGGCGGGCTGCTTCTGGCAATATCACCCTGCAGGATGCGAGAGGCAGCGCCAGGAGAAGGCGCAGAAAATGGAGGCGTGAGCTGGGCATTGATGTGTTTACGCCTCGTCGGGCTTTGCCGAACCTTTGATTAGGCCTTGATGCAATTACAGGCTTGTCTTTCAGAGCCTTTCCTGTTGAAATGATTGGGTTAATCCAACTATCCCCCCACCCTATGAAAGCACTTCTTCAACGTGTCGGAGTTCGTTTGGCGTTCATCACCACCCTGGCTGCCTGCTCAATGACTGCCCAAGCGGCGGATGATGTAAACGAAATGTTCCAGATGGGCCGCGCCGCCTATTACAAAGGCGACATTGAGTTGGCCTACCAGCTTCTGACCCAGGTGGAGGCGAGCAATCCTCGCCACTTTGAAACCAAAGCCCTGCTGGCCCAGATTCGTACCCAGAAGAAGTCTGGAGTCACGACCGTGCGGAAGAGTTATGAATCCGTTGTGATTCCTAAAATTGAATTCACCGAGGTGACTCTGGCCGAGGCTGTGGAAGGCCTGCGGGTGCTCTCCAAGACAGCCAGCGACGGCAAGGTGATTCCAAACATCATCATCAAGGACCCCGCGCTCGCCGCGAAAACTCTTACTTTAAGCATTCGTAATCTGCCTCTGACGGACGCCATCCAGTACCTTGCCGATCTGTCAGGTGCCAATGCTTCCTATGACAAGCATGCGGTGATCTTCTCCAGTGCTGCGACGGCGGGAAATTAACCTTCGCATCCCCATGGGAAACATGACGGGACGGTATGAAGAGTGTGCATGCCGTCCCGTCAGATCTTAGATAAGAGTTGCTTAACCCGCCTTAAATCACCACTTCAGAGTCTTCATCCGCAGCGTCTGCGACGGGGCGAATAATCATTCCGGCTGCAACAGTGTTATTCGTCTGCTCATCCACAAGGACGAAGCTGCCGGTGGTGCGGTTCTTGGAATAGGAATCAAAGAAGATGGGGGCCGAGACACGCAGGCGGATGGAGCCGATGTCATTGAGGCTGAATTCCTTGCTCTCCTGGGATTTTTCCAGAGTGCTGATGTTCACTTTGTAAAGGACATCGGTGACCACGGCGCGCACTTCGTTGGTGGTGTGGCGGAGGTGAAAGCGGCTGCGGGGTTTGAGGGTCTTCTTGTCGGCAAACCAGCAGATCATGGCATCGAACTCCTGGTTGGTTTCGACAGGCTCGCTGGCCTTCACGATCATGCCGCCACGGCTCGTATCAATTTCATCTGCCAGGGTCAGGCTGTAGCTGAGCTGCGGGATGGCCTCTTCCTGCGGGCCTTCAAACGTGTGAATGCCGGTGATGGTGGACTTCATCGCGGAGGGATAGGCGATGACTTCATCACCCGTCCGGAAAGTGCCGCTGGCCATGCGGCCGGCGAAGCCGCGATAATCATGAAGATTTCCAAGGCGTGCATCGGCTGCGTCCGAGATCGGACGAATAACCCACTGCACAGGGAAGCGTGCAGCATCGGCAGCCGTCTCGGCATAGACCTGCACGTTTTCCAAATGCTCCAGCAGGCTGGGGCCAGTGTACCATGGCGTGCTGGCGGAACGTTCCACGACGTTATCGCCATTGAGCGCACTCATCGGGATGGGGCAGATTTTCGGCAGGTTTTCCAAGCCGCCGGCGAAGGCCATGTAGTCACTGACAATCTTATTATAAACAGCCTCGTCAAAATCCACGAGGTCCATCTTGTTCACCGCGAGGACGACATGCCCGATGCGCAGCAGGCTTGCCAGGTAAGTATGGCGCATGGTTTGCTCGATGACGCCCAGACGCGCATCAATGAGGATGATGGCGAGGTCTGCCGTGGAAGCACCCGTGACCATGTTGCGGGTGTACTGGATGTGGCCAGGTGTATCCGCGATGATGAACTTGCGCTTCGGTGTGGCGAAGTAACGATAGGCGACATCAATGGTGATGCCCTGCTCACGCTCGGCACGCAAGCCATCGGTCAGGAGGGCCAGGTTGACGTGGCCATCACCGCGACGCTTGGAAGATTCTTCGACGGCGAGAAGCTGGTCTTCGAAGATGGATTTGGAATCATACAGCAGACGGCCAATGAGGGTGCTTTTGCCATCATCCACGGAGCCAGCGGTGGTGAAACGGAGAAGGGAGGATTCGGTAGGGTTGACGAGAACGTCCATGTGATCAGAAAAGTATAGGTTGCGTTGCAGGCGGGTCTCGTTGGAATCAAAAATAGCCTTCTTTTTTGCGGTCTTCCATGGCGGTCTCGGAGCGCTTGTCATCGGCGCGTGTGCCGCGTTCTGTCTGGCGGGCGGCTGCGACTTCGGCGACGATGTCGTCAATGGTGCTGGCGGTGCTTTCGACCGCGCCGGTGCAGGTGGCATCGCCGACGGTGCGGAAGCGGATGACCATCTCTTTGATCTTCGGCTTCTCTTCATCCAGCAAGGGGATGAAGCCGGTTTCGGTATCCAGGAGCTGGCCGTGACGCTCGATGATCTTGCGTTTGTGGCTGAAGTAGAGGCTTGGAAGGGGGATGTTTTCCTGGCGGATGTACTGCCAGATGTCCATCTCGGTCCAGTTGCTCAGCGGGAAGACGCGGAAGTGCTCGCCGAAATGCTTGCGGCCGTTGAAGATGTTCCAGAGCTCCGGGCGCTGGTTCTTGGGGTCCCACTGGCCGAACTCATCGCGATGGCTGAAGAAGCGTTCTTTGGCGCGTGCTTTTTCTTCATCGCGCCGGCCGCCACCAAGGCAGGCATCGAACTGGTGTTCTTCGATGGTGTCGAGGAGGGTAACGGTTTGTAATTTATTGCGGCTGGCGTTGATGCCTTTCTCCTCCTGAGAACGCCCTTCATCAATGCTCTTCTGCACGCTGCCGACGACGAGCTGGGCACCGATCTCCTCCACGAACCAGTCACGGTAAGTCATGGCCTCCGGGAAGTTATGGCCGGTGTCCACATGCAGCAGGGAGAAGGGGAGCTTGGAAGGATAAAAAGCCTTCCGTGCAAGCCAGGCCATGACAATTGAATCCTTGCCCCCGGAGAAAAGGAGCGCGGGTTTCTGGAACTGGGCGGCGGTTTCACGAAGGATGAAGATCGCTTCGCTTTCGAGGAACTGAAGATGCGTGATGGAGGACATTCGTCGGGAGAAATCAGGATGGAAATTACTGCTTATCGGTGACCAGCTTGGCGTGCAGACCGCACTCATGCTTTTCGTCGCCTTTGGCGGGATCATAATAGGTGCGCTCGTTCGGGAGGTCATGCTCGGCGAGGTAGGCATCCATTTCAACCGGGGTCCATTCGAGGATGGGATTGATCTTCAGGCACTGGAATTTGGCATCCCACATGACTGGCTGGAGGGTGGCGGCGCGCTGTGGATTCTGCTCTTTGCGAAGGGCAGTGATCCAGACTTTAGGGGCAAGCTCGGTCATGCCGCGCTCGAAAGGCTCCAATTTCATGATGCGGCTGAAGGATTCCACACGCTCCACTTCATCTGGCATGGGGACCTGGCCGCCATTGAGCGCCAGCCAATGGGCGGCGGTCATTTTGGGGAGGTAAGGTTTGAGATTCAGATTGAGTTTAGCCCGAGTTTTTTCAGCGAAGATATAGGTCTCAGGAAGATTGGTTCCATGGTCAATCCAAAGTGCTGGGATCTGCGGCTGAATTTGGGTGGCCAGATGTAGGATGACCGCTTCATAGGGACGGAAATTGGTCGTCACAATGGAGGCATCAGGAGCCTGATTGACGGCCCACTGAATGATTTCAAGTGGGGTGGCTCCCTGGAGCTGCTGGTTGGCGGATTGGATTTCGTCAGGTGTCATGAGTGATTCCCGATAAAGTATATCTGTTAGGTATGCAATTAAAAGGTGTCATAAAAAACCCCCTCGCTTCATTGCTGAAGGAGGGGGTATAAACTGGCAGCGACCTACTTTCGCAGGGCCTATCGCCCAACTATCATCGGCGCAACAG